>NZ_JBGCCM010000047.1:0-84552 GCF_041262085.1 Catenulispora sp. GAS73
GCCCGCCGACGCGACGGGGAACCCGGGACAACCCCGGCCTGTGGTGTGGACACGGTCCACCCGGGTGCGCCACGTGCGGTCGTGACGTGGCGCGCCTGAGACGCGGGGAATCCTTCCCACAGGCGGGGTTGTCCCGGATCCCTCGTCGCTGTCGGCGGGCTCTGCCAACCAGCCCGGACTGGCGGGGTCAAGCCGGACGAGGCCGGACCACAGCAGCAGCGATCCGGCTTTACCCCGCCAGGCCGGGCTGGTTCCGTCTACGGCGACGACAGCGACGAGGGATCCGGGACTCGGCGACCAACACTCAGACCGCCGGCGACGCGGGGGGTTGGGGATCCCTCAGAGTCTGGAGTGCCCCCGCCGGAGGCGCCTGCTCTTGACTTCAGGCGCCCACCACGCCCGACGATTGCCGCCCACGCAACGCGTGCGCAGTGACTCGGACCCGCGCGCGGTCGTGTCCAGCATCACCCGCCGGCCGCCAGCGCGTCCCCAGGCACCCCACCGAACTGCGCCACCCAGCGGATCCTTCTTAAACCAGTGCGAAGCCGTAAAAAGCTCTTAAAACCCACAAACAAACCGCACCCACTGCACCCCAGCCACCCACACCCCAACCGCCAAAAGAAGTACCCGCAGATCAGAACCGCTCGATCGGACCAGCCCCATCCTCAGCCAGCAGCCGCATCACCAGCCCCGTCGCCGGCTTCGGCCCGAACGCCGTCGACTTCCGCGGCATCAGCACCCCGGCGCCGGCCAGCTGTCGTACCACGTCCTCCGTCGTCGGCCGCAGGAGTACCGCGGTGCCGCCGATGCGTGCGGCCTCGGCGACGGCGTGGAGTGGGTCGTGGTCGAAGCGGACTTCTTCGGGGGTGTCCGGGAGCTGCCATACCGCCTCGACCAGGACGTGGTGCAGGACTGTGGCGTCCAGGGCGCGCCAGGCCTGGGGGCGGTCGGCGGGGATGGTCTCGGCCAGGACTGCCGGGTCGGGGGCGGTGAGGAGGTAGTGCGTGGTGCCGTCGGAGAGGACGAAGGCGTGTTCGCCGGTCGGGATCTCGTTCAGGGCGTGGTGCGGGTCGGGGGTCTGGCGGACCGCGAAGACCTTGCCGGCCTGGACGACGGCCGTCTCCAGGGGGACGTGCGGCAGGACGCGGTGGATCGCGTGCAGGCTCAGTGGGTAGCGCGTCGAGTCGACTAGCAGGGCCAGGCCGTACTCGGCCGGGCCGCCGCGTTCGGCGCGCAGTCGGCGGTAGGCGGCGTGCCGGTGGTGGCCGTCGGCGATCAGGGCCCGGTGCCAGAGCAGGTCGGCGGCGATGCGGCCGGTGGCGACCGGGTCGGTGAGGGCCCACAGCCGGTGCTGCGTGCCGTCCGCGGTGGTGGTCGAGGTCAGCGGTTCGGCCAGGTCGGCGACGCGGTCCAGCAGGTCCGAGACGGTGCGGTCGCCCTCGTACGTGAGCAGGATCGGCTCGATGTGCGCCTCGGTGGCGCGCATCTGGGCCAGGCGGTCGGTGACGACGGAGGTGGTCACGGCTTCGTGCGGGAGGATCGCGCGGCTCGCCGGGGACGGTTCGGCGGCGGGGTCGCCGCCGGCGCTCACCGCGGGATCCACGTCCGCGTCGTCCAGCTTGACCAGCGCGATCAGCCCGCGCTGCCGAACTCCGCGCCCGGTCTGTTCGTACACATAGAACGCCGGTTCGAGGTCCTGTCGTAACACCCCGTCGTCGATCCACTCCCGTAACGACGTCGCCGCACGGTGATACGGCGCCGGCGCGCCGGGCCCGGCGTCCAGTTCCTCCGGCGCGGCCAGGATCAGGCGTACGACGTTGTGTTCCTCAGTGTCGGCCAATCGCCTGGCCTCGTCCGGTCCGATCATGTCGTACGGTGGCGAAGTGACTGCCGACGGGTCCGAGACCCGATCCGGAGCGAACCGGAGTCCCCGAAAGGGGAGTACGCGCAACGCCTGCGGATCGGTGTTTGCCATGAGGGCATCTTAAGGAAAACGGGCAGTGGCATGACGTGGTGGGAGGGTGGAAAGGAAGAACGCAACAAGGTGTGACGGATGGGGAGCCGGTAGCGGGAGCCGAGTACGACGGAGGATCTGATGTCTGAGCGATATGGCGAGTACGACGCCGAAGACGGTGCAGGCGAGCCCACCGGAGAGGCCGCCGACTGGTACCGGCAGGGCGTCCAGCTGCTGGAGGCCGGCGACCCGGCAGCCGCCGCGCAGCTGCTCACCAAGGTCGCCCAGAAAACCCCCGACTCCGCGCCGGTGCTGGAGGCGCTGGCCCGGGCCCATTTCGACGGCGGACTCTACGAGCAGGCCGTGGAAAGCTTCGCGCAACTGGCGCATGTGAGCCCGGACGACGATTACGCACAATTCGGCTGGGGCCTGGCCGCGGCCAAACTCGGCCAGATGGATGTCGCCGTCGAACACCTTTCCGCCGCCGCCGCGATGCGTCCGGAAATCCGTCATTATGCCAACGCTCTGCGTGCCGCCCGGTCCACTCTTCGGGAGCAGACCGGAAAGAAGGGGCTGGCTGACACGTGAGGTTCGCGGATGTGATCAGATGGTGGTGTGACCGCTGAGACCATCGAGGGCGACGGCAAGACCGCGCCTCTGCCGTTCCTGACGTCCCAGAAGCCGCTCGCCGAGGCGTACGACACGGCCCTGCTGGACCTCGACGGCGTGGTGTACCGCGGCGCCGAGGCGGTGCCGCACGCCGCCGAGGCGCTGCGCGACGCGCAGAACCTCGGCATGCGCCGCGCCTACGTCACCAACAACGCCTCGCGCACGCCGGAGACCGTCGCCGAGCACCTGAACGAGCTCGGCGTCCCGGCCGCGCCGTCGGAGGTCGTGACCTCGGCGCAGGCCGCGGCCCGCATGGCGCACGCCTGCGTCGGCGACGGCGGCCGGGTCCTGGTGATCGGCGGCGACGGCCTGATGGCCGCGGTGCGCGAGCTGAACATGAAGCCGGTGGCCTCCGCCGACGACCTGCCGGACATCGTGGTGCAGGGCTACTCGCCGGACCTGGGCTGGAAGGACCTGGCCGAGGCGACGTACGCGGTGCGCCGCGGCCTGCCGTGGATCGCCACCAACACCGACACCACGGTCCCCACCTCCCGCGGCATCGCCCCCGGCAACGGCACGCTGGTCGCCGCGGTCCAGGCCGCCTCCGGCAAGATCCCGCAGGTCGCGGGCAAGCCGGAGCTCCCGCTGCACCGCGAGTCGATCCTGCGCTCCGGCGCCACCCGCCCGCTGATCGTCGGCGACCGCCTCGACACCGACATCGAGGGCGCGGTCCGCGGCGACACCGACAGCCTGCTGGTCTTCACCGGCGTGACCACGGCGCGCGACCTGCTCGCCGCCCCCGCCGACCGCCGCCCGAGCTACATCGCCGAGGACCTGCGCGGCCTGCTCACCTCGCACGTGGCGCCCACCCGCGACGGCGTGAACTTCGTCTCCGCGCGCTGGACCGCCGCCGTGGTGTCCGAGCAGGTGGTGCTGCACGGCCACGGCGACAAGATGGACGCGCTGCGGGTGATGTGCGCCGCGGTGTGGGAGTACGGCGGGAAGGTCGACGTGGAGGACGCGCTGGCGCAGCTGGCTTAGGGCTCGGGCCTGGAAGGCTCGGATCGGCTCAGTCGGATCGCCTGGCCGTCCGGCACGGCAGGCCCGGCGCCGCCGAGCACGCGGCCGAGGCCTGCGTGACGGACCTGGACCGGTTCTCCATCCGCGACGCGCAGTTGGCAGCCGTCACCAGAACCGCGGTTGCCCGGGAATGGCTTCCAGGTCGGTCAGGACCAGTTCGCGCTCCTCGTCCTCGGCGATGTCCTCGGCGGCGGCCAGGGCCTGCTCGGTCCAGGCTCGGGCCTGCTCCTTGTCGCCGGCGACCGCGTGAGCACGGGCCAGTGACTCGTAGGCGAAGGCCAGGTCCCAGTCCGCGATGCCGTGCTCCTGGCAGATCTCCAGGCCGCGTCTGGCGTGGTACAGGGCGGGCTCTGCCCGTCCGAGTACGGAGTAGACCCGTGACACCTGCCACTCGCCGCGGCTGCGGTTCACGGCGGCGCCGATCTGGCCCCAGTGGTAGCGCGAGGCGTGCGCCATGTGGAGCATCCGGTCGTCGTCCTCGATGCTGCGCTCCTCCTGCTCCAGCAGCCGCCACACTCCGTTGAAGAGATCGGCGGCCAGGCGGCGCTCGTCGGCCGCCGGGCCGGGGGTGTCCTGCTTGTCGTGCTCGTCCTGGTCGGTCATCGTCGTGGTGACTCCGTCCTCGATGAGGTGGTCGGTGCGGTGCAGGTCGCCGCGGACCCGGTCCAGGCGTGCCTGGAGCCGGCGGCGGTGCCGGTGCAGAACCTGCTGGATCGCGGCCTCGTCGTCCGGCCGGGCCAGGCACTCGCGTACCTGGTCCAGCGGCACGTCGACGGAGCGCAGGAGCCGGACCAGCCGCGCGGGCCCGACCTGCTCGGCGCTGTAGAGCCGGTAGCCGGTGTCGGCGTCGACCACGGCCGGCGCCAGCAGCCCGACTCGGTCGTAGTGCCGGAGTGCCTTCGCGGTCAGCCCGACGCGCCGCGCCAACTGGCCGACCGTGATCAGCTCGGGTTCATCCGCCATGCCCCGAACCTAGAACCTTGCCCCGGGGAAACCTCAAGCGCGGCGCCGAGCGTGCCGGGCGTCCCGGTCCGCGGCCACGTCCCCTACCTGGACCTCCCACGCTCGCCCCGCAGCCGCCGGCGCCCGACGCTGGCGGCATGAAGGATCTCGACTGGCACCCCGCCATCCGCATCGTCCTCGTCGCCGACGGCGACTACCCCGTCAACTCCGTGGCCTTCGCCGCAGGCTGGGTCTTCGCCAAGAACGAACACGGCACCGTGGCCTTCCCCGCCTCGCAGGTCGTGAAGGTCAGCCTGGGCTGACTGAGCCGCCAGCCCTCAGCCCTCAGCCTGCACCACGACCCCCGCCGCCACCAGCGCCTCCACATCCCCGAACCCCCAAGCCGCCAGCGCCTCCCGTGTGTGCGCCCCGGCCCCGCACGGCGGCAGCCCCAGCTCGGCGGACGTCCGCGAGAACCGGGGCGCCGGCGCCGGCTGTGTGAGCCCGTCGCGCTCCACCAGCGTCCCGCGCGCCGCCAGGTGCGGGTGCGCCGCGGCCTCCTTCGCCGACAGCACCGGCGCCACGCACGCGTCGCTCCCGTCGAACGCCTCCGTCCACTCCGCGCGCGTCCGCGTCCGGAACACCTCCGCGATCAGCGCCCGCAGCTCCGGCCAGCGCTCGCGGTCGTTCTGCTCCGGCGCGCGCTCGGCGATCCCCAGCCGCCGCATCAGTTCGGCGAAGAACTGCGGTTCGATCGCGCCGACCGCCATGTACTCGCCGTCGGCCGTCTCGTAGACGTCGTAGTACGGCGCGCCGGTGTCCAGCAGGTTCGTCCCGCGCCGGTCGCGCCACAGGCCCAGGCTGACGAAGCCGTGCAGGATCGCCGACAGGTGCGCGGTGCCGTCGACGATCGCCGCGTCCACGACCTGCCCGCGCCCCGAGCGTGCCGCCTCCCACAGCGCCGCCAGGATGCCGGCGACCAGGTACATCGATCCGCCGCCGAAGTCCCCGACCAGGTTCAGCGGGACCTGCGGCGGGCCGCCGGCGCGGCCGATGGCGTGCAGGGTGCCGGTGACCGCGATGTAGGCGATGTCGTGGCCCGCGGTCGGGGCCAGCGGCCCGTCCTGGCCCCAGCCGGTCATCCGGCCGTAGACCAGCTTCGGGTTGCGGGCCAGGCACGCCTCCGGCCCGATGCCCAGCCGCTCGGCCACGCCCGGCCGGTAGCCCTCGATCAGCACGTCCGCCTGCTCGGCCAGCCGCAGTACGACCTCGGCGCCGCCGGGGTGCTTCAGGTCCACCGCGACCGAGCGCCGGCCCCGGTTGAGCACGTCCTTGTCGCCGAGCGACAGCCCGCCGCCGCCGGGCCGGTCCACCCGGACCACCTCGGCGCCGAGGTCGGCGAGCAGCATCGCGGCGAACGGCCCGGGCCCGATGCCCGCGATCTCCACGACCTTCAGTCCCTGCAGCGGCCCTGTCATGCATCCTCCCGGAGCGCCGGCGGCGGATTCTTCTGACGGTGTATCAGGTTTCGTGTCAGGTTGCCTGCGCGTCAGCCCGCCGACTCGAACAGCGGCCGCAGCAGCGCCTTCGACCTCTGCCACCGCTCATCGAGCCGCGCCGAGGGATAGGGGTGCAGGAACGAGACCATCCGCAGCCCCCTGATCGCCTCCAGCGCCGTCAGCAGCCGCAGCTGGAAGTCCGGCAGCGCGGTCACCTCCGGCCCGAACAAGACCACCGAGACCTCCATGAGTCGCGTGGTCAGTGCCCGCTCGAACGCGGTCGTCGCCTCCCGCAGCTCCGGATCGGTCCGCGCGGCCACCCACAGCTCGATCGCGGCGTCGAACGTCGGGCCCTGATGGGCCCTCCACAGCAGCTCCAGCGCGTCCCCGACGGGGTCGGTGGAGTCCGCCAACAGGTCCGGCCGCGCCAACACGTGCATCGCCTGCTGCTCGGCCAGATGCCGCACCGCCGCCACGACCAGCTCGTCCTTGGTCGCGAAGTGGTGCACCTGCGCCCCGCGCGAGACCCCGGCCAGCTCCGAGACCCGCGTGGTCGTGGTGCCGGCGTAGCCGTGCTTCACCAGGCACTCGACGGTCGCGTCGAGCAGCAGGCGGCGGGTCGCGGCGGAGCGTTCCTCCTGGGTGCGGCGTGCGGCGGTCACGCACACCAACTTACAGGCAGATCTGCCGGTATGTTGCTAGACCAGCTTCCGAAGCCGCAGCAGGTCGGAGAATGAAGCCTCCAGCTTCACCCGCCCCCGGGCCCACGCCGAGGCGAAGTTCAGATCTCCGGCGACCAGCGAGATCAGATCGTCGCTGTTGATCGTCAGCCGGATCTGCGCCCGGTCCCGCGGCTCGGTGGTGACGTCCTCCAACGTCCCCTCGCGCAGCGTCCCGTGAAAGGTCACGTCCAGATCCGGGACCCTGAGGCTCACGGTCCGTACGAGCTTCTTGTTCGACTCGTCCATCTCGCCGAGCTTCCCGGCGAATTCCTTCAGTGCTTCCCGGCATTCCTCGATGGTGGCCACGCGCGTGACCTTAACGCACCTCGGCGGGTGTACGCGTGCTGCTCGCAGCCGGCACGCGCGGCGCCGGGAGCGGCGCGGCCTGCCCGGCCGGCTTGTTCTTGCGCGAGACGGCCGCCCAGACCACGAACGACAGCGTGATGAGCAGGTACGCGTCGCCGATCACGTTCTCCCACCAGCCCCAGTGCATCTCCAGGCCGTTGTTGGTCGGGAACAGCAGCAGCGGGCCGATCAGGAACACCACGGTGAGCAGCGCCAGGCCGGCCATCTTCAGGCGCTCGCGGCCGCGCACGATCTGGATCGCGAACGGCAGCAGCATCGGCGCGATCCACACCCAGTGGTGCGACCAGGAGACCGGGGATATGAGCAGCTGGCAGGCGGCGACCACGGCCAGCGCGCAGACCGGGTCCTCGCGCCGGATCGCGCGCCGCGCGCCGAGGTAGGCCAGGCCGATGACGACCATCGACAGCGCGAACCAGAGGTGTTCCTCGGTCTTCACCGACATCGCCATGCCCCGCAGGCCGCCGAGCCGGTGCAGGCCGCCGCGCAGCGACTGGTTGGCGGCGTATCCGAGGTCGCCGATGCGGGTCGGGTCGAAGACCGTCTCGGTCCAGTACGCCTTGCTGTCGCGCGGGGCCAGGATGAAGCTGAGCGACGTCGCTCCGACGAAGGACGCCGCCATGTTGGAGGCGGTCTTCCATTGCCGGCGCGCGACGAAGTAGAGCAGGAACACCGCCGGGGTCAGCTTGATCGCCGCGGCGATGCCGGCCAGCACGCCGCGCGGGATCCGGGTCTTGGGGCCCAGGGCGTCGGTGACGACCAGCCCCATCAGCAGCAGGTTGATCTGCCCGTGCAGGAACGTGCTGCTGATCGGCTCCATCACCAGGCTCATCAGGGTGATGGTGACCAGCACCCGGGGCGTGGGCTCGGGCAGGAAGCGGGCCCCGGCGCGGTTGCGCAGCACCAGGTAGATGGTCCAGGTCAGCGCGCTGAACCCGATCGCCACCATGAGCACCGCGGCCAGGTAGTAGCCGACGAAGCCCAGCACGCTGAACACCACGGCCGCGAACGGCGGGTAGGTGAACGGCAGGTTCGGGCCGGTCAGCGGGCGCGGGAAGCGGGTCGTGTAGAGGGGGAGGTCCTTCATGAAGGAGATCCCGCCGTCCCGGTAGACCTTCAGGTCTATCAGCGGGTTCCCGCCCTTGCCGGCGATCAGCCCGACCCCGAAGACCAGGACGGCCGCGGCCATCCACCAGGCGGCCGCCCGGCGGCGGCTCCACGGCTTGTAGGAGGTTGTCAAACGGTCGATCCAGGCACCGTCGTCCACCATCGCCATGCCAGCGCAGCTCCTCACGAATTCGACGCCGGCGACCGGCAGACCCACACAACTCCCACCCCGCCACGGCGATGGGAATCACCCCGACAGCCGCTGATGTTAGCGGATGTGGGCACCCTTTGAATGTCACTCGAAAGAGTCTTGCGTTAACGGCGGATGCCATTCAGGCGACGCTCTGACCAGGTTTTCATCGGCGCCTGAAGGGAATCTGATGCCGGAGCTGCGCATTATCGGGCGGCAATTGCGATTTCGTGGCCGCCCATCCGGGTCGGTCCGGTTCTGCTACAGCTTGTCGTAGTTCGTCGTCGGCGTCAACGTCCCGGCGGCCGCACCCGCGCTCACCACTGTTCACGCGATAGCGTTCACAGTGAACATTCGGCAACCGAAGGCGAGCGGCGCGAGCGTGGACGACATGGGCGAGTTCGAGACGGACGGCCGGCAGGACGGGCCCTCTGGCGGCCCGCCGACGGTCGCCTTCCATGAGACCTCCGAAACCGTCGACTTCCAAGTGGATTACGAGCACTCCGGCGACCGCCGTGTCGACGACGCCCTGGACCGCCTGGCCCGGCTGCCCGACACGCCGCTGGCCGGCCACGCCGACGTGTACGACGCCGTCCACACCGAGCTGCGCGCGATCCTGTCCGAGCAGCCCGCGGCCCAGGGCCCCCGGTGACCGCCCGGCGCCGCCTGGACGCCGAGCTGGTGCGCCGCAACCTCGCTCGCTCCCGCGAGCAGGCCCGGGAGCTGATCGAGGCGGGCCGGGTGAGCGTCGGCGGTCAGACCGCGGGCAAGCCCGCGACCCAGGTGGAGACGTCCGCCGCGATCGTCGTCGCCGAGGCCAGCACCGGCCCGGACTACGTCTCGCGCGGCGGGCACAAGCTGGCCGGCGCGCTGGCCGCCTTCGCCGCCGACGGCCTGAGCTTCGCCGGCCGCCGGGCCCTGGACGCCGGCGCCTCCACCGGCGGCTTCACCGACGTCCTACTGCGCAACGGCGCCGCGCACGTGGTCGCCGTGGACGTCGGCTACGGCCAGCTCGCCTGGTCGCTGCGCACCGACGAGCGGGTCACCGTCCTGGACCGGACCAACGTGCGCGACCTGACACCGGACATGATCGGCGGTCCGGTGGAACTCGTGGTGGGTGATCTCTCGTTCATCTCACTGCGGCTGGTGCTTCCGGCGCTGGCCGGCTGCGCGACCGAGGAGGCGGATCTGACCCTGATGGTCAAGCCGCAGTTCGAGGTCGGCCGGGAGCGGTTGGGCTCCGGCGGCGTGGTGCGCGACGTCGGCCTGCACGCCGAGGCGGTGCGGGACGTGGCCGCCGCGGCGGGCCGGGCCGGGCTCGGCGTGCGCGGCGTGGCCGCCAGCCCGCTGCCGGGACCGGCGGGCAACGTCGAGTACTTCCTGTGGCTGCGGGCCGACGCGCCGCCGCTGCGCGAGGAGGACCTGGCGCGGGCCATCAAGGAGGGCCCGGCCGGGGACGGGCGGTTCGACACAGACTCCGGGCCGGAGCCCGCTCCGGACGACAGCAGTATTAGTCGAGCGGGATCGATCGCGAACGAGGGGTCAGGGGAAGCGAGCTGATGGGACACGGCGAGCGCAACGTGCTGTTGGTCGTCCATACCGGCCGGCAGGTGGCGCTGGACGCCGCGCGCGACACCGTCGCGCGGCTGTCGGCCAGCGGGGTCGGCGTGCGCGTGCTGGCCGGCGAGGCCGGGGAGCTGGAGACCGACGCGCCGGTCTGCGCGGCCGGCACCGAGGCGCTGGAGGACATCGAGCTGGTGGTGGTGCTCGGCGGCGACGGCACGATGCTGCGCGGCGCCGAGGTGGCGCGCTCGGCCGGGGTCCCGCTGCTGGGCGTCAACCTGGGCCGGGTCGGCTTCCTGGCCGAGGCCGAGTACGAGGACCTGGCCTTCGTCGTGGACCGCATCGTCGCCCGGGACTACACGGTCGAGGAGCGGATGACCCTCGACGTCGAGGTCAGCCTCGACGGGCGGGTCATCGACCGCTCCTGGGCGCTGAACGAGGCCAGCGTGGAGAAGGCCTCGCGCGAGCGCATGCTGGAGGTGCTGGTCTCCATCGACCGCCGGCCGCTGTCCAAGTGGGGCTGCGACGGCGTCATCTTCGCCACGCCGACCGGCTCCACCGCCTACAACTTCTCCGCCGGCGGCCCGATCGTCTGGCCGGACCTGGACGCCCTGCTGCTGGTGCCGATCAGCGCGCACGCGCTGTTCGCGCGGCCGCTGGTGGTCTCCCCGTACTCGCTGCTGGCGCTGGAGCTCCAGCCGAACGGCGACGAGACCGGGAGCAAGGGCGCTGTGATGTGGTGCGACGGCCGCCGGGTGCTCGACCTGCCGGCCGGCGCGCGGGTCGAGGTGCGGCACGGCGCGCTGCCGGTGCGGTTCGCGCGGCTGCACAAGGCGCCGTTCACCGACCGTCTGGTTGCGAAGTTCGCGCTGCCGGTGGACGGGTGGCGCGCGGAGAAGTAGGTGCCGAGCTGAGGTCCTTCCTCACACTGACACCGTGTCAGGGCTGTGAACTTCGCCCCCTAAAGGGACGAATCCGGCGCGCAGGTACCGCTTCCGGCCCGCGAAGACCTAGTGTCTTACCTGTGCTGGAGCAGATGAGGATTCGCGGTCTCGGCGTCATCGAGGACGCGGTATTGGAGCTGTCGCCCGGATTCACGGCCGTCACCGGCGAGACCGGCGCCGGCAAGACGATGGTGGTCACCGGCCTCGGCCTGCTGTTCGGAGGACGTTCGGACTCCGCCTTGGTCCGGCCCGGCGCCGAGCGGGCCTCGGTCGAGGGCCGCTTGGTCGTGGACCCCAAGAGCGCCGCCGGCCTGGCCGCCGCCGAGGCCGGCGCCGAGTTCGAGCCTGTCGGCAAGGACAAGGCAGAGCTCATCATCTCCCGGTCGGTGTCCTCCGAGGGGCGCTCCCGGGCCAGCCTGGGCGGCGCCGCGGTCCCGATCGGCGTCCTCGGCGGCCTGGCCGACGACCTGGTGGCGATGCACGGCCAGTCCGCGCAGCAGTCGCTGCTGCAGCCGGCGCGCCAGCGCCAGGCCCTGGACCGCTACGCCGGCCCCGCCGTCGCCGAGGCCCTGGCCGAGTACAAGGCCTGCTTCGACCGCCTGAAGAAGATCGAGTCCACCCTCGACGAGCTGACCACCCGGGCCCGCGAGCGCTCCCAGGAGGCCGACCTGCTGCGCTTCGGCCTGGCCGAGGTCGAGCGCCTGGAGCCGGTCGAGGGCGAGGACGCCGAACTCGACGCCGAATCCGAGCGCCTCGGCCACGCCGACACGCTGCGTACCGCCTCCGAGGGCGCGCACATGGCGCTGGCCGGCAGCCCGGACGACCCGGCGTCGATCAACGCGCTGTCCCTGGTGTCGGAGGCGACCCGCGCGCTGGAGGCCGCCCGCGGCCACGACCCGGCGCTGGCCGAGCTGGCGCAGCGCCTGGACGAGGCCTCGTTCCTGCTGGCCGACGTCTCCACCGAGCTGGCGGCGTACGCCGACTCGATCGAGGCCGACCCGCGCCGCCTGGCCGACGTCCAGCAGCGCATCAGCGACCTCAACAGCCTGATGCGCAAGTACGGCCCGAAGCTCTCCGACGTCATCGCCTGGGCCTCCGACGGCGCCCTGCGCCTGGCCGAGCTCGAAGGCGACGACGACCGCATCGCCGCCCTGACCGAGGAGCGCACCGCGGCGCGCGAGGAGCTGACCGGGCACGCCGCGCGGGTGTCGGCGGCGCGCTCGCAGGCCGCGGACAAGTTCGCGGCGGCGGTGACCACGGAGCTGGCGGAGCTGGCGATGCCGCACGCCCGCGTCGAGGTCCCGGTGACCCAGAAGGACTCCGCCGACGGCCTGGAGCTGGAGCCGGGCGGCCGGAAGGTGGCGTTCGGCCCCACCGGCGTCGACGACGTCGAGATTCGCCTCGCCCCGCACCCGGGCGCGCCGTTCCTGCCGATCGCCAAGGGCGCTTCCGGCGGCGAGCTGTCGCGCGTGATGCTGGCGGTCGAGGTGGTCTTCGCCGGATCGGACCCGGTGCCGACGTTCGTCTTCGACGAGGTGGACGCCGGCGTCGGCGGCAAGGCCGCGGTCGAGGTCGGGCGGCGGCTGGCGCGGCTGGCGCGCTCGGCGCAGGTCGTGGTGGTGACGCACCTGCCGCAGGTCGCGGCGTTCGCGGACCGGCAGCTGGTGGTGAAGAAGGCCAACGACGGGCTGGTCACGCGCTCGGGCGTGGTCGTGCTCGACGACGCGGCGCGGCGGCGGGAGCTGGCGCGGATGCTCGCCGGGCTGGAGGAGTCGGAGCTCGGGCAGGCGCATGCCGACGAGTTGTTGCAGGCTGCGGCGGCTGATCGGCAGCGGGCTTAGGGGTTTTGCTGGGGTCGGTCCGGTTCGGGCCGGCCACAGCTCGTCCCTGGCTGGCAACTCAGTCCAGCCCGTGCCGCAACGCGTAGCGCACAGCCTGAGCCCGATCGCGCACGCCGATCTTCGCGAACAGATTGTTGATGTGCGTCTTCACCGTCGCGGCGGAGACGAACAACTCCCCGGCGATCTCGGTGTTCGACTTCCCGCGCGCGATCAGGGTTAACACCTCGGCCTCGCGCGGCGTCAGGTCGACTGAGGGCGGGACATCCACGGCGGCGGCGAGCAGTATGGCCGTGACCCCGTCGTCCAGCACCGACTGCCCCGACGCGGCGGCCTCAATGGCCCGCGCGATCTCAGCCCGCCCGGACTCCTTGGTCAGGTAGCCGGTCGCGCCGGCCCGCAGAGCCTTGAGAATCGAGGCATCGTCGGCATGCGTGGTGAGCACCACCACCCGCACGTCCGGCGCACTCGCCCCGATCAGCCGAGTCGCCTCAACCCCGTCCACACCCGGCATCCGCAGATCCATGAGTACGACATCCGGCCGCAGCGCCTCGGCCGCCACCACCGCCGCCGCCCCATCCCCGGCCTCCCCGACCACCTCGACGCCGGGGGTCACGGACAGGAGGGCGACCAGGCCGTCGCGCACTGCTGCCTGGTCGTCGGCCACCACTACTCGGATCGCTGCCACGGCAGCATTCTCACAGTGTTTTGGACGGCCCTGCTTCAGGCGGGGGTGCTGGTCTTCCTGGCTGGCACCACCGCCGCGACTCGGAAGCCGCCGCCCGCCACAACTCCCGCCTCCACCGACCCGCCGACCAAGCCGACCCGCTCCCGCAGTCCCACCAGTCCCCAGCCGCCGCCGGAGTCCGAGAGTGGCGTCGAGGGCTTCGTCGACGTCTCGTTCTCCACCGTAAGCGTGACCGTGTCCGCGCCGACCGCCAGCCGCACCGTGACCGGCGCGCCTGGTGCGTGCTTGCGGGCGTTCGTCAGCGCCTCCTGCGCGACGCGCTGGAGGGTCTGCGCCGTCTCCACTGCCAGCTCCGGCACGGGTCCGTCGACCACCTCGAACGTCGCCGGCCAGCCGGTGTCCTCCGCGTAGTCGGCCGCCAGCACTGCCAGGGTCTCCTCCGGGGGCTTCACGTCCTCGCGCAGCGCCGCCACCGCGCGGCGGACCTCGGACAGGCCGTCGCGGGCCAGGCGGCGGGCGCGGATCACCATGGTGTGCGCGCGGTCCAGGTCCGTGCCGTCGGTCATCAGGGCGTCGGCGGCCTCCAGTTGGATCGCCAGGCCCGACAGGGAGTGCGCCAGTACGTCGTGCACGTCCCGGGCGATCCGCCCGCGTTCGGCCAGTGCCGCCGCGTGCGCCTGCTCGGTGTTGGCGCGGCGCGTCATCACGAGCAGGTCCTGCGCGCGTTCCAGGGCCAGGCGGCGGGAGCGGCGCGCGTCGCCGAACAGGTAGCCGCTGACCGTCACCACGACGACCCAGGGGAACTGGCTCCCGTCGTTCGCGATCACCGCGGTGATCGCTCCGACCACGACGGCCGCGATGCCGACGTACAGCGCCGTGGACCGTGCCTCGGTCATGGACTGCAGGTACATCACGCTCATGAAGACGTACGTCAGCCCCGACGGCTCGGCCAGCCCCGGACCGGCCAGCACCGCACCGCACAGCGCGATCACCGCCACGGCCGGCACCAGCCCCGGCACCCGCCGCACCGCCGAGACCGACCACGCGACGCCGGTCAGCGCCGCGACCGCGCCGAAGGCCCAGGCGGCCGGCCGGTGGCTGTGCGCGATGGCGATCGACACGCCGCCGATGGCCACCAGCCGCGCCACCACGGCGACGGCGGGCCAGCGCTCGGTCCACCGCCGCAGATCGGGGAAGTCCTCGGTGCCGGTGCTCATGATGAGGTCAGTGTGCCCGTCCGACCGGGCGGGAAGCACGTCGGCCAGGTCGGCCACGGCGAGGTGGCTCAGGGCTTCGCGCCACGTCCGAGCCCGGCTCGTGGCCCACGCCGCGGCTCGGGCGGTGCGGCTGGTGTGGCTGGTGCGGCTAGTGCGAGCAGCCAGCCCGGCGCTCGTGCTCGTGCTCGTACTTGTACTCGTGCTCGTACTTGTACTCACGCCTGCACTCGCGCCGGCACTCACGACCGCGCCAGCACCGGGATCCCGCTGGCGTGAGCCCGCGGCACCACGATCAGCGACTCGGCGGCCAGCGACAGCCCGAACATGAGCATCGTCGAGGACGTCATCACCGACTTGCCCGCCCCGGCGCCGACGGCGGCGGCATCCAGACCGAAGCGCAGCGCGAAGGACCCGAGCCACAGCAGGATCGTGATCGGCCGGTAGCGGGCCCACAGCACACCCTCGCGCTCGTACAGGTGGATCGATGTGCCTCGAATCAGACCGATCGCGACCGACACGCCCGCCTGGATCCCGAGCCACACCTGGTCGGTGTGCGTGAGCGTGCCGCTCTTCTGCAGGATGACGAAGCCGTAGACGGCCAGCACGCCCGGCATGACGACCGAGCGCCGGGTGTCGACCGGACGTCCGGTCAGACGCTTCCCGATGACCAGCGCGGCGACCGCGACGATGAGGACGATCTGCAGGATGTTCATGTCTTCGACGGTAGGGATTTCGCGGCTTCCCCAGATCGGAGCGGGGGTGGAGACCGGGGTGGAGATGACGGGGCGTGGCCGGTGGAGACCTCGGCGTTTGCGCCTGCGCCGCCCCTCCAGCGCCCCTCCGCCGCTCCACCCCCCTCCACCCTCCCCACCGACCCCGCGTCACCCACCGGCCAATCCCTTACCACCGCCGCAGCCGGACGTGCGACGATGAGCGCCAGTGATGACGCACTCTCCGCACCGTCCCCGACGCCGAGCCCAGGCCCGCCAGCCAGACTTGCCGGGCCTGTCCGGCGTTGCCCGAGTGGACCGCCGCACCAAGGACCTGACCAAGCGCCTGCGCGCCGGCGAGATCGCCCTCATCGACCACGTCGACCTCGACGGCCCGGCCGCCGAGGCCCTGCTGGCCTGCAAGCCGGCGGCCGTGGTGAACGCCGCCAAGTCGCTGTCCGGCCGCTATCCGGCGATGGGCCTGGAGATCCTGCTCTCGGCCGGCATCCCGGTCGTGGACGAGGTCGGGCCGGCCGTGCTGGAGCGGATCTGCGAGGGCGACATGGTGCGCCTGGACGGCAACGTCATCCTGCGCGGCAGCACCCCGGTCGCGGTGGGCAAGGCCGTGGACCTGGCCGAGGTCGTCGAGGCGCTGGCCGAGGCCCGCTCGACGGTCTCGGAGCAGATCGAGGCGTTCACCGCGAACACGATGGAGTACCTGCGCGCCGAGCGGGACCTGTTGTTCGACGGGGTCGGCGTGCCGGACATCAGCACCGAGCTGGACGGCCGCCACGTCCTGTTGGTGGTCCGCGGCACGCACCACAAGGACGACCTGGCGGTGCTGCGTCCCTACATCCGCGAATACCGGCCGGTGTGCATAGGGGTGGACGGCGGCGCCGACGCGCTGCTGGAGGGCGGCCACAAGCCGGACATCATCGTCGGCGACATGGACTCGGTCTCCGACGCGGCACTGGGCTGCGGCGCCGAGCTGATCGTGCACGCCTACCCGGACGGAACCGCCCCGGGCCTGGACCGCGTCACCAACCTCGGGCTGCCGTGCGTGCTGTTCCCGGCGGCCGGCACGAGCGAGGACGTGGCGATGCTGCTGGCCGACGACAAGGGCGCGACCCTGATCGTCGCCGTCGGCGGCCACACCAACCTGGTGGAGTTCCTGGAGAAGGGGCGCGGCGGGATGGCCTCGACGTTCCTGACCCGGTTGCGCGTGGGCGGCAAACTGGTGGACGCCAAGGGCGTCTCGCGGTTGTACCGCAGCCGCATCTCCAACACGTCCCTGGCCGCGCTGGTGCTCGCCGCGCTCACCACCATCATCGCCACGCTGCTGGTCTCGCCGGCCGGCAAGGGGTATCTGACCGTGCTGGGCTCGCTGTGGGACGACTTCGTGTTCTGGATGCGGAGCTGGTTTTCGTAGCGAGTCCAAGAGACTCTGTTGTCACGCAGGTCAGACACTGGCTGCGGCACCGGGGCCACGCGTACTCTCAGCGGATGAACGATCGCCGGGATCCCGGGGCTGAGCGCGCCGCCGGGGAACATCTGCCGCACCACAACCAGCACGTGCCGGGCCTGCACTGGGAGATCGGCAAACTGCCGGGCTGGCTGCGCGAGACCGCCGGCGAGCGGCGTTGGCCGGTGACCATCGGAGTCGTGCTGGCCATCGTGATGCAGGTGGTGCTTCCCGACCGCTACGCCCTGCAACCCAAGCTGCTCCTCCCCGCGCTCGAAGTCGTTCTGCTGCTCGGACTCGTTGCCGCCAACCCGGTCCGGTTCCAACGCGAGCACCCGATAGTGCGGTGGATGTCGCTGAGCATGACGATCTCCATCGCGATCGCGAACCTCACCTCGATAGCCAGACTGATCAACGAGATCCTGCATCACAAGGCGGGAGCGCCGACGGTCGACGCTGTCACGCTGCTCGGCTCGGGCCTGGCGATCTGGATCACCAACGTCGTGGTCTTCGGGCTGATCTACTGGGAATTCGACCGCGGCGGGCCGTTCTCACGCGCCGCGGCTCGCAACCCGTACCCTGACTTCCTCTTCGCGCAGATGACGGATCCGTCCAAGGCGTCCCCGGACTGGGAACCGACCTTCGTCGACTACGCCTACCTCTCGTTCACCAACTCCACCGCGTTCTCACCGACGGACACCCTGCCGATGTCTTCGTGGGCGAAGATGACGATGATGGTCCAGTCGGGCGTGTCGCTGGTGACCATCGCGCTGGTGGCGGCGCGCGCCGTCAACATCCTCAACTGACCGCGGTCGGCGGCTATCGGCCCAGTTCGTGCAGTGCGGCCCTGCGTCCCCTCGTGTAGCTGTTGAGCATGCCCCGGACGTGGCGGGCCCGCTGGCCCACGGGCTCCCAGGGGGTCGTCGGTGCCGGGCTGTCGGGCTCTTTGCCCACGCGGGCGTTCAGGACGAATACCGTGAGGGCGACGTTGAGGATCTCGCCGTCGGCGAAGCGCAGCTTCACTGTCCCATCGCTGAAACCGGCGATCTTCGCGGGGCGGCCGCCGTATACGACGCCGCCGCCCGAAGTCACCGCTGTCTCGATGCGTGCCATGCCTGGATCTTGGCGCACGGTGGCGCCACATCCCGGGTTCCGCGGTATCGAATCACTAGTTAGTGTGAATCTCTGTTCGGGGTCTTGCCCGTGGCGGGGAGCCTTGTCGGCGTTCACGGGCGTGTCTCGCGAGCGGGGGAGTACCCGGCCGCGCGGACGAAGCCGACTACTGGCCACTGCCGGGCGAGCGCGTAGGCTTCACCTGACTTGACCTGTCGTTGGATCGAGACCGATTCGTCTGTGAGCTGGGAGATACGTGCGGCAACGACGAGCCGAAGGGCGCTCATGGAGTGATCCTCTGCCGGTGGCGGCCTCCGCGCGCCCGGCAGATCTTGGCGCTGCTCTCAGCGAGGGACGAAGCCCCTTGTTCCGGCTGCGGGGACTGTTCACTTGATCGACTTCCGCTACCACGTCGTCTCCATCGTCGCGGTCTTCCTCGCCCTCACCGTCGGCCTGGTCATCGGGTCCTCCTACCTGAGCAAGGTCGCCTACGACGAGCTGAACAACCAGCTCTCCTCCCTGCGCGGCCAGAACCAGGCGCTGCACGGCACCCAAAACGAGCTCGACAACCAGGTCCGCGACCGCGACAGCCTGATCGCCGCCCTCGGCCCGGCCGCCGTCGCCGGCAAGCTCGCCGGCCACTCCGTCGCCGTGGTGATGCTCCCCGGCGCCGACGGCTCCAGCGGCGACGCCCTGGCCGCTCTGCTGGGCAAGGCCGGAGCGCAGGTCACCGGCGAGGTGACGCTGAAGTCCGCGCTGCTGGACCCCGGCCAGGCCGCGAAGCTGGCCGCCACCGGCGCGAAGCTCCCGGCCACCGAACGCGGGGGAGCGCAGCTGCCGAGCCCGTCGGCCTCCGCGACGTCCGGCACGCCGGCCCCGGTGATCGCCATGGCCGACATCGCCGGCGCGGTGGTGCACCGCATACCGGCGAACTCCTCCGGCGTCGGCGAGCAGAACATAACGGACCAGGCGTCCCAGGATGTGCTGACCACCTACAGCGACGCGGGGTTCGTCGACGTGAAGGCGGCCAGCGCGACCTCGGCGGACCTGGTGGTGGTGCTCGCGCCGCCGGCGCCCTCGTCGGGCTCCGCGGGCAACGACGCCGCCGACGCGCTGTACCTCGGCCTCCTGAAGGACCTGACCGGCGGCGGCCGCTCGCTGGGCGCGGTCCTGGCGGGCCCAGCGTCCTCGGCGGCGAGCCCGGGCCTGCTGGCAGCGGCGCTGAAGGACAGCTGGGTGTCGAAGAACGTGTCGACCGCGGACAGCGCCGACCAGCCGTCCGGCCGCATCATCGCGGTGTTCGCCCTCGCCGAGGCCGCCGGCGGCAAGACCGGGCACTACGGACTCACCGGAACGGCCGACGGGCCGCTGCCGGACCTGCACTGAGGCGGGTGGCGGGCCGGTATGCGGAGGGGATTTCGGGTGAGTGGGGTTCCGGTGGTGGGTGACTTGGTTCGGCCGGGTGTGGTCGTGAGGGCGCTTTCCGGCGCGCCGGGGGACCGGCTGGAAAGGCTGTCCACCGGAGTGAACCGGTTGAGCGCGGCGATCACAGCCCTCGAACTCCGCGCTCGGCAAGCACCCTCCGGCGCGCGTCGTTCGGCGATCCGGCCCCGCGCAGCAGGTAGCGTCGAGCGCGTGGCAGCGGCCGGGGTGTTCGGCGGCGCCGGCCGGGTGGCTGGTGTCGGCGGTGTCGTGGCGGCCGGCGCGGTCGGCGGCGGCGTGGCGCGCGGCGCCTACCGCCTCCTGAACGCGCGCCCTCCCGGCGGCCGGGAACGCTGGGTCCGCAAGAACAACCGCGGCCGTGAGGTCACCCTGCTCGAAGGCCCTGCCGTCGCCCTCGGCATCGCCGCGGCGGCCCTCCTCGTCCCCGGGCTGTCCGCCTCGGTGCGCCTCGCCGGCTGTGGCGCGGCACTCGGTGCCGGCGCCGTCGGACTCTACGACGACCTCAACGAGCGCGGCGCCGCCAAGGGCTTTCGCGGCCACCTCAGCGCCCTGGCGCACGGCGAGGTCACCACCGGCGCCGTCAAGATCCTCGGCATCGGCGCCACCGGTCTGGCCGCCGGCGCCGTCATCCGCCGCGATCCGCTCGACCGCGTGCTGGCGGGCCTCGTCGTCGCCGGTGCGGCGAACGTCGTCAACCTCTTCGACCTCCGCCCCGGACGTGCCACCAAAGCCGCGGTCATCGGCGCCGGCGGTGGCCTCCTGCGCGAGGTTCTCACAAGCAAATCGAGCTCCGGGCTCTTCACAGCGGCGGCACTCGGTGCCGCCGCAGCGCTTCTTCCCGAAGACCTCGGCGAGCAGGCCATGCTCGGCGACTGCGGCGCGAACGCACTCGGTGCCGCACTCGGTGTCGCGGCAGCCGCGCGCGCCTCGCGCCCCGGCCTGGTCGCCCTGGCCACCGGTCTCGTCGCGCTCACCGCCGCCAGCGAGAAGGTCAGCTTCACCAAGGTCATCGCCGCGACGCCGCCGCTGCGCGCGCTCGACGAGTGGGGCCGGATCCCGAAGCGGAACGAGACCGCTGATGGCTGACGTCCAGATCGATCACGACCCGGCCGAGGTGGTTGAGCCGGAAGCCGTCGTCGAGTCCTCGGTGCCGCAGCAACACGCAGAGCCGAAGCCCGCGAGCCCTCAGAGCCCGCAGAGCCCTCAAAGCCCTCAGCGCCCGCGCGGTGTCCGCCTCCCTCACCGAGCGAACACCCTCCTCGGCGCCGCCGTCCTCATCGCCATAGCGACCGTCGCCTCCCGCGTCGTCGGCTTCGGCCGCTGGCTTGTCTTCTCCCACACCGTCGGCGCCGGCTCCCTCGCCGACGCCTACAACTCCGCGAACCAGCTCCCGAACATCGTCTTCGAGATCACCGCCGGCGGCGCCCTGGCCGGCGTCGCCGTCCCGCTCCTGGCCGGCCCCCTCACCGGCGGCGACGGCCCCGCCGACCGCGCCCGCGCCTCCCGCATCGTCTCGGCCCTGCTGACCTGGACGCTGGCCATCCTCATCCCGTTGTCGGCGACCGGCGTAGCGCTGGCGGGCCCGATGGGCCACATCCTCGGCAGCGGCCACGGCCCCTACTACACCGACCAGATCAGCCGTTTCCTGATCTTCTTCCTCCCGCAGATCCCGCTCTACGGCGCGGCCGTCGTCCTCGGCGCGACCCTGCAGGCCGATCGCCGCTTTCTGGCCCCGGCCCTGGCCCCGCTGCTGTCCAGCCTGGTCGTCATCGCCTCCTACACGGTCTTCGCCTTCCTCGACCGCGGCCGCGGCGCCCACCTGCGCGACCTGCGCCACGTCCCCGAGCTCGTCCTGGCCCTCGGCACGTCCGCAGGCGTCCTCATCCTGGTCCTGTCGCTGCTGCCGGCAGTCCGTCGCGCGAAGCTGAACCTCCGCCCGACCTTCCGCTTCCCCGAAGGCGTCGCCCGCAGGGCCCGCTCCCTCGGCGTCGCCGGCGTCGCGACGCTGATCGCGCAGCAGCTCGCGGTCCTGACCATCGTCCTGCTCTCCAACGCCGGCCACGTCTCCACCGGCACCCTCACCGTGTTCAACCTGGTGTGGGCCGTCTACTCGCTCCCGTACGCGGTCCTCGCCGTCCCGGTCGCGACCAGCGCCTTCACCGACCTGTCCGCCAAGTGGGCCGCCGGGGACCGCCGCGGCTACGCGCACGGCGTCGCCGCGACCACCCAGGCCGTCGTGATCTTCTCCGCGGCCGGCGCCTCGGTCCTGGCCGCCGCCGCGTGGCCCACGGCCCGGCTGTTCCTCACCGCGCGCCACGGCACCGGCGGCAGCGTCACCGTCGAGATGATGGGCCAGGGCCTGACCGCCTTCGCCCCGGGCTTGATCGGCTACGGCCTGCTGGCCCACCTCAGCCGCGCGCTCTACGCCTGCGGCCGGGGCCGCGCCGCAGCGACGGCGGTCTGCGCCGGCTGGTTCACCGTCCTGATCGCCGACCTGACGCTGGTCGAACTCCTGCCCGGCGAGGACGCGGTCATCGCCCTCGGCCTGGGCAACGTCGCGGGCATGACCGTGGCCGGCGCCGCGCTGCTCGCCGCCGTCCGCCGCGGCGTCGGCCGCGACGCGCTGGCCGGCGTCGGGCGCGCCGGTCTGGTCGCGGCGCTCGCCGCAGCCGTCGCCGCACCGATCGGGATGCTGCTCGCCGCACTGCCCGGCGCCACCGGCCCGCTGCGCGCGATGCTCATCGGCGCGGCCGCCGCGCTGCTCACCATCGCGCTGTTCGTCGGCGTCGCCGTCGTCGCGGCCAAGCGCCTGCTGCCGGACACCGAGTGTGGCAAGTGGCTGCGCGCACCCATCGAATACCGGTACCGGAACCGGCGTGGCCGGAGGTCCCCGCAATGAGCACGCACGCCCTGCGGATCCTGCTGGTCCGCCCCGAGAGCACCGGCGGCATCGGCGTCCACGTCGACAGCCTCACCCGGGCCCTGCGCGAGGTCGGCCACGACGTCCGCACTCTGGTCGCCACCGGCACCGGCGCCATACCGGCGATCCGCCACGCCGCCCGCCAGGCCCAGGCCGACGTGGTCCACGCGCACGGCCTGCGCGCCGGCGCCGCGGCGTGCCTGGCGACCCGCAAGCGCACCGTGGTGACCCTGCACAACGCGCCCTCCACCCGCGCCGGGGAACTGCTGCTGCGGCTGATCGCGCAACGCGCCGACGCCGTCCTGGCCGCCTCGCACGACCTGGTCGCCACCGCGACCAGGGACGGCGCGAAGAACGCCTCCTTCGGCCCGGTCGTGGCCCCCGCTCTGCCCGCGCCGACGCTTCCCACGCCGGAAGTGCGCGACGCGCTCCGCCGCGAACTCGGCCTGGCCGCCGACGACGATCGCCGCCTGGTCCTGGCCGTCGGCCGGCTGGCGCCGCAGAAGGACTATGACACTCTTCTCAAGGCATTGATAACAATCCGGGAGCGTCTCGGTGCCGGGCACGTTCCGCCGGTCGCCATCGCCGGCGAGGGCCGGCAGCGCTCCGTGCTCCAGGCCGCCATCGACGCGCACGATCTCCCGGTCGCGCTGCTCGGCCACCGCGCCGACATCGCCGATTTGTTACGCGCCGCCGACGTGTTCGTGATGTGCAGCACCTGGGAGGCCCGGCCGCTGGCGCTGCAGGAGGCACTGCGGGCCGGTGTGCCGAGGGTGATCGCGACCGACGTCGGCGGCGTCGCGGAGGTCACTGCGGGCTATCTGCCGCTGATTCCGCCCGGCGATCCGGAGGCGCTGTCCCGGGCGCTCCTGGACACCTCTGCGGCCCCTGCGCCGCCGAAGCCCGACTGGGACGCGCTGTGGCCGAGCCCTGAGGAAGAACTGTCCGCGGTGCTCGCCGCGTATGCGTCAAACCGATCATGAACGGGATGTTGCCGACACCTGTCCGCCATGATCGACCCGTGAGCCCCGGGCCCCGCAACTGCTGATATCCTGGTCTCCCGTGGATGACAGGTGCAGGCCCCGCCGCCCCGACACGGACGACGCCCCCTCCGGCACCGCATCGCCCACCGCTCTCTGTCTCATCGAGCAGCGCCCTCTTTAGTTTTCACCAGCGATCCGCGGGAGCCCCCCTTTGGCACATCAGACGAAACACCTGTTCGTAACCGGGGGCGTCGCCTCCTCCCTGGGCAAAGGCCTGACCGCCTCCTCGCTGGGCGCCCTGCTCAAGGCCCGGGGCCTGCGGGTCACGATGCAGAAGCTCGACCCCTACCTGAACGTCGACCCGGGCACGATGAACCCGTTCCAGCACGGCGAGGTGTTCGTCACCGACGACGGCGCCGAGACCGACCTGGACGTCGGCCACTACGAGCGGTTCCTGGACACCGACCTGCACGGCTCGGCGAACGTCACCACCGGCCAGGTGTACTCCGCGGTGATCGCCAAGGAGCGGCGCGGGGAGTACCTCGGCGACACCGTCCAGGTGATCCCGCACATCACCAACGAGATCAAGTCCCGGATCCGGCGCATGGGCGGCGACGAGGTCGACATCGTGATCACCGAGGTCGGCGGGACCGTCGGCGACATCGAGTCGCTGCCGTTCCTGGAGGCCGCGCGGCAGCTCCGGCACGAGGTCGGCCGGGAGAACGTGTTCTTCCTGCACGTCTCGCTGGTGCCCTACATCGGCCCGTCAGGGGAGATGAAGACCAAGCCGACCCAGCACTCGGTGGCCTCGCTGCGCAGCATCGGCATCCAGCCGGACGCCATCGTGTGCCGCGCCGACCGGCCGATCAGCCAGGCCATCAAGCGCAAGATCTCGCTGATGTGCGACGTGGACGAGGAGGCCGTGGCCGCGGCCGTGGACGCGCCGTCGATCTACGACATCCCCAAGGTCCTGCACACCGAGGGCCTGGACGCCTACGTGGTGCGCCGGCTGAACCTGCCGTTCCGCGACGTGGACTGGACGCAGTGGGACGACCTGCTGCGCCGGGTGCACGAGCCGGACCACGACCTCACCGTCGCCCTGGTCGGCAAGTACATCGACCTGCCGGACGCCTACCTGTCGGTGAGCGAGGCGCTGCGGGCCGGCGGCTTCGCCAACTCCGCGCGGGTGAACATCCGCTGGGTCCCCTCCGACGAGTGCGCCACCGACGAGGGCGCGGCCAAGCACCTGACCGGCGTGGACGCGATCTGCGTGCCCGGCGGCTTCGGCGTGCGCGGCATCGAGGGCAAGGTGAACACGGTCAAGTACGCCCGCGAGAACCTGATCCCGCTGCTGGGCCTGTGCCTGGGCCTGCAGTGCATCGTGATCGAGGGCGCCCGCAACCTGGCCGGTATCGCCGCGGCCAACTCCGCGGAGTTCGACGAGGCCACCCCTGACCCGGTCATCTCCACCATGGCCGACCAGCGCGACATCGTGGCCGGCCAGGGCGACCTGGGCGGCACCATGCGCCTGGGCCTGTACCCGGCCAAGCTCGGCGAGGGCACCGTCGTCCGCGAGCTGTACGCCGGCGCCCCCTACATCGAGGAGCGACACCGCCACCGCTACGAGGTGAACAACGCCTACCGCCCGCGTCTGGAGGAGGCCGGCCTGGTCTTCTCCGGCACCTCACCGGACGGCCGGCTGGTGGAGTTCGTCGAGCTCCCGCGCGAGACGCACCCCTTCCTGGTCGGCACGCAGGCGCACCCCGAACTGCGCTCGCGCCCGACCCGGCCGCACCCGCTGTTCGCCGGCCTGATCGCGGCTGCGGTCGAGCGCTCGAAGGGCGAGGCGAGCGCCGCAGCCGAGAGCGCCGCGGCGACTGCCGCCGCGACCGCCGCCGGGGAGGCGCTGGCCGAGACGGCTGCCGGCGCCTGAGGCGCGGGTAGGGAGCACGACACCGCGCCCCGGCGTTCGCGCCGGGGCGTTTGCCGTCTCCGCCGCCCGCGAACGGGCTGTCGCGATAGGCTGGCGATCATCGATGTCCACTCATCGAATCCGCGACACACACAGCCCCTGGAGCGTGATGGAGATCCGCGACGAACCGGAGAAGTGGCCGGTCCTGGCCTCCGAGGAGAAGTTCCGGGGGCATGTGATCTCCATCCGGACCGACACCGTGGAGATGGTGGACGGCAAGGTCGCCGAGCGCGACTACGTCGTGCACCCCGGCGCGGTCGGCGTCGTGGCGCTGGACGAGGCGGACCGCGTGCTGCTGGTGCGCCAGTACCGGCACCCGGTCGGCTGGCGGCTGTGGGAGCTGCCCGCGGGGCTGCTGGACCACCCCGGGGAGAACCCGCTGGAGGCGGCGCGGCGCGAGCTCTACGAGGAGACGCACCAGCAGGCCGAGGACTGGCGGGTGCTGGTCGACCTGTTCACCACCCCCGGCGGCTCGGACGAGGCGATCCGCGTCTACCTGGCGCGCGGCGTGCGCGAGGCCGACGGCGAGCAGTTCGCGCGCGAGCACGAGGAGGCCGACATGGCCGTCGTGTGGGCCGACCGTTCCGAGGTGACCAAGCTGATCCTGGCCGGGGAGCTGCACAATCCGCTCACCGTGGCCGGCGTGCTGGCGCTGACCACCGCGATCACCACGAACGCTTTGGACGACCTGCGGCCGGCCGACGCGCCGTGGCCGCAGCGGCCCTTCTAGGCGCGGGCTCGGCGCGGGCTGAGCGCGGGCTCGGCGCATCGCCCGGCCCGGCTATTTCAGACGACGCCGGGCCTAGATTGTGTTGATGGAAACAATGTCTGCGGCGACGGAGCCCACCTCGCCACCCCCCTTCGCCGCGGTCGTCATCGACTTCTTCGGCACCCTCACCCACAGCGCCTCCGACGAGGCCTGGTTCCACGCCGCGGCCGCCAGCGCCGCACCCCTCGGGCTCCCCGCTGAGCAGTGGCGCGAGACGCTGTCCGACTCCTTCGTCGAACGCGCCACCGGAGCCCTCGGCGACCTGTCCGAGACCTTCCGCGCTCTGGCCCGCCGCTGCGGCATCGATCCCTCCGACGCCGCCCTGGCCGAGGCGTGCGAGGCGCGGGTGACGGCCCAGAACGCGCTGTTCGTCTGCCGCGACGACGCCCCCGAGGCCCTGCGGGCCCTCAAAACCCGCGGTTACCGCCTCGGCCTGCTCAGCGACTGCACCCCGGAACTGCCCGTCGCGTGGCCGCGCCTGGCCGTCGCCGGCTACTTCGACACCGCTGTGTTCTCCTGTGACGAGGGCCTGAAGAAACCGAATCCGGCCTTCTTCCACCTGGTCTGCGACCGCCTCGGTGTCGCGCCCGGCGACTGCCTCTACGTCGGCGACGGCGGCTCGCGCGAGCTCACCGGCGCCGCCGCCGTCGGCATGACGCCGGTGATGCTGCGCGCCGCGGACTGGCACGGCAGCAGCGCGCACGACCGCGAGGACGACTGGCCGGGCCCGGAGATCGCCTCCTTCACCGAGCTGATCAGCATGATCGACGCCCCCGGTCTCAGTGCTCGGTCACTTCTCGCCCACCATCAGGACCGCGATTAGGCTTGAATCCCGGAAACAGCCGATTCGCCGTCCCGGGGAGGACCAAGATGTCCCTTGAGTTCTACGGACCCGCGCCGTGGGAGGGCCAGGCCAAGCGGTACGGGCCGGTGGACCGGGTCGCGGTGCTGTCCGACGTGCACGCCAACCTCCCCGCGCTGCGCGCGGTGCTCGCCGAGCCCGACGTCGCCGCCGCCGACCTGGTGGTCTTCAACGGCGACCTGACCTGGGGCGTCGACCCCGACGGGGCGGTCGCGACGGTCAAGAGCCTGGGTCGGCGCGCGGTGTGCGTGCGCGGCAACAGCGAGCGCTACGTCCGGCAGATCGCCACCGGCGCCTACACCCCGGCCAACCCGCGCCAGGAGTGGGTCCCGGCCCGGCACGGCACCGGATCGCTGGCCTTCGTCGGCTCGTTCCCGTTCAGCGTCGTCGTGGACGTGCGCGGCCTGGGCCCGGTGCGCTTCTGCCACGGCTCCCCGCGCAGCGACAACGAGGCCGTGACCCCCGGCACCCCGGCCGAGCGCTTCGCCGAGATGACCGCCGGGATCGAGGAGGACGTCCTGGTCACCGGCCACACCCACCTGCAGTTCGACCGCTTCGTCGGCACCCGCCGCAGCATCAACCCCGGCAGCGTCGGCCTGCCCTTCCACCACGACGAGCCGGGCCTGGCCTACTGGGCCCTGCTCGGCCCCGACGTCCAGCTGCGCACCACCCGCTACGACGTGCGCGAGTCGGTGGCCGCGATCCAGGCGGCCGGCGACCCGGGGCAGGCACGGATCGCGGAGATGCTGCTCAAGCCGCCGACGCCGGAGGAGATTATTGCCGAGGCCGAGGAGGCGGTGTTGGTCGACTGAGAGGTGCTGAGGTGCTGAGGTTGGCTGGGGTCGGCTGGGGAGCCTGCTCACCGACGCACGGCCCGCAGCACCACGAACTTCGGATTGCTCCCCACGACCTCGCAGTTCCCGAACAACCGCTTCAGCTTCAGGTGATAGCCCAGATGCCGGTTGCCGACCACCCACAGCTCCCCGCCGCGCCGCAGCGCCGCCCGCGAGCCGGTGAACATCCGCCACGCGGTCGCGTCCGTCGTGGCCTGATGGCTGTGGAACGGCGGGTTGTTCAGCACCAGGTCCACGCTGCCCGGCTCGAAGCCGTCCATCCCGTCGCCGGCCCGGAACTCCGCCTCGCGCGTGCCCGGCGGGAACGCCGCCTCGAAGGTGGCGCGCGCCGAAGCCAACGCTTGGTACGACTCGTCGACGAACGTCACGCTCGCCTTCGGGCTCGCCAGCGCCGCCGCCAACCCCACAACCCCGTTGCCACACCCCAGATCTACGACCCGCGCTGTATCAGACCGGCTCGGCAGATGCTGAAGGAACAACCGCGTCCCGATGTCCAGATGGTCGGCCGAGAACGTCCCCGCGTAGTTCACCACGGAGTGCCCGCTCGCGACCCCGATACCATCAGGAAGCTGATACGTCAGCGGCCAAGGATTCTCCCCGCGCGGCAACGCCGAATCCGGCTCACAGAAGAGGAGCCGCGCCTTGCGCACCGCCAAAGACGTCCGCGTCGGCCCCAGAATCCGTTCAAAGGCCTGAAGCGTTGACGTATGGATCTCGGCGACCATCCCGGCCCCCACGATCCGCGTCTGAGGCCCGACGAACGGCCGCAACCGCCACAGCTGGTCCTCCAGTAGCGCCAACGATTTCGGCACCCGAACCAACAGCACGTCGATCGGCGCCGGGAGCCTAGCACCGACGTCCGAACCGAACTCAGCGCCGAAGTCCTCGGCGGTCGAGGCCAGCACCACCTCCGGCTCCGAATGCCCGTTCCGCACCAGGTTCGCGGCGGTGGCCTGCTGTCCGAGGAACGAATCAGAGATCTGCGTGACGTACGCCCCGGTCAGCGCCAGCGACGTGGTGAGCGCGCCCCACCGGTCGCCGAGCACCACGACCCGGCCGAGCAGGCCCGCGCGCTCCGATCCGTCGTCGAGGTGCCGCAGCAGGTACTCGTCCGCCGCGTCCCAGGCCCGCAACTGCTCGCGCGCGTCCTCCGGGAACCGTGTCAGCTCCAACTCGCCGGGCGGCACCGGCACGCCGCTCACAGCCATTTCGCCCGCTTGAACAGCACGTACAGCACCACACACGCCGTGGCCATGATCCCCAGCACCACGTAGTACGAGTAGTGGTAGTGCAGCTCCGGCATGTCGTCGAAGTTCATCCCGTAGATCCCGGCGATCGCGGTCGGCACCGCCAGAATCGCCGCCCAGGCCGAGATCCGCCGCATGTCGTCGTTCTGCTGCACCGACACCCGCGACCGGTCCGCCTCCAGCATGTGGTCCAGCAGCTCGTTCCACTCCCGCGCGCCGTCGGTGGCGCGCAGCACGTGGTCGGCCACGTCCCGGAAGTACGGCTGGGTCTCCTTCGCGATCCGGTCCTCCTCCCCGGCGACCAGCGCCTTCGTCGGCATCACCAGCGGCACCACGGCGCGCGCGAACACGATCGCGTTGCGCTTGAGCGCGTAGATCGGGCCGCCGTAGTCGCCGCGGACGGGGGAGAAGACCTCGGTCTCCAGCGCGTCGATCGAGTCCTGCATCCGCTGCGCGTAGCCGCTGTAGGAGTCCACGACCAGGTCCGCGACCGCGTACAGGACCGCGCTGGGCCCGAGCTGCAGCAGTTCCGGCTCGGCCTCGACGCGGTGCCGTACCCCCGACAGCGGGTTGGCCGAGCCGTGCCGGACGGTGACGATGAAGTTCTCGCCGAGGAACACCGAGATCTCGCCGAGCTGCAGCGGATGGTGCGGGTCGGACTCCAGCAGCGTCTTGAACACCAGGAACGTCGAGCCCTTGTAGTGCTCCAGCTTGGGCCGCTGGTGCGCGCTCACCGCGTCCTCCACGGCCAGCGGGTGCAGCCCGAACTCGCGCGCCACCAGGTCGAACTCGTCCGGCTCCGGCTCGAACAGCCCCAGCCACAGGAACGCCCCGGGGTCCCCGCAGCTCCTGGCCTGCTCCAACGCGTCCGAGAGGTCCTCGGGCGCGGCCACGCGGCGGCCGTTCTGGTAGGTGGCGCAGTCGACGATCATGCGGGCGATTATCCCGCAGGCCAAGCGGCGCGGCGCCAATCCGATCCGGCGCCGGGGCGCAGATCCGATCCGCCGCCCGGGCGCCTCAAGTCGTAGGGTGAGGCCTGTGACCCTGGTACTCCTGATCCGCCACGGCCGCACCACGGCCAACAGCTCCGGCATCCTCGCCGGCTGGACCAAGGGTGTGCGCCTGGACGAGCGCGGCGAACAGCAAGCCGGCGAGCTGGCCAAGCGGCTGGCCGAGGTGCCGCTGTCGGCCGTGGTGAGCTCCCCGCTGGAGCGCTGCCGACAGACCTCCGACATCGTGCTGGCCGGCCGCGAGAGCGTGCCGGTGCACCTGGACGAGCGGATCGGCGAATGCCGTTACGGCGACTGGACCGGCCGGCCGCTGGCCGAGTTGGCCAAGGAACCGTTGTGGAAGGTCGTGCAGGGGCATCCCTCGGCCGCGCGCTTCCCCGGGCCCGAGGGCGAGTCGATGGCCGACATGTCCGCGCGTGCCGTGGCCGCGGTGCGGGAATGGAACACCCTGATAGCTGCCGAATACGGACCGGAGGCGGTGTGGGCGGTGTTCTCGCACGGCGACGTCATCAAGGCCTTGGCCGCCGACGCCCTGGGCCTGCACCTGGACCAGTTCCAGCGCATCACCTGCGATCCGTGCTCGGTGACCGCCGTGCGCTACACCGAGATGCGGCCCTTCGTCGTGCGCCTGAACGACGTCGGCGGCGACCCGGCGCCCTACAAGCCGGCCCCGGAGCGTTCGCCTACAGCGGACGCGGACGCCGCAGTGGGGGGCGGCGCGGGCGCCGACAACGCATGAACGCATAGGCTTGATTGCGGGGCCCATGAGAGGGCCTGAGCGCGAAGCTTGTAGGAGGAAACACGGTGTCACGGGAACTCTTCGTCTACGACCCCCCGGAACGGTTCGTCGCCGGCACCGTCGGACTCCCCGGGCACCGCACCTTCTACCTGCAGGCGGCCTCCGGCGGCCGGATCACCTCGGTGGCGCTGGAGAAGGAGCAGGTCGAGGCGTTGGCCGAGCGGCTGGACGACCTGCTGGACGAGGTCGTGCGCCGCTCCGGCGGGGCCGCCCCGGTCCCGGCGATCGCGCCGTTGGAGCTGGCCGACGACAAGCCCCTGGAACAGCCGGTCTTCGAGGAGTTCCGGGTCGCGGCCCTGGCGCTGGCCTGGGACGGCGAGACGCAGCGGGTCGTGATCGAGGCCATGGCGCCGATGGAGGGCGAGGGCGAGCCGCCGCTGGGCGACATGGAGGCCGACGGCCCGCCGACCATGGTGGTCCGGCTCACCGGCGCGCAGGCGCGGGCGTTCACCTCCCGCGCGAAGGCCGTGGTCTCGGCCGGCCGGCCGCCGTGCCCCTTCTGCTCGCTGCCGCTGGACCCGGAGGGTCATGTGTGTCCGCGCTCCAACGGCTACCGGCGGCGCGCCGCTTGAGCACCCCCGGAGCGGACGCCGCGGCCGATCAGGATCTCGATCCGGCCGGGGTCCGGCAGGTCCTGACGAGCGGCGAGCTGACCATCACCGGCCGCCTCACCAACGCCTCCAACGCCACGCTCTACGGCACGGTCGCCCTGGACGGCGTCAGCCTGACCTGCGTGCACAAGCCGGTGGCCGGCGAGCGCCCGCTGTGGGACTTCCCCAACGGCACGCTGGCCGCCCGCGAGGTCGCCGCCTACGAGCTGTCGCAGGCGACCGGCTGGCGCATCGTGCCGCCGACGGTGATGCGCGAGGGCCCCTGGGGCCCGGGCATGTGCCAGCTGTGGATCGACACCCCCGACGAGGACGAGCACGACCTGCTCGCTCTGCTGCCGGAGGACTTCGACGACGACCCGGCGGACGAGGCCGCGGCCCAGTGGCGCCCGGTGCTGTCGGTGGAACTCGGCGACGGCCGCCCGGCGGTGCTGGCACACAAGGCCGACGAGCGGCTGCGCCGCATCGCGGCCTTCGACGCGGTGGTGAACAACGCCGACCGCAAGGGCGGGCACCTGCTGGTCGGCATCGCCGAGCCGGAGCACGTGTACGGCATCGACCACGGGCTGACCTTCAACATCGACGACAAACTGCGGACCCTGCTGTGGGGCTTCAGCAGCGAGCCGCTGGGCGACGAGGTCCGCGAAGTGCTGGAGAAGCTGGACCGGGACGTCGAGTCCGGGGGCCTCGGCGGCCGGCTGGGCGACCTGCTGGACGCCGAGGAGGTCGCGGCGACCCGGGAGCGCATCAGGGAGCTGCTGGAGACCGACCGGATACCGGGGCCCGAGGGGCGTCGGCGTCCGGTGCCCTGGCCGCCGTTCTGAAACCCTGCTTCCGACCCGAGCGGGCCGCTAGTGTGTCTGGCGGCTTGTGAGGGAGGGTTCGGTGGAGCAGAGTCCGGAATTGCTCGCGGCGCATCAGGCGCGGCGAGCGGCCTTCGACCCGTTGCTGGCGTCGTCGCAGCTGCTTCCGGGTCCTGGGGAGTACGACACGACGCTGAGCTGTCCCGGCGGGGTGGCGCTGGTGCGGAACGTGGACGCCGATCCTGAGACTTGGGGCTACACCTTCTTCGCGGCCCACGAGAGCAAGCTGGTGCCGAAGGTCGACGGGCCGAAGGCGTTCGCCGACTTGTTGGATCTGTGGGCTGAGCAGGACGCGTTCCGTCCGGGCCCGGACAGCATCGCCACGATCACCTGGCCCTCGCGCGACACCGCGGTGTCGCGGGCTTTGGTCGAGCGGGGATTCACGCCGCAGGCGATTCTCGCGGTGCGGCTCGCCGGGCAATCCGTTCCCGGGAATGCCGACTCCGGCGTCGTGATCCGTCGCGCGAAGCCCCGGGACACCGAAGCCGTGACGCGGCTGTGGATGGAACAACTGCGCTGGGACGCGCAGTTCGGTTACGTCGCGATCCGGCCCTCCACAGCGTCCGGCTTGGCCGAGCAGGTCGCGCAGGCCGTCGGTGGGGAGGAGAAGCGGGCCTGGATCGCCGAGCGGGACGGCGAGCCGGTCGGGCTGATCGTGGTCCAGCCGCCGGCGTATGCCTCCTGGGCCGCGCACCTGATCCGCGTCGGTCCCGCCGCGTACCTGAACTGCGGAGCCGTCACGGCGGGGGAGCGGGGCGGCGGCGTCGGGAGCGCGCTGGCGCGCCACGTCCACGCCGAACTCGACGCCGAGGGTATCGGCGCGATCCTGCTGCACTACACGGCCACGAACCCGCTGTCGGTGCCGTTCTGGAGCCGGTGCGGCTACCGGCCGCTGCTGACCGCCTGGACCCGGGGGACGGTCGGACCCGTCGGATCCGGCGGCGCTGCGAGCGCCGGTGAGACCGATGCCGCGAGCAGCAGCGACGAGACCGGCGCGACCGTTGGCTGAGACGCCCTGAGACGCCCCGCGTCCGCCCCTCGACCGCACGCGGCCGCCGGAACAAACGCCACCCTTCGCTCCGTTGCCCCTGGTGTCTGCCCTGCCTTCGGCGGCAGGCAGCGGCTCCGTGCCGCCGTCCGCACCCGCACCCGGCACCGTCCGCGCCGATCCCGATAGGATCATCCGCATGCACGCATGGCCCGCCCCCGAGGTTCCTGACCTGCCCGGTCTCGGCTCCGCCGTCCGGCTCCACGACACCGCCGCGCAGGGCCTGGTGCCCACGCCGGCGGCGGCCCCCGGCGAGGCGGCCCGCATCTACGTGTGCGGCATCACGCCCTACGACGCGACCCACATGGGACACGCCAACACCTACCTGGCCTTCGACCTGATCCAGCGCGCGTGGCTGGACGCCGGGCACCCGGTGTCCTACGTGCAGAACGTCACCGACGTCGACGACCCGCTGCTGGAGCGCGCCCTGGCCACCGGCCAGGACTGGGTCCGCCTGGCCGAGTCCGAGACCGCCCTGTTCCGCGAGGACATGACCGCGCTGCGCATCCTGCCGCCGCAGCACTACGTCGGCGCCGTGGAGTCCATCCCGCTGGTCGTGGATCTGGTCGTGAAGCTCCTGGAGCGCGGCGCCGCCTACGACGTCGACGGCGACATCTACTTCTCGGTCCACTCCGACCCCGCCTTCGGCTCCGTGGCGCACCTGGACACCCCCGACATGCTCACCACCTTCGGCGAGCGCGGCGGCGACCCGGGCCGCCCCGGCAAGAAGAACGCCCTGGACTGTCTGCTCTGGCAGGCCGAACGCGAGGGCGAGCCCTCCTGGGAGCCCGGCGAGGCGGCGCGCGCCGCCGGCCTGAAACCGGGCCGGCCCGGCTGGCACATCGAGTGCGCCGCGATCGCCCTGGAGCACCTGGGCATGGGCATCGACCTGCAGGGCGGCGGCAGCGACCTGGCCTTCCCGCACCACGAGATGGGGGCCTCCGAGGCGCAGGTGGTCACCGGCGAGCGGCCCTACGCGCACACCTACGTGCACTCCGGCATGGTCGGCCTGGACGGCGAGAAGATGTCGAAGTCCAAGGGCAACCTGGTCCTGGTCTCCAAGCTCCGGCACGCCGGCGTGGACCCGATGGCCATCCGCCTGGCCCTGCTGGCGCACCACTACCGCACCGACTGGGAGTGGACCGACGCCGACTTGGCCGCCGCCGAGGTGCGCCTGGCGCGCTGGCGCGCGGCGGTGTCGCGGCCGGACGGCGTGCCGGCCGACGACGTGCTCGCCGCGGTGCGCGAGCGGATCGCCGACGACCTCGACACGCCCGCGGCGCTGGTGGTGATCGACCGGTGGGTGGCTCGGCAGGAGGCTGCGGACGCTTCGGATTCTGTGTCGTCTTCTGAGTCGGCTTCGGGTTCGGCTTCGGGTTCGGCTTCGGGTTCCGCTTTGGCCGAGCGCAATACAGCGGCGCCGGGGCAGATCAGCCGGATCACGGACGCACTGCTCGGCGTGGCGCTCTAAGGGATTGCTCTCGGGCCCCTCACGCCTCAGCGATGTCTCGCCGCGCGCGGATCGGACTGGTCAGCACCACCGCCGGCACGGCGAGCGTCGCGGCGGCGGTCCACCACAACGCCGCGCGGGGCCCGTACCAGGACGCGACAGCCCCGGCGGCCAGCGCGCCGACGGGGATGACGCCCCAGGAGACGAAGCGCACCGTCGCCATCACCCGCGGCAGCAACTCGGTCGGCGTCGCGATCTGCCGGTAGGTGCGCGTGACGATGCTGGCCACGACGACCGTTCCGGCGAACGCGGCGTTCCCCAGCGCGAACACCCCCGCGGCCCAGCCGCGTCCCGCCAACGGCATCAACGCGTACCCGAGCGGCAGCGCCAACGACGCCACGACCAACGCCCGCCCGGTCCCGATGCGTCGGGTCAGGCGCGGCGTCAGCGAAGCCCCGAGCAGACTGCCCAACCCCTCGGCCGCCATCATCGCCCCGACCCACGCGGCCCCGAGACCGAGCGTGCGCACCAGGAACAGCGGCGTGAGCGCCATCAGCGCGCCACAGATGAAGTTCATGGACGTCGCGATCCACAGGTTCGCCCGCTGGACGGGCTCACGGATGAGGAAGTGCCAACCCTCCCGAATCGAAGCCCGCACAGTCACCTTGACTGCGCCCGCATCAGCGACGACCTTCGGCGGCCGCGGCACGTTCCACAACAAGAGCGCTGATATCAGGTAACTGACGACGTCCACGACGATGGCCACGGCCGCCCCGACCGCCTGCACCAAAGCTCCGCCCAGCGACGGCCCGGCCAGCGTCGTCACCGCCTCGGCCCCCGACGTGAGGCTGTTGCGCGCAGTGAGCTCCTCCTTGTCCACCAGGAACGGCAGCATCGTGGCATTCCCGACGTCGAACACCACCGAAGCCACCCCCACCACCAACGCGACCACCACCAACTGCGCCACGGTGACCGAAGCGAACCACCACGCCACCGGCACCGACGCCAAGGCCCCCGCCCGCACCAGATCCATAGCCACCTGCGTCCCCCGCAACGGCAACCGCCCCACCAAAACCCCCGCCGGCAACCCCACCACAGCCCACGCCGCATACCCCGCCGCAGCAACAGCACCGACCTCGAAGCTACTGGCGTGCGCCGCAGCCAACGCGGTCAGCGGCAGCGCGACGGTGGTCACTGCGGTACCGACGCGACTGACCGTCGACCCCGCGAAGTAGCGCCAGAACCAGGAGCGCGCGGCACGGGGCGGTGGCTGCGGCGCTGGCGCGGCTGGCGACGTCGCGGTCGCGCGATCCTGTGCTGCGCTGGACAGTGGTGCTGCGGCTGGCGGCGTGGCGGCTGGCTGTGCGGCGGGCATGTCGCCCGCTTGTGTGCTGACCAGCGGTGCGGCGCTCATGCGATCCGGCGGCGCGGTGGCCATGCCGCCTGTTTGCTCGGCGGTCGGCGGTGCGGTGCTCGCGCGATGCGGCGACGCGTTGGCTTGCGGTGCTGCGGCTGTTTCGCGCGCTTGTGAGCTGGCCTGCGGTGCTGCGGCCGTGTCGCGTGCCTGTCCGCTGACCAGCGGCATCTCGGTTGTCGGTGCGGCGAGCGCGCGGTCTCGTGCTGCCGCAGCCATGCCGCCCGGCCCCGTGTCGTTCTTGCTATCCGTCTGCGCGTCGGCGCTCACGTGTGTCCTCCCCAGAGTCGGTTCTCATTATGAACTGACTAAGTTCCGATTGTGAACCGACTATACTGGCCCCGTGAAGTACACCCGCATCGCGGACACCGACTGCTCCATCGCGCAGGCGCTCGACGTCGTCGGCGACTGGTGGACGCTCCTCGTCGTGCGCGATGTCGCCGGCGGCGTCACGCGCTTCTCCGAGCTCGCCGCTGAGCTCGGTGTCAGCCGCAAGGTGCTGACCGAGCGGCTGGCGATGCTCGTCGAGCGCGGCGTTCTGGAGCGGCGTCAGTATTCTGATCGGCCGCCGCGCTTCGAGTACCACCTCACCGACGCTGGGCGCGGCCTGCTCCCGGTCCTGATCGCGCTGCAGAACTGGGGTGCGCAACACGTGATGGGCGATGGCATACTCAGCGCCACCTCCGAGCCCGCCTCCGCCGAGGCCCGGCGGGTCCAGGCGCTGGTCGGCACCGGGATTCCGGCCCTGACACTCCCGGCTGCCGACGGCACGCCGGCCGACCCGGTGTCCGCCGGCGCCAAGTGGACGGTCCTGTACACCTTCCCCGGCTCGCCGTCCGTCGAGCCCGGACTGGCCCCCGGCTGGTCCGACGTCCCCGGCGGCCCCGGCTGCACGCTCGAAGCCCGCACTTTCCGCGACCGCCTGCCCGACTTCGTCGCGGCCGACGCCGCCGTCATCGGCGTCTGCACGCAGCGCCCCGAGCAACTGGCGCAGTTCGCCGAAGCGGAGAACCTGCCGTTCCCGCTCCTGTCAGACCAGACGCTCCAACTCGCCGCCGCCCTCCGCCTGCCCACGTTCCGGGCCGCCGGCGCCGACCGCCTCAAGCGCGCGACGCTCATCGTCGACTCGTCGCGCACCATCCGCGGCACGCTCTACCCCGTCCCGGACCCGGCGGCCTCCGTCGACGAGGCGCTTCGCCTCATCGCAGGGTTCTGAGGTACCTCAGATAAGAGCGCGCCACGGCCACCCCTACCCCTCCTCCGACGACCCCCGCCGCCGCTCCTGCCGCCGCAGATACCGCTCGAACTCCCGCGCGATCGCCTCGCCACTGGCCTCGGGCAGATCGGCGGCGTCCTCGTTGTCGCGCTGCTCCTCCAGCGTCCGCACGTACTCGCCGACCTCGGCGTCGTTCTCCGCCAGCTCGTCGACGCCGGCCTCCCACGACTGCGCCTCCTCGGCCAGCCGCTTCGTCGGCACCGACAGGTCGAGCACGTCCTCCAGCCGCCGCAGCAGCGCCAACGTCGCCTTCGGCACCGGCGGATGCGCCACGTAGTGCGGCACCGCGGCCCAGAACGACATCAACGGGATGCCCGCGAAGTGGCACGCCTCCTGGAACACGCCGGTAATCCCCACCGGCCCCTCGTACGTCGGCGGCTCCACGTCGAACAACGCCTGGTACGCCTCGTCCGAGCTGGTCCCGGTCACCGGCGTGGCCCGCGTGTGCGGCACATCGGCCAGGTAGGCGCCCAGCGTGATGACCTGCCCCACCCCCAGATCCCGCGCCAACCCCAGGATCTCCTCGCAGAACGACCGCCAGCGCATGTTCGGCTCCACGCCGTGCACCAGAACCAGATCCCGCGGCTCCTCATGGGCGTCCCCGGGCAGCAATCGCGCAGGCGCCCGCACGATCGAGAACCGCGTCGTCGGCCAGATCACCTGCCGCCGATCCTCCACCGAGGCCACCATCGGCCGATGCACCTGGTAGTCGTAGTAGTCCTCCCCGTCCAACGCCGCGAACACCCGTCCACCCCCGGCATAGGCCTCAGCCAGGTGCTTCACCGCGTTGGAAGCCGCCTCCCCGGCGTCGTTCCACCCCTCGAAAGCCGCCACCATCACCGGGTCGGCGAGCTCCGGGATCCCGTCCAGCTCGATCATCGACCTGGCCTTTCGCCTCGTGCCGGCGTGTCCAGCGAGCCCGTGGGCCCGGCGTTCCGCATCCTGTCGGCGCTGAGATCCTGTCTGTTCAGCATGATCGCCCCCCTCAAGCCGCATCGCACCGCCTGGCGGCGTGGCCGCGGGTGGTTCTCCGGTACGCAGTGCATGTCTTCAGCCTACTGGGCTCCGCGTTTGGGAGGCTGACTGGAACGGGCCGGGGTGGGGAGCTGGTCTAGTTCGACGGCTTGTGGCCCGGGTCTAGGGTGGCCGGCGAGTCATGGCCGCCGTACGGGATCACAGTTTGCCTGTTCTAGATCAGTGGCTTGATTTGCCTGGTCCGCTATCCACTCTGTCCCGAAAAATCCCCGGCGAGACCTCCCACCCCCGATCCCTCGTCTACTAGACCAGAAGGGGATGCCGGTCCGCGGCAGGCATCCCGACCGTACGACCACGGGGAGGACCGGCTTGAGCGTCGACACGGAGTTCACCGCCTATGCCGCCGCTCGTGCCCAGCGCCTCCGTGACACGGCATATCTGCTGTGTGGGGACTGGCACGCCGCGCAGGATCTGACGCAGGCGACGCTCGTCAAGCTCTACGGGGCCTGGAAGCGGGTTGAGCGGAGCGAGAGCATCGATGCCTATGCGCGGCAGGTCATGCTGCGTACGTTTCTGGACTCGCGGCGGTTGAAGCGCTCCACGGAGCGGCCGGTGGCTGATGTGCCCGAGGGGGCTGCGCCGGTGGGGGGTGATCCCGCGCTTCGGTTGACGTTGTTGGCGGCGTTGGCGCGGTTGCCGATCAATCGGCGGGCGGTGTTGGTGCTGCGCTTCTGGGAGGACCAGAGCGTTGAAGCCACGGCTGAGGCGATGGGCCTTTCCGTCAGCGCCGTCAAGTCACTCACCCAGCGGGCGCTGGCCGAGCTGCGCGAAGTCCTGCGGGACGACACCGCGTTGGCCGAGCTCGACTTCCTCCTGGTCTGACGGCCTGCAACCACCTCACGGAGCGAGGAATGATGAATCCGGAAGACTCGATGCGCGATCGCATCACCGCGGAACTGGAGACCACGCGCCCGCCGCTGGGCGACCTCGTCGCCCGGTCGGTCGCCGAGGCGCGGCGGAAGAGGAGGCGCGCGCGGATCGGCGCCGGCGCCGTGAGCGCGGTCGGGGTGCTGGCCGTCGCGGGCGCCGTGGCGCAGTTCGCGCCGTCCTCGGCGGCGACGGCCCACGACACCGGGTCGGGGTCGGGTGCCGCGCCGGGCGTCCACCCGACTGCCACGACGCCGACGAAGCCGTCGCCGACGGCACCGCGCGGCACGTCGTCGTCGCCCAAGACGGCCGACTCGACCGACCCGACCGACCCGACCGCCCCGACCGCCCCGACGTCACCGTCGTCGGCGACCACGACCAAGCTGCCGGTCTCCTCGATCGTCCAGCACGTGAACCCGGGACCCGTCACCCTCGCCAAGGGGTTCTACCTCAGCTACTCCACCAGCTCGATGTCGTGGTGGACGTACGAGGGCGGACTGACGATGCAGTACAACGGGTCCAACACCTGGGGCTCCGACTTCGTCGGCGGCGGCATCTCCGATCGGCTCGTCACCGGCATGTACGTCGGCGACAAGGACATCGCGGCAGCCAGCATGACCGTCGACGGCACGGTGTATCCGGCCACAGTGGTCAAGGTGAACGGGAGCCAGGGCTGGTGCGGCCTGTACGTGCTGCGCCCGGCGGGAGTGACGACCTGGAACACCTTCCGGATCAACGTCTACGACACCAGCGGCGCGCTCGTCGCCACATCGTTCAGCGGCGAGATCACGGGGACGCCCCCGAGCAGCTTGCCGACCAGCCAACCGACCGGTCACCCTAACGGGACGCTGCCGTACACCAACATCCCGCTCGGCGCCCCCTTCCCCGGGGCGACGATCGTGCCGCCATCCGAGGGCGGCAAGTGAGAGCGGGCCCGGCGGCAGCGAGCCGCCGGGCCCTAGCCGGGTCCGGGTGTTGATTCGTCAGCGACCTACCTACCGACCGACCGGCCGTGCCGCCGACGCTCCGTCAGTCGTTGACCAGGATGATCTTCCCGGTGTGCCCGCCGGCCTCCATCAGCCGGTGCCCCTCGGCGGCCTCGGACATCGGCAGCGTCCGGTCGACGACCAGCTTCACGGCGCCGCTCTCGATCATCGGCCACACGTGCTTCTGCACGTCGGCGATGATCTCGGCCTTCTGCGCCTTGGATCGGCTGCGCAGCGTCGTGCCGATGACGGACAGCCGCTTGTACAGCACCTCGACGAGGTTGAGCGTGGCCTCCAGCCCGTCCTGCAGGCCGATGACGATCAGCCGTCCGTCGCCGGCGAGCGAGCGGACGTTACGGTCGAGGTAAGCCCCGCCGATGACGTCGAGGATGACGTCGTAGGGCCCGTGCTCGGCGAAGTCCTCGCTGCGGTAGTCGATCGCCTGGTCGGCGCCCAGCTCCCGGGCCAGCGCCGCCTTCTCGGGGCCGCCGACCGTGGTGACGACCCGGGCCCCCAGCGCCTTGCCGATCTGCACGGCCGTCGTCCCGATGCCCCCGCCGCCGCCGTGGACCAGCAGCGTCTCACCGGCCTTCAACCCGGCGGTCAGCACCAGGTTGGACCACACCGTCGCGGTGGCCTCGGGCAGCGCCGCGGCCTCGGTCAGGCTGACGCCCCGAGGAACGGTCAGCACCTGTCCGGCGGGAACGGCGACCTTCTGTGCGTAACCGCCGCCGGTCAGCAGAGCGCAGACCTCCTGGCCCACCTCCCATCCGGTGACGCCTTCGCCGACGGCGCTGATCCGGCCCGACACCTCCAGCCCCGGGTACGGCGAGGTCCCCGGCGGCAGCGGGTACAGCCCGTAGCGCTGCATCACGTCGGCGCGGTTCAGGGCGCTGGCGGCGACATCGATGACGACCTCGTCGGCGGCCGGTGCCGGGTCGTCGACCTCGGTCCACTCCAGCATCTCCGGGCCGCCGAATTCCTTGATCACTACTGCTTTCACGACTGTTCCGATCGGGTGGCGAGGGGTATGATGTTTGCAGTGCTTACATTAGCCACTCGATGTGAGCACTGCAAACATGGAAGAGGTGTCTCATGTCACGCGCCGAGGTCCCCTACCACCACGGCGACCTGCGCGCCGCCTGCGTGCGCGCCGCGCGGGAGCTGCTGGAGGAGGACGGCAGCGCCAGCCTGTCGCTGCGGGCGGTGGCGCGCCGCGCCGGCGTGTCCGCGACCGCCCCCTACCGGCACTTCGCGGTACGCGAGCAGCTCGTCTCCGCCGTCGCCGCCGAGGGCTACCGCGAACTCGGCGAACAGCTGGTCGCGGCGAACCCGGCGCCCGCGACGCCGCAGGACCTCATCGAACTCGCCGTCGCCTACGTCCGCTTCGCCCTGGAGCGCCCGGCGCTGTTCCGTGCCATGTTCGCAGAACCCTGCGACCCCACCAGCGAAGAGCGGGTCGCGGCGGTGGCCGCCGTGTCGGAGTACTTGCAGGCCATCGTCCACACCGTCTTCCCCGACGCAGACCCCGGTCCACTCTCCACGGCTGTCTGGGCACTGGTGCACGGGCTCGCGTTTCTGCACCTCGACGGCAAGCTCGACGCCTCCACGCCCGAGGCTGTCGCCGACCAGGTCCGCGCGGCCATCAACGCGATGCTCGCCATCTCTACAGTCTCTACAGCGAAATCGCCCTCCGTATGATCACCGCATGCGCTTCGCTTTCTTCGACCTCGACGACACCCTCGTGGACGCTCGGTCAGCCTTGCGCGCCTGGTCCGCGGACTTCGCCGCAGAGTACGTAGTCGGCCGCGAAGACGCGGCGTCCGACGTGTTCGAGCGCGTGGACGCCGCAACGAACTGGCCGGCGTTCGTCGCGGACGCCCGCGAGCGCTACGGCATATCCGCGCCGGACGAGCAGCTCATGGCGCACGTCGCCGCCGTCTACCCGGGCAAGTTCGTCCTCGAACCGCCGGTGCGGCACGGCCTGTCGGAGCTGCGCGCGGCCGGCTGGCTGCTCGGCGTCGTCACCAACGGATCCACCCTCGTGCAGCAGGCCAAGGTGGACAGCGTCGGCCTGCGGGAGCACGTCGACGTGGTCGTCGACTCCGAGGCCGCCGGCCACCGCAAGCCGGACCGGCGCATCTTCGAGCTCGCGGCGGCCGAGCTCGGCGTGGACCTGGGCCCGCACGGCTGGATGGTCGGCGACCGGCTCGACAAGGACGTGGCCGGGGGAGCGGCCGCCGGGCTCCGGACCATCTGGATCTCCCAGGGCGACCCGGATCCCGAGCTGCCGCGCGAGGCGGCGATGCGGCCGACCCGCATCGCCGCGTCCATCACCGACGCGTTCGCGATCGTCACCGGATCCGATCCGGCCTGATCGCTCGCCGTGCGCGACGTCCTACACCGCAGCAGCCGCGCCGGTATCCACGTCCAGCGCCGCCTCCACCACGGCCGGGTCCGAGTGCCGACGCAGAGCCCTGACAGCCGACCGGCACCCCGCCGGCCAGCGCAGCTCAGTGCCGACAGCGCCCACCAGATGCACAGCGATCAACCCGGCTTCCGGGTCGTCGCGCGCGATCAGTGCTCTGATCGCGGCGAGCACCGCGGCCGGATTCCACGGCATCCCCGGCCGGACCATATCGGCCAGACAAGCGCCCACCTGCGCTGCCGCGTCGCAGCGTCCTGACACGCCGGCGGCGATCTCCAGCAGCTCGCCGGTCACCTCCTCGGCCGAGGCGCCGAGATCCGCGGCATTCGCGTGCAGCGTCGACGCCAACCGCGCATATCCGGGACGTCCGGCCAAGGTCTGTGCCGTGACCGTGAGGAGTGCGCGACGATCGGCCTGATCGCGGTTTCGCAGCGCGATCGCAGCTTGCGCGATCAGGACCAGGCGCCGACGCGCCGGCCGGTCCCGCTCGTCGTTCCCACCGCTGCTCCCGCCGCTTTGTGCGCTCTCCTCCAGGCCCTCCCGCGCGTCGGCGGCGAGCAAAGCCTCCAGCACCGCTCGATACCGCGGCACCGGCATCCCCTCGGCGAGCAGCGCGAACAACGCCGTCGGCGGAGCGGCCCCGTCGCCGCGCCGGCCGAGATCGGTCGTGGCCGTGCACACGGCGGTGGTGGCCGCCGCGCTCCACCGGTACCACCGCGGCGCGACCGCCAGCGCCGCCCCGGCGACCTTGGGGTCGTCGGCGTCGCAGGCCGCGGCGATGAAGTCGCCGTAGGCGGCGCGGTGGCGCTCGGGAAGGTCCGGCGGATCCATGCGCAGCAGCTGGGTGGCGATCGCGGCGTGGTCGCCGACGGCCTCGCGCAGCAGCGCCGGCACCCGGTCGTCGTCCATCCGGGCGGCGAGCCGCAGCACGGCCGCGGCCTTGACGTCGCGATGCTGCCCGGGCGCCCGCCAGACCGTGACCAGCAGATCGATCAGGCCGGGGATCTCGATGTCCGCCGCGATCCGCAGCGCCTCCTTGCGGCTGGTCACCTTCGCGGTCGGCGACAACGCGACCGCGGCCAGGACGGGTCCGGCGGCCGAGGGCCGGGCGAAGCGGGCCGCCCGGCCGGCCGCGTAGACGGCCACCCGGGCCCGGTCGCCGTCCGCGTAGCCGAGCAGGACCGGCAGGTCGGCGACCGGGTCCTGGCTGCGGGACAGCATTCGCAGTGCCGCCTCGACGAGCGGGACCTCGGCCGAGTCCAGATAGCGCCGCGCCTCCCGTTCGCCCTCGCCGGGCAGCGCGCCGAGGCCGTTGATCGCGCCGACGCGCACGTCGATCCGTGCGCCGGGGTCGGCCGCGATCTTCGCGAGCTGCCCGGCGTAAGCCGCGAGCTGGCGCGGCAGCCAGCGGTGGGACGGCTGGAACTGCGGCACCCAGATGAAGCCCTTCGCGATGAACCTGCCGTTGATCGGCTTCTTCGCGGCGAGGTACGGGTCCAGCAGATCGGTCCGGCGCAGGGACAGCAGCCGGCAGACCCGGGGGATCGCCACGGCGGTCGGATCCCAGGCGACGACCTGGGCGACCCGGGTGTCCCGGTGCGCCGGATCGTCCAGCCACAGGTCGATCGCCGACCGCGCGGTGGCGTCGGTGCCGTGCCAGATGGCGTGCGCGAGCGCGTCCTGCAGGCCGGGGATCGCTCGGGCCCGGTCGCCGAGGGACTGGGCCAGAGCCAGGACGAGGCGGTGGTCGGCGCGCTCGATGCCGCGCTGGACCCACGGTTGCAGTGTCCGGTAGACCGCCAGTTCCTGACCACGGCGCAGGTTCCGGTCCATCCGGTCCAGCAGGAAGAAGCCGGTCGAGCCGGCCAGCTGGTCGAACGTCGCCAGCGACCATGTCAGCAGACTGCCGGAGCCGGCATCAGAACCAGATCCGCCGCTGTCCGTAGCCTGATGCGCCAGTACCCGGCACGCCAACCGCCGCAGCGCCTCGCGGGTGTGCCAGGAACAGTCGCGAGCCTCGATCGCATCGGTGACCAGGCTCCGCAGCACGTCGGTAACCACCGCCGTGTCCTCGAACAGCCGCGCCGGAACCGTCGCGAGCGCCGTCAGCGCGGCCTGCCGCACCGGGTCCTGCTCGTTGCGCAGCCGGAGGAGTTCCTCGGTCAGCAGCGAGGTGATCGCCGGCGGGTGGTCCTCGGCGGCGGCGCACGCCACGAGCAGCGGATACGCCTCCGCGCGTTCCTGCGCGTCGGCGCCGCGCACGGCCGCACGCAGCTCCGTCCGCGCCTCGTCCCACGGCAGTCGCGCCACGACGGCCAGCCGCTGGTCCGGCCGGTCGGTGTAGGCGGCCAGCCCGAGCATCCGCCGGGCCTCGGCGTGCCGCCGCCGTCGGGGCAGCGCGTCCAGAACCGGACGGGCCAGGATCGCCTTCTCCCGTTCCTGGTCGGCGGTGACGGCGTCGTAGAACTCCGACCGGGCGACCGGCGGGAGGCCGCGCAGCAGATCGGCGAACGCCGACGGCTCGTCCATGACCGCGCGGCCGACGACGGCGATCTCCGGCCGCCCCGACCTGGCCAGTCGCTTGCGGGTGGTGCGCGACAGGCCCCGCCAGCGTCCGGCGAGCCCGCCGTCGGCCACCGTGAGCAGCCGCAGCGTGCGCGTCTCGTCGGCGCGTGTCAGAAGGCCGATCTGCCTCAGGAACGGGTGCGGAAGCCCTTCCGGGAGCGGGAATTCCTCCAGCAGGTCCAGCACCGTATCCGGATTCTGCTTGGCGGCAGCGAGCATGCCTTCGCTGAACCAGGTCCACCACCCGCTGCGGGTCCCGGCCGGAACCGCTGCCAGCTCGCGCCGGGCGAACTCCAGCATCAGCGCGGGATGCCCGGTGCCGAAGCGGGACCAGGCGCGCAGCTCGTGGGCCAGGTCGGGCAGCAGCCGCTCGGCGACCTTCGCCGAGCACACCGGCAGCAGTTTGGCGGTGTCGGTGTCGCCGAGCCGGTCGCGGTAGGACTCGGCGAGCCGGTCGGCCAGGTCGGTCCGCTTGGCGTTGCCGACCAGGCGGACGACGGTGCGCCGCCAGTGCAGCGAGGCGTCCTCGACGGTGGCCAGGATCGCCGCGTCGGCCTCGGCGTCGGGGCGCGCGACGCACGCGTACAGGGCCAGGGCTCTGATGCGGTGCAGCGGGTCGTGCAACGCGGCGATCACCCGGTCCTGCCGATGCGCGGCCATGGCCATCTTCAGGCCGAGTTCGCGTTCGTGGGCGCCGCCGGCCGCGAACGCGTCCAGGACGGCGTCCAACGCGGCGGGATACGTGCTGAGCCGGGCGATCTCGGTGGCGAGGCGGCGCGCGCGGGTCGGGTAGTCGAGGGGGTCGAGCACGGCGAGCAGATCGGCCGCGGCGGAGTGGGACATCCGCCCATGATGCCGGGCCTGATGCCTCGACCGCGTCCGGAATAGCACTTACCGGTTGGGGCCGGCGACTGGTGCGCGACCGATCTAGCGACCGACTTGGGGACCGATCCCCGACCGTCGCAGGGCGTCGACCTGGTTGGCGTAGTCGCCGTCCTTGATCAAGACTGGTCGCATGCATCCGCGGCGCTGGCACATTCTCATGGCTCTGAGCGTCGCGCTGTGCACGGTCAACATCGGCACGCTGGCCCTGAACATCGGCCTGCCGAGCATCGGCGTGGCGATGCAGGCGACGACCAGCCAGCTCCAGTGGATCACCGAGACGTACGTCCTGGCGCTGGCCGCCCTCATGATCACCATGGGTTCGCTGGCCGACCGCTTCGGCCGCCGCCGGTTGCTGGTGGCCGGGCTGCTCCTGTACGGCGTGGCTTCGGTGGGCGGCGCCCTGTGCCACGCGCCGTGGCAGCTCATCGCGGTGCGCGCGGTCCTGGGCGCGGCCGGGGCGATGATCATGCCCGCCACGCTGTCGATCGTCCGGAGCGTCTTCCCGCCCGAGGAGATGGTGAAGGCGATGGCGGTGTGGACCGGCGTCGTCAGCGCTGGCGTGATGCTCGGGCCGATCGCCGGCGGGGTGCTGGTGGAGGCCTGGGGCTGGCCGGCGCTGTTCTGGATGAACGTGCCGCTGGTCGCGGGCTCGCTGCTGGCCGTCGCGCTGGTGGTGCCGGAATCGCGCGCGGCCGGCCGGCGTCCGCTGGATCCGCTGGGCATGGTGCTGGGCGCGGCCTCGACCACCGCGCTGGTCTACGCGGTGATCCAGGCTCCGCACGCGGGCTGGCTCAGCGCGCGGACGCTGGGGACGCTCGCCGGCGGCGCGGCGGGATTCGTGCTGTTCCTGTGGTGGGAGCGCCGGACCGCGTACCCGATGCTCGACCTGACGTTGTTCCACAACCCGCGGTTCTGGGCGGCGAGCGTGGCGGTGACGATCGCGTACTTCGCGCTCATGGGCACCGCCTTCCTGCTGACGCTGTATATGCAGACAGTCCAGGGCCACAGCCCGGTCGGCTCGGCGCTGCGGCTGACGCCGATGGCGGTGGCCGCGGGCCTGTCCGCGGCGGCGGCCGAACCGCTCGTCCACCGGTTCGGCACCCGCGACGTCGTCGCCGGCGGCCTGGCCGTGACCACGCTCGGCATGCTCGTGTTCTCCACGGTCGGCTGGCACAACAACGAACCGGTGGTCCTGGCCGGCCTCGGCGTGCTGACACTGGGCCTGGTGGCCGCGGGCATCGCCGCCAGCGAGTCGATCATGAGCTCGGTGTCGGAGGACCAGGCGGGCTCGGCGGCGGCGGTCGACGAGACCTCGATCGAACTCGGCGGCACCCTCGGCGTCGCGGTCATGGGCAGCGTGTACGCGGCCGGCTTCGCGGCGGGCCTTACCTCGGCGGTCCGCTCCCTCCCGGCCGAGCTGCGCAAGGTCGCCACCGAATCGATCAGCGGCGCGATCGAGGCCGCGGACCGCGTCGGCGGCCCGCTCGGCGCCGATTTCGCCGCGACCGCGCGGGCCTCGTTCCTGGACGGGACGCAGACCGCTGCCTGGATCGGCGCGGGGGTCGCTTTCGTCGGGGCGCTGCTGACGGTGCGGTTTCTTCCGGGCCGGGATTCCGCGCGGTAGCTCCACGCCGCGACGGCGCACGTAGTCGGGGCGACCGCGAACTCCTCGCGGCCGCCCCGGAGCGTTACAGGGTATTGCTGTCGTCGCTGCTGATCATTAGCTCGGGCTCCCCATGCACGCGTACGGAGCCCCGACCTGCGGCGGAACCGACGTCACGCCCGGCGGCAGCGCGCCGTGCAGCGCGTAGTACGCCAGGTCGGTGGTGATCGCCTGGGTATCGGCGGCGGTCGCGCCCGCGGCGTTGATGAAGTTGCCGGGGCCCACCTGGGCCAGCGTGTTCACCGGGTCGACGCCGTAGGAGAACGGGGTGCCTGGGCCCGGTAGATCCGAGGGGTTCGCCCAGTCGCACACGTTGCTGTACAGAGCGCGCACCGCCGGGGTGCCCACCGCGTACACCAGGTAGTTGCCGTCGAGCGTGTCCGCCCACGCCACCGCGAACGAGGTGGTCACCTGCTGCGCCGGCAGGCCGGCCGCGGCGGCGGAGGCCTGGGCGGTCGCCGCGTCCGCGGCGTCGGCCGCGTACAGGACGATCTGGTTCGCCCAGCTCGCCGGGGCGGTGGGCAGCGCCGGCGCCGCGTGCCAGGAGCCGGACGGGTCGCCGCTGCGCGCCCCGGTCGTCTCCTCGCTGAGGGTGCCCGCGTTCGTCACGTACAGGTTCGAGGGCTGCTCGTCGACCTGGTACGCCATCGCGCCCGCGATGCCGTCGGCCGATCCCGGCAGGGTCTTGCTCTGCCAGCCGGTGCCGTCGTTGTACGTGACCGCCGGCGCGCCGGACGCCGTCAGGTAGAACACCTCCATGCCCAGCGGCGCGCTGACGCTGGTCTCGGTCAGCGTGCCGGGAGGCTGCGGGAAGTCGCCGACGTTGGCCGGCAGCACCGAGGGCAGCAGGTAGGTCGTCGCCGCCTTGCCTCCGGCCGCCGTCGGGGAGCCGGGCAGGGTGGACGGCTTCCAGCAGGACCCGCTCTGCGTCGCCTCACCGAGTGTGCCGTCAGGGGCCGTATAGAAGACCTCTGCCGTACCCGCCGCCGTCGTCGCCACGGCCAGGCTGCTGCCCTTGGCCGCGAGGGCCGCCATCGGCACCGTGATCCAGGTCGGGCCGATGTCAGTGCTCGCCGTCACCAGGCCGCCCGGGCCGATCCCCAGGATGACCGGGCCGCTGGTGGTGTCGGCGAGCACCAGCGAGCCGGGCTGCGCGACCGGCGCCGGGTCGAGCACCTTGGTGCTCCAGCCGGAGGCCGACTGCACGTCCGCCGACAGCTGCCGGTGGTTGTTGACGAAGAAGACCTCTGTATTGCCGTCGGCCGTCGTCGTGGCGTTGACCGCCCCGCCGGCGATCGCCGTGCCCGGCAGCGTCTGGGTCTGCCAGCCGCCGGCGGTCTGCGAGGTCTCGGCGAGCGAGCCGTTCGCGGTGCGGTAGAAGGCGTGCGCGGTGTTCACGTCGGCGTTCGCGACGTCCGGGTAGGTCAGGGCCGTGATGTCGCCGGCGGCGTCCGGGGTGCCCGGAACGGCCCACTGGATCCACTGCCCGCCGTTCCAGTAGTCGACCGCGAGGCCGCCGGCCGACCGGGTGAAGGCGTACTGCACCACCGGCAGCGGGTCGTACCAGATCTGGTCGGTCGGCGCCGAGGCGACGGCCGCCGAGGCCGCGACGACCTGGATGTTCTTGCGCACCGTGGTGGTGGTGCCGAAGCTGGAGGTGATCGTGACGGTGGCCGTGTACGTGCCCGGCTCGCTGAAGACGTGGGTCACGTCCGCGCCGGTCTCGTTGGTCATCCGGGTGTCGCCGAAGGTCCAGTAGTAGCCGGTGATCGTGCCGCCGGGCACCGAGCCGGAGGCGTGGAACCGCGCGGTGGCGCCGTCCACGGCGACCGTGGCGGCGTCCATGGCGCCGGTCGGGTTCGCCTGCTGCGCGGTGGTCGGCGGGGTCACCAGGGCCCACTGCTCGCCGGGGCTCTCCACGCTCGCGGCGAAGGCCGCCAGGTCCTTGATGTTCTGGTCGTACTGGACGTCCACGGCCGCGTCGCCGGAGAAGTCGCCGTTGACCATGTTGATCGTGCCGTCGGCGTTGATGCCGGAGATCAGCCCGACGTGGTCGGCGAAGCCGTTGGGCAGCCGGCCGGGACGGTAGAAGAGCACTGCGTCGCCCGGCTCAGGCGTGCCGGTGTTCGCCTGCGGGTTCTGCCCCTGGTGCACGGCCCAGGTGTGGAACGAGACCGCGCCGGCGTTGAGGGTGTTCATGTCCGCGGTGACGCCGGCCTGCTGCCACACCCACTTCGCGAAGTCCGCGCACCAGGTCTCGTTCTGGTTCCGGACGCCGAAGGCGGAGTTGTAGCCGCAGCCGTCGCTGTTGGAGGAGAAGCCCGCGACCAGGGTGCTGTACGGGTCGCAGTCGATGGTGTTGAAGTTCGGCACCGGGGGATCGGTCTGGACTCCGACCTGGCTGAGTGCGATGTCCGCGATCTTCTGGCCGAGCGGGGTCGCGTCGGTGGCGGCGGCGGGCTTGGCCGCCCGTGCCTTGGCGGCCGCGGCCTTCTCGGCCGGCGCGGAGCCCGAGCACACGCCCGGCGCGGAGATGTTCCAGGCGGTCTTCAGCGCGGCGGGCAGGCCGGTCGCGCAGCCGTACAGGCCGGTGCTGACCAGGCGCCAGCTGCTCCCGGTCTGGACGAAGACGCCGGTGTTGGCGTCCTGCAGGGCGACGGCCTGTTCCGGCGTGGCCGTGTCCGCCGCGTCGAAGGCGGCGACGGCCCAGGTCTGGCCGTCCGCCGTGCCGGTGTGCAGGGTGCCGGTGCGGATGCCGCCGATCGCGTCGCCGCCGACGTGCCGGCCGGCCGCGAAGGCCCGGGTCAGCGTCGCCGCGGTGGACGAGGCGGCGGACGGCGCGGACGGCGTCGCCGGGTTCTGCGAGGAGTCGGCCGTGGCAGCCGGCACCGTCGCGGTCGTGATCGCGAGAGTGGTGAGTATGGAGACGAGGACCCGTCTCGTCAGGGGATTCGTACGTGTTCGTGACATGGGCGATGTCCCTCTCAGCCCGACGGAATCAACCTTCTGCGTAGGGTGGAGCGACTGAGAGGGTATCGCGGATTGGCGTGGAGTGGTGTGGACTGATGTGGAGCCGATGGCGTCGGGCTGATCTGACGGCGCTCGACCGAGCGCGTAGCCTGTCCGGATTCCCCACCTCCGTGACCGTCGAGCCGCTCTGCAAGCGCCAGAGCCCCGCCTACCTTCGAAGACATGGCCGAACAGCACATGCAGACCGTCCCCGAAACCACCGCTCCCGCCGCCGCGCGGTACCCGATCACCGACGCCGATGTCCGTTTCTACCGCGAGAACGGCTACCTCCTGGTCAAGGGTCTCCTCGACCTCGACGAGGCCGCCGCCATGCGCGAGGAGTGCCACGACCTCCTCGGGCGCCTCAACGAGACCGACGACCCGACGTGGGGGAGTGCCCGCGAGGCCGCCGGCGCCGCCGCCACGCGGCTGCGGCACTGCCACGACACGCAGTTCCACTCCGCCGCCTTCGCCCGGCTGCTCGTCGACCGCCGCTTCACCGACACCGCCGCGGCGTTGAACGGCAGCCCCAACCTCCAGCTGCACCACACGAAGATGTTCGTCAAGCCGCCGGAGAACGGCTCCCCGTTCCCCATGCACCAGGACCACCCCTTCTTCCCGCACGCCAAGGACAGCGTCGCCGCCGCGATCTTCCACTTCACCGACGCCGAGGAGGAGCGCGGCTGCGTCCGGGTCGTGCCGGGCAGCCACCACAACGGGCCGCTGGAGCACATCGAGGACGGCAGCTGGCACCTGGCCCCGGACCAGTGGCGGCTGGACGACGCGGTGCCCTGCCCGGCGGAGGCCGGTGACGTGCTGTTCTTCACGTACCTCACGGTGCACGGTTCCGGCCTCAACACCTCCGACCACGAGCGCGTCACGTGGCTGGTGCAATACCGGGATCCGGAGGACCGGCCGACCACCGACGACCACCAGTGGTCGCTGGGGCAGGGCATGATCCTGCGCGGCGTCGATCCCACGGCGCGCCGGCAGTGACTGCCGACGCCACGGCGGACGGGCTGCGCCTTTCGGGCGCGGCCCTGCGTCGGCTTCGCGCCGAACGGGTCGGAGTCAGGCTCGCCGGCCGCCGGATCGAGTTCGTCGACTGGGGCTTCTACGCCCCCGAGCCGTGGCGCAACTTCCCCCACGTCCACTCCTGCTACGAGCTCTGCTACACCTACGCGGGACACGGCACGTTCCGCGTCGGCGGCACCGAGCATCCCATCGGTCCCGGGGAGCTGTTCCTGGCCCGGCCCGGCGACGTCCACGACATCGTCGCCTCCGACGAGGACCCGATGGGCATCGTCTTCTGGTCCTGGGCGGTGCTCCAGGACGGGGCCGGCACGAAAGCCGCCACCGGCTCGACCACTGACGACAACCACGACGCCGCCGATCTCATGGAGGCCTTCACCACCGGCGACGACCGCGTCGCAATGGCCGCCGACGGTCCCGTTCCCCGCATCCTGTTGCTGCTCGCGCGGGAAGCGGCCGATCCCGGACCCGGCAGCGCGGAGATGATCGGATCCCTGGCCTCCGCGCTCGTGCTGGCCGCGGCTCGCACCCTCAGCGACCTGCCGTCGCGCAACCTGTCGCGCCACCCGGCCCGGCTCGCTCCCGCGACCCCCGGCGCCTCGACCGTGACGACGATGATCCGCTACCTGCGCGACAACTACCACCGGCCGGTCCGCATCCGCGAGGTCGCCGCCCAGGTGCACCTGAGCGAGCGGCACGCGGCCCGGCTGTTCCGCGAGTTCGCCGGCTGCACCGTGCACGCCTACCTGGCCCGGTGCCGGTTGGAGGCCGCCGCCCAACTGCTCTGCGACCCCGGCCACCATGACACGCCGATCGCCGCGATCGCCCGCTCCTGCGGCTACCTCGATCGCCGCCACTTCACCGAGTCGTTCCAACGGCATTGGGGGTTGTCTCCGGCCGCACTTCGGGCTCGGGGCGGTACCAAGCACCTTCTTTAGCTTCAGCTCTAGCGGGGCGGCAGGTCGTGCAAGCGCACATCGCTGAGCCGGCCGTCCTCCACGGCGGCGGTCATAAACGTCGCAAAAGGCTGCCGGCGCCGGTCAGTCGGCGAGCCAGGGTTGAGCAGGCGCAGGCCGCCGGGTGCCTGACTGTCCCACGGGATGTGGCTGTGCCCGAACACCAGGACGTCGGTGTCAGGGAACTGCGCCGCGCACCGCTGTTCACGCCCCTTCGCCGGACCGGTCTCGTGCACCACGGCGAACCGGCACGACTCCAGCTCGACCCGCGCCACCAACGGAAGCCGCTCCTGCAACGCCGGGCCGTCGTTGTTCCCGTAGACCGCGACCAGCCGCTTCGAACGTTCCTGGAACAGGTCGAGGGCGGCGGTGTCGACCCAGTCCCCGGCGTGGAACACGACGTCGGCCTTGTCCAGCGCGTCGAGCAGCGGCGCGGGCAGCGCCTTGGCGCGGGTCGGGAGGTGGGTGTCCGTGGTCAGCAGCAGGCGCACGCGTGTCTCCCGTGGCGAGTCGTCTTTGTTCCGTCATGCTATGACATGTGGCGATTGCGGTGGCGGTGACGGCAGCGCTCTTGGCCGCGCTGGCCTTCGCGGTCGCCGCCGTGCTCCAGCAGTCCGCCGCCGCGTCCGTCCCCGAGACGCGATCCTTGCACCCGAGTCTCATCGTGTCCTTGCTCCGGCGTCGGGTATGGCTCGCCGGCGCGGCGCTGGACGTCGCCTCCTTCGGCATCCAAGGCGTGGCGCTCGCGTTCGGCCCGCTGGTGCTGGTGATGCCGCTGGCGTCGACCGACCTGCTGTTCGCGCTGCCGCTGCTCGCCTGGCGCCGCGGCCGCCGGCTCACGCGCGCCGAGATGGCCGGCGCGGCGTGCACCGCCGGCGGTATGGCCGCGTTCCTGGTGGCGTTGCCGTCCGTGTCGGGGACGGCCGTGCCGGGGCTGGCGGACTGGACGCTGGTGCTGATCGCCGTCGTGGCGGTGGTGGCCGCGCTGCTCGCGGTGGGATTCCGGACGTCCGGCAGGGCCCGGACCGCCTTGTACGCGGCGGCGGCCGGGATGCTGCTGGCGTTGCTCGACGCGCTGACCAAGAGCGCGGCCGACCTGTTCCGCAACGACGGCTGGGACGCGTTGGGGCACTGGGAGCCGTACGCGCTGATCGCCGTCGGCGTCACCGGACTGCTGCTCGTCCAGAGTTCCTACCAGGCCGGTTCGCTGGCGATCAGCCTGCCGGTCATCGATACCGTGGAGCCGGTCGGATCGGTGCTGATGGGGGCCGTCGTGTTCCGGGAGCCGCTGGCCACGTCGTGGGCGCTGGTCGGCCAGGCGGCGGCCGGGGCGTTGGCGATCGCCGGGATCGTGATCCTGAGCAGGTCGTCGTTGGTGCAGGCGTGACAGCGGCCTGGCCAGAGTCCTGATCCACTAGGCTGATCCGGTCTTTCCCGCCGTGCGCAAGATGGAGTGCCCTCGTGACCGTCAAAGACGCGGACATCGCCCGCGCGCTCATCCCCGTCCTGGGCGCCGACCACGAGGTGGTGGCCGAGCGGCTGCACGCCGAGCCCGGGGGCGTGCACTGCGCGCGGCTCGCGGGCGGGGAGCGGATCTGGGTGGTGAGCCGGTATGAGGACGTGCGGAATCTGCTCGCCGATCCGCGGCTGGCGCTGAACAAGAAGGCTTCGCAGGCCGGTTACGAGGGCTTCGGGTTGCCGCCCGCGCTGGAGGCGAACCTGCTGAACCTGGACGGGGAGGACCACGCGCGGCTGCGGCGGCTGGTGTCGTCGGCGTTCACCGCGCGGCGGGTGGAGGGGCTTCGCGAGCGGATTCAGGGGCAGGCGGATGCGCTGATCGATGTGCTGATCGATGCGCTGGTTGGCGACACCGGCTCTAGCGCTGGCATGGCGGACCTCGTCAGCGCCTACGCCGCGCCGCTGCCCATCGCAGTAATCTGCGACCTGTTGGGCGTCCCCGGCGAGCAGGGTGCGACGCTGCGCGGGTACACGCAGGTCCTGCTCGCGCCCGGCGAGTACGGGCCGGAGCAGGTGGCCGGAACGATGCGCGGCATCATCGGGCTGCTGTCCGGGCTGCTCGCGGCCAAGCGCGACGAGCCGGCCGACGACCTGCTCTCGGCCATGATCGCGGCCCGCGACGGCGCCGACCGCCTGTCCGAGGACGAGCTGCTCTCGCTGGCGTTCCTGATCCTGTTCGCGGGCTATGAGAACTCGGTGCACGTGATCAGCGCGGCGGTGGCCCGGCTCCTCACGGACCCCGCCGCCGCTGACGCGGTGCGCGCCGAGCCGGACCCGCACACGCCGGGCATGACTGCCCTGGTCGAGGAGGTGCTGCGGCGCGACCAGCCGGGGACCACCGCGATCCGCCGCTTTCCGACCGAGGACGTGGCGCTTGGCGACGGTGTCGTGATTCCGGCCGGTGACACCGTTCTGCTGTCGGTCAGCTCCGCGAATCGCGATCCGCAGGGCGCTGGGAGCCCGGGGGCGGGCGCGGGTCACGTCACGTTCGGGCATGGAGTGCACTACTGCTTGGGCGCGCCACTTGCTCGACTCGAAGTGCGCATCGCGTTGTGGACGTTGCTGGCCAGGCTCCCCGACCTGGCCCTGGCCGTGCCGTCGGAGGAACTGGTCTGGCGGTCGAGCCACCGGCAGCGATCGCTCGCCGCGCTTCCGGTCACGGTTGGGAAGGTGCTTCCGCGCTCCTCTTGACCGGAGTTCACCGCACGAAACTCACCGCACCAGGGGCAGGAAGATCGTGTCGACGATCTCCTCCAGGACGTCGTCGGGCGCGGGGGAGTAGGTCGTCAGCAACTCGTGCCGCAGCAGGTCGAACGGCAGGGTCTTGACGCGCTCGGTGAGGCGGTCGGCCTTGACCTCGCCGCGTTCGACGGCGCGCTCGAAGATCGCGTCGACGGCCTGCTTGCGGCCGGTCGCGGAGGGGTCGCGCAGGTCGCCGGTGCCGGCTCCGGTCTCCTTGTGGTAGCCGGCGAAGTAGCTGCTCATCGCGGTGATGAGCTCGACGCTGGTGGCGTTGATCTCGCGCAGGAGCGTCAGGACGTCCTCGCGGAGGCTGCCGGTGTCGGGGGCCTGCAGGACGTTCTTCTGCAGGACGCGGGTGAGGGTCGCGCGGACCAGGGCGTCGCGGTCGGGCCAGCGGCGGTAGAGGACCGGCGGGCTGGTGCCGGCGCGCTTGACGACGGCGTCCATGGTGAAGCGCGCGTAGCCGACGGCGGTGAGTTCTTCCCAGGCCGCGTCGAGCAGCGCGTTCTCCAGGGCGGCTCCGCGGCGGCGTTCGGGCATCGTGACTCCCTCGTTTAGATAGAGTTGCGTATCTAATCGTAGCGGCCTAGTCTGGGGTTCGTAAGATAGAGGTTTGTATCTTAAGGAGCCGTCGATGAACGCCACCCCTGCCCGGCCGCCAGAGCCGGACCGCATCGACCCCGCCCTGCGGCGCCTGACCTTCACGCTGATCGTCGGTGCGCTCGCAGTCATCTTCGACACCACGATCATGAGCGTCGCGATCGACACCCTCGCCGGGCAGCTGCACACGTCGCTGGCCACGGTTCAGTGGGTGACCACGGCTTATCTGCTCGCGCTGTCCGCGACGATGCCGGCGGTCGGCTGGGCGCAGGCGGTGCTGGGCGGCAGGCGGCTGTGGATCCTCGCGCTCGGGCTGTTCTTCGCCGGCTCGATGCTGTGCTCGGCGGCATGGAACGCGCCGAGCCTGATCGCGTTCCGCGTGGTTCAGGGCGTCGGCGGCGGCGTCATGATGGTGCTGATGGCCACGCTGATCATGCAGGCGGCCGGTGGGCGGAACATCGGCCGGATCATGTCGCTGATCACGGTGCCCACCGCGCTGGGGCCGGTTGTCGGGCCGGTGCTCGGCGGGGTCATTCTGCATCTGGGGGAGTGGCGGTGGATCTTCCTGTTCAACGCCCCGTTCTGTGTCGTCGGCGGATACCTCGCCTGGCGCAACCTGCCGCATGACGGACCCCGCCCCGGGACGCGTCCGCGCCTGGACGCCGTCGGCATGACGCTGCTCTCGCCCGGGGTCGCCGCGGTCGTCTACGGCCTGACGCAGCTCGGCGGTTCCGGCGGGCCGGCCGGTGCCAAGGCCGGGCTGCCGCTGCTGATCGGGGTGGTGCTCCTGGCCGGGTACGTCGCCTGGGCCCTGCGGCGCGGCGGCGACGCCCTGCTCGACATCCGGCTGTTCCGGCACCGGTCGCTGGCCTCGTCCTCGGCGCTGCTGCTCCTGGCCGGCGCCGCGCTTTACGGCGCGATGCTGCTGATGCCGCTGTACTGGCAGCAGGTTCGCGGTGAGTCGGCCCTGGGGGCGGCGCTGCTGCTGATCCCGCAGGGCGTCGGCACGCTGCTCTCCCGGTCGCTGGCCGGGCGGTACATGGACCGCTTCGGGGCGCGCCCGATCGCCGTCGTCGCTTTCGCCGTCACCTTCGCGTCCACCGTCCCGTTCGGCTTCGTCACCGCCACGACGAGCAACACGGTGCTGATGGCCGTCCTGTTCATCCGTGGCCTGGGGCTCGGTGCGGCCATGATCGCGCTGATGGGCGGCGCGTATGTCGGGTTGCGGCGTGAGCAGATCCCTGCCGCGTCCAGCATCAGTCGCGTCGCGCAGCAGGTCGGAGGGTCGGTGGGTACTGCGGTGCTCGTCATGATCCTGCAGCGTGCTACTGCTGGCGCGCACACCGTGTCGGCTCAGGCTGCGGGGTTCGGCGACGCGTTTTGGTGGGCTGCCGCGTTCACGGCTGGGGCGGTGCCGCTGTGCTTGCTGCTGCCGGGGCGGGGTGGTGGTGAGGGGGAGGGGTCGGGTGTGGGTTCGGGTGTGGGTGCGGTCGATGAGCTTGCTGAAGCTGAAGTCTGAGTGGGATCGGTTTTGCGTCTGACTCGCATCCCGTGGGTCAGGCGCCACTGCGGTTTGTCGGCAGGTGGCGATGTCGGCGGCGCGTGCTATATCTGTGTATAAGGGGCGATAATTCCCTAACAAAATGCCGCCACGCCCGACTCGCACACCAGGCTGCGCTGGCGGCCGCCGGTTTGCGCGTGCACGACCACGCGTGAGCCCGAGTCACTGCGCATGTCGTAGGCGGCAATCGTCGTGCGTGGTGGGCGCCTTGAGGCCTCCGGCGGGCGCTCTACAGCGAGGGGGCGACCCGTGCGTCGGGCTTGGGGGCGCCGGTCCGCGACTGGTCGGCTTCCTTCACGCTGTTGCCTGCGTTGCGTTGTCCGGTGGCGGTCGCTGCTTGTGGTCGCCGAGGTTCTGGGTCCCTCGCCGCGTCGTCGCCGTAGACGGAACCAGCCCGGTTTGGCGGAATCAAGCCGCACCCCTGTTGCTGTGGTACAGCCTCGTCCGGCTTGACACCGCCAAACCGGCCAGGTTGGCAGAGCCCGCCGACGCGGCGAGGGACCCAGAACCAACACCCCGCATGGTCCGGTCGGACACGACGAACCACGTGGCCGGCCGGGCTGCCCCGTCGCGACCGGGGTGGCCGGATCGTCTGCGAAGCTTCGCGGCCGTTCAGCGCTTCGGCCAGAACCACAGCGGCGAATCCAGCAATCCCTGTCCCGGCAGTACCGTCTCGCCGTTCACCTTCTCCAGCTCGACCATTCCCACGTCCCGTCGCAGCTCCGCTGCGGCGCGCGCGATGGCGCGGATCAGGGCGTCGGCGTGGGAGACCACGATGATCTGGCTGCGTTCCGACACCGCCGCGATTAGCGCTCCCAGTGGTGCGAGTAGGTCTGGGTGGAGGCTGGTCTCCGGCTCGTTGAACACCAGGAGGTCTGCCGGGCGGGGGCTCAGTAGGGCGGCGGCCAGGAGCAGGTAGCGCAGGGTGCCGTCGGAGAGTTCTGGGGCGCCGAGGGGGCGGAGGAGGCCGGGTTGGCGGAGGTGGAGTGAGAAGCGGCCGTCTGTCTCGACCTGTACCTCCAGCCTGCTGCCTGGGAATGCGTCGTCGATCGCCGCGTCCAGTTGCGGGCGGCGGCCGGTGGCGATGATGGTCTGGAGGGCGGCGGGCAGGTCGGCGCCGTTGTGCGACAGGACCGGGGTGCGGGTGCCGATTTGCGGGGCGCGGGCTGGGGCGTCGGTGTCGGTGCGGAAGTGGTCGTAGAAGCGCCAGGAGCGGATGCGGTCGCGGACTCGGAATAGTTCTGGGGCGGCTTCGGGGTCGGCGAATTCGCTCAGCATGCTGTCGAACTGCTGGATCGGGTACGGCTTCGGGGCCCATTTGCCGTTGGCGCCGCGGATCTTGACGACGTCGTTGTGCCGCTCGATCAGCGATGTCGCCGGGCGCAGCACCGGGCCGCTCCACACCGCCTCGGTCTTGATCGCCGGGTCCAGGTTGAACTTCGCGGCCTCCGGCTCCCCGCTGGGCACCGGCAGGCCGAGGTCGATCGCGTAGCCGAACTCGTCGCCGCCGAAGCCCAGCCGCAGGCCGATCGGCACGCTGCGCACCGTGCCCTGCGTCCGCTGGCCCGGCTTCGTGCCCCGCTCCGGACCGGCCCACAGGGTCGAGCGCAGGCCCCCTTCGCGCGCCAAGGCCGCCACGGCCCCGTTGCGTGAGACGTCGGCCAGCAGGCGCACGGCCCGGTACAGGCTGGACTTGCCGCTGCCGTTCGCGCCGGTGACGACGGTCAGCGGGCCGACCGGGATGCACAGGTCGCGCAGCGAGCGGTAGTTCTCGACGGCCAGCGTGGTGATCACGCCTTCGACCGTAGACGAAGGTGCTGACAACCGCTTGACCGGCAGGAGAGTCCGACCCGTGGGCTGACCTCGCAATCAGAACCGTGCCTGGCTTAAAATCGCTGCCACATCTGTGCGGTGAGCGGCAGAGGCGGGGGTAATGAGGTTCGGACTGCTGGGGCCGTTGGAAGTAATCGTCGAGGACCAACCGATCCCCCTGACGGGCGGGATTCCCAAGGCCGTCCTCGGCGTGCTCCTGGCTGACGCGAATCGGGTCGTGAGCATCGGGGTCCTCGCCGACCGGATCTGGCAGGGCGATCCGCCGGCCGCCGCCGTGGCGTCCGTGCACAACCACGTGATGCGCCTGCGCAGACAGCTCGGGCCGCAGGCCGGGCCGAGGATCCGCACCGCCCCGCCGGGCTACGTCATCGACGTCGCCGACGACGAGCTCGACGTCTCCCTGTTCCAGGACGCCTGCCGCAAGGGCCGCCGAGCCCTCGGCGACGAGGACTGGAAGCGGGCCCGCGACGAGTTCGCCGCCGCGCTGGACCTGTGGCGCGGCGAACCGGGCGCCGGGCTCACGGACGGCGTCATCCCGCCGACTGCCGCCCAACCGCTGCGCGAGCTGCGCTGGGCGGCCTACGACGGCCGGATCCAGGCCGATCTCCAGCTCGGCCGGCACCACGAGATCCTGCCGGATCTGCGGACGCTCACCGCCGAGAACCCGCTCGCCGAAGACTTCCACGCGAAGCTGATGCTCGCGTTGTACCGGGGCGGACGCCAGGCCGACGCCCTGCACGCCTACGGCGACCTTCGCAAAACCCTGATCGCCGAGCTCGGCGTCGAACCCTCGGCGCGGGTGCGCGAGCTGCACCAGCGCATCCTCACCAACGATCCCCGCCTGGAACTTCGCGCTGAGAGCGAGCTTGCGCCGGCGGGGAAGACCGCACCCGGGAGCCCGCCGGACCGCACTCCACAGCCGGTGATAGCCCAGCTCCCCGCCGCCGTCGCGGACTTCTCCGGACGCCAGGAGGAGGTCGCCGCCCTGGCCGAGGTCTTCGCCGCCGACACCGGTCCGGGCCAGATCGCGATCGCCGCCGTGACCGGCAGCGGCGGCCTGGGCAAGACCACGCTGGCCGTCCGGGTCGCCCACCTGCTGGCCCCCGGGTTCCCCGACGGACAGTTCTTCGCCGACCTGCACGGCGCCGACCAGGTCCCGCGCGATCCGGCCGAGGTGCTGTTCCAGTGGCTCGTCGCCCTGGGTGACCCGCCGCGCGAGGTGGCCCCCGACCTCGACTCCCGGGCCGCCCGCTTCCGCAGCCTGACCTACGGCCGACGCTACCTCGTCGTCCTGGACAACGCCGCCGGCTCCGCGCAGGCCCGGCCGCTCCTGCCCGCCTCGGAGACCAGCGGCGTGCTGATCACCAGCCGGAACCGGCTGAGCCAGCTGCCCGGCTGCACCACCCTGGACCTCACGCCGCTGCGCGCCGACGCGGCGCAGTCGCTGTTGGAACGGATCGTCGGCACCGAACGCCTCGGTGCGGAGGCGGCCGCGGCCGACGACCTCCTCCAGGCCTGCGGCGGCCTGCCGCTGGCGCTGCGCATCGTCGGCGCCCGGCTGGCCGCCCGCCAGTCCTGGACAATCACCTCCTTCGCGGCTCGTCTGCGCGACGAGCGCTACCGCCTCGACGAACTCGCCATCGGCGACACCGCCGTCCGGTCCGTCTTCCAGACCAGCTACGCGAGCCTCGCCGACCGCGACGGCGCCGAGCTGGCCCGCGCCTTCCGGCTGCTGGGCCTGATCCCCGGCCCCGACTTCGGCCCGCACGCGGTGGCCGCGTTGATCGACCGGCCGCTGCGGCAGGCCGAGCAGCTGGTGGAGAAGCTGGTCGACGCGAATCTGCTGGAGGCGCCCGCGTTCGGGCGGTACCGCTTCCACGACCTGATCAAGTCCTACGCGCACGAACTCGTCGAGCAGGAGGACTCCGCTGAAGAACGGCGCGCGGCCCGGACGCGGCTTGCCGGCTGGTACCTCTACGCGGACCTGCAAGCCCTGAACCAGCTGAACACCCACAGGCCCACGGTGGACATCAGCCAGGCCGAGTGGTGCGAGCCCGCGATCGGGTTCGCCGACGCCGCACAGGCCACGGCCTGGTACGAGGCCGAGTACCCGGCCCTGCTGAAGGTCCAGGAGATGGCCGCGGACGAACAGCTGGGAGCCGTGGCCTGGTTGATACCCCGTGTCACCTACCCCTTCATGCGTCTTCGAGGCCTGATGGCGGACATCACCCGGATCACCCGGCTGGGCCTGGCCGCCGCCGAGGCCGCGGGGGACCTGGTCGGCCAGGCCCGGCTGCTCAACACCCTCGGCGGCCGGCTGGAAGCGGAGGGCCGGATCGAGGAGTCGCTCGCGGCGGCCGACAAGGCGCAGAGCATCTTCGAGGCGCTGGGGGACCTGGCAGGCCAGGCCCTGGCCCTGGTCAACATGGGCGACACGTTGTGCAATCACGGCCGGGTGGACGAGTCGTACGAGTACTACCAGCGTGCCCTGCTCCTGTACGAGGGCACGGGCCGAGTCGAGGAAACGGCCCTGACGCTCAACAACCTGGCTTACGCCTACGACGTCGGCGGACGGTTCCAGGACGCGATCGACACCGCGACGGAGGCGGTCGGGTGGAGTCGCGTGAAGTCGGTCAGCCCGGACACGCTGGGCAGCCTGGTGGACACCCTCGGCATGGCCTGTTTCCACCAGGGCGATTTCGACGCGGCGGCAGACTGGCTGCGACAGGCCGTCGACGCGTACGTGGAAGCCGGGGACACCGCGCTCGGCGCCGACACCCTCGACCACTACGGCGACGTTCTCCAAGCCGCAGGCCGCCCAGCCGAGGCGCAGGCGGCGTGGAAGGAGTCGCTGGACTGGTTCGACGGCGCCGGTGACAGCGACAGGGCCGAGGAGATCCGGGCGAAATTGAACGCGTTGGTGGGGCCGTAGCCGCAGCACTCGGCAAATGGGACAGCCGTGCCCTTGCCGGTTCGCTACACGGCGGCAGGAGCACGGCTGTCAGCTGATCAGATCAGGCTCACCCGTTGGTGCTGAGGAACGCCTGGGTGCTGCCCAGCGCCACTAGGGTGCTGCTCGGCGCGGCGGCGAGCTCCGACAGGACCCCGCTCGCGCTCGGCACGGCGACGTTGCTCCACGCGGTCCCGTCCCAGTGCTGGAGGGCCGGGTTGGCGGTGCCGGGCTGGAAGCCGAGCGCCCAGGCGTCGGTCGGCGACAGCGCGGCGACGCTGGACAGGCCCTGCGGCGTCGCGGTGCCGGCCGGGGAGGCCGCCACGGTCCAGGCCGTGCCGTCCCAGTGCTCGATGAGCTGGTTGCGCGGCGCGTGCCGGCCGAAGCCAGTGACCGTGCCGACCGCCCAGACGTCCTTCGCCGAGGTGGCCGCCAGTCCGTTGACCGCCACCTGGTTGACGCTGACGCCGTTGAGCGTCGTGAACTGCGGCGTCGGGATCACGTTCCACGCCGTGCCGTCCCAGTGCTCGACGACAGCGGTCTGCGATCCCGAGTTGGACGCCACCCACACGTCCGACGCCGAGTTCGCGACGATCGCGTTCCAGGACGGGACGCTGTGCTGGATCCCGTTGGAGGTGTACGAGTCGGGGTTGGGCACGATGCTCCACGCCGTGCCGTTGAAGTGCTCGATCAGGCCCACGAAGCCGCCGGCCGAGGAGTCGAAGTGTTCGCCGGCCGCCCAGACGTCGCTCGGGGAGGTCGCGGCGACCACGTTCAGGGTCTCCTGGCTGCTGGTGGCCGCCTTGCCGCCGGGCGCGGTGGCCCAGCGCGTGCCGTTCCACTGTTCGAGCAGCGCCGAGTAGCTCCCGGCGGTGTTCTGGCTGTAGCCGACGGCCCAGGCGTCGGACGGCGAGACGTTCGCGACACCGTTCAGGATGTCGACGTTTCCGGTCGGGTCGGGCGTCGGCGTGACCCGCCACGCGATGCCGTTCCAGTGCTCGGCCTGCGTGGCGATGACCGTGTTCGAGTTCAGATAGTCGACGCCGACGGCCCAGGCGTCAGAAGCCGATTTCGGGGAGATGGACATCAGCTGCATGGTGCCGGTGTTCACCGGCGGTATCGAGGTGAAGGTCGTGTCGGCTCCTGCCGCCTGCGCCGTCATGGGACTCATGACGAGAACCGCGGCGATGCTGAACCCGGTTACGGCCCCTGTCAGGGCACCTAGTCTTCTCATCGTGCCGATCCTTCCGATCGTCAGATGCCGCTGCGCGCCATCCGATGCGGACGGCGCTCTGGCACGACCGACACGGCAGTGGTGCCTGTGAGGTTCGACGGACTCGTGGGATCGGGCGAGATTTGGCGTGAAAGCCACGGTGCCGGGCGGGTTTGACGACATCACGCGCTTTACCCTCCCTTGGTTTCCAGCGACAGGGTATTCGGCCACTCTCCCTTATAAGCCTGCTGCGATGGGCGCCACCCCCACGTGAAAGGGAACATGATGGCAATATCCGGATACCGGGTCGGCTTGGCATGCCTCGCCGCCGGCAGCTCGGTGCTTCTCGCCGTGACCCTGGCCGGCCCCGCCTCGGCCGCCACCTCGTCGCACATATCGCAGATATCGCACGCCTCGCACGCCTCGCACACCAAATCCCCGGCGACCTTCCCGCACTACAACCACGCGTGGCCCGGCAACCGCAAGGTGCACGACGACCAGATCTGGGGCGGGTACGCGGATACCGGCAACCAGTTCACCTCGATCAGCGGCTCGTGGACGGTGCCCACGCTGGACTGCTCGTCGGTCTCGGACAGCTCGGTGTCGCCGTGGATCGGCATCGACGGTTACGGCACCAGCACGGTCGAGCAGATCGGTTTCGACCAGGACTGTCAGGGCGGGGTGGCCGGCTACTACCCGTGGGTCGAGATGTATCCGGCGGACTCGGTGTACTTCACGGAGACTGTCAACGCCGGCGACCAGATCACGGCTTCGGTGTCGGTGAACGGTAGCTCGTGGACGCTAACCGAGAGCGACACGACGCAGGGGTGGTCGAAGACGTTCACCGAGACCGGGGACGACCAGCTCGGCTCGGCCGAGGCGATCGTGGAGGACTTGGGGAACGGGATCGGGCCGGTGGCGCCGTTCGGGTCGGTCACGTTCACCGACCTCGTCGCCAACGGGCAGCCCCTGGACCAGGCCGGTACGGTCAACTCCACCGACATCGAGCGCGGCAGCACGCCGCTGACGCAGAACTCGCCGTTGTCCAACGGGAGTTTCACCATCAGCTGGCTGGGTTCTTGACCTCTGCCCCTGCCTGCATCCCTGTCTCGCCTCGGTGCCCGGGCCGTGTCCTCATCACGGAACGGGCCGGAGGCGGCAGGCCGGCAGGCGGGCAGCCGGGCAGCCGGGCGAGGTCGGCGGCTAGGCTGATCACCATGGCTGTGTCGCTTCGCGAGATCACCGAGGATAATCGCGACGCCGCCTTGGCACTTCGCGTGGCGCCGGAGCAGGAACGGTTCGTCGGTTCGGTGCGCGGCGCGTTGGCGGATGCCGTTGAGTATCCGCATGCGCGACCGTGGTTCCGAGCCGTCTACGCCGACGAGGAGCCGGTCGGGTTCGTGATGCTGAGCTGGAACGTGGAACCGCGGCCCCCGGACGTCATCGGACCTTGGTTCCTGTGGAAACTCCTCGTGGACCAGCGATATCAGGGTCGCGGCCATGGCGCCGAGACGGTGCGACAGGTCGCGAACCTCGTCCGTGCCGAGGGCGCGACCGAGCTGCTGACCAGCTATGTGCCGCTGAACGGCGGGCCGGCCGGGTTCTACCGGCGGCTCGGGTTCGTGCCGACCGGCGACCTGGACGGCAACGGCGAGGTCATCGTCCGCCTCGTACTGCGGCGTCAGGATCCCGGGGTCACCCTCGGCCCGGATGCTGATCAGCGCGCGGGCTGAGATACGGCCACGACGCGTCGCTCACCCCGCGAGCCGATCTCCATCATCCGTCCGCCGGTAGACAACCCGCCGCCCGACCCGCGTGCCTTCGATCAGCCCCGCCTCGCGCAGCACGGTGATGTGGCCGCCGGCCGTGCCCAGCGAGACCTCCAGCGTCGTCGCGAGCTCCGTGGTCGTCGCCGGGCGGCTCAGCTCCAGCAGGATCCGTGCTCGCACCGGGCCGATCAGGCGCTCCAGTGCGCGTACCCGGTCGTCCGCCGGGTCGCCGCCGCGTACGGCGACGCCGCGCGCCGGGTACACCAGGGCGTAGCTGTCGGGTGGGACCTCGCAGAGCCAGGTGCCGCTTGAGAGGGTGACCGGGACGAACTGCATGCCCTCGGGACCGACGATGCGGTCAGCCATCGGTCGGTGGCTGAAGCGGATCGCGTCGTCACCGACCCATTCGCTGCGCTTGTTCATGGTGCCCAGTGCGTTGGACCATCCGTAGACCGCCACCAGGCCGGCGCGGTAGGTCACCTCGCGTTCCAGCAGCGCGCGGCGGCGTGGCCAGTCGGGCAGGACGTGGTCGCGCCAGACCGTGTCCAGCAGCCGCGCGCAGCGCTCGGCCCAGCCGGTGCCCTCCAGCCAGTCCAGGCCGCCGGCGATGTCGGTGTGCTGGTCGCTCGCTTCAAGTTGCGCACGCACCTCCGCGTCCGTGAAGCGGCGGACGGCGTCGAGCTCCTGCGCCAACGTCGTACGCATACCGCCGGGCGGCGGCAGGGCGACGAAGTCCGGCAGCCAGCTCGCCGTGATCAGCAGGCGCACCAGCCCGGCCGTGAACCGGTCCGACGCCACGCGCGCGCGGAACGTCGCGGCGTGCCGCTCGTGCCACGACGCCAGCCACGGGTCGGTGCACGGCTTCGCCAGCATCCGCATCGCGCCGAACGTCTCGGCCAGCGGCGACAGGGCGAAGCGCGACCTGGACAGGGCCCGCGGCGACAAGCGCAAGAGCGTCATCTTTCGCCTCCATCCGAAGGGTTAGCATTCCACATCCCCGCGCTCGGACACTCGCGGCCATGCCCGAAAGCCCTGCCGGGGAGCCCCGGCTTCCACTTCCACTGGAACAAAACGCCCAGCCCCCGCACCGCCTCCTCCGCCGCCCCGACTTCCGCGCCTTCTTCACCGGCCAGACCGTCTCCCTCCTCGGCACCTCGATGTCCCCGGTGGCCCTGGCCTTCGCCGTCCTCAACGCCTCGCACGACAAGGCCGGCGACCTCGGCGTCGTCCTCACCGCGCACATGATCCCGATGCTCGTCTTCCTCCTCGTCGGCGGCGCGACCGCCGACCGCTTCGCCCGGCGTACCGTCCTGGTCTGGGCGAACCTCGGCTCCGGCCTGACTCAGGGCGCCGTCGCCGCGCTCCTGCTCACCGGCCACTACTCGCTGGTTGTGGTGGCCCTGCTCGAACTCCTCAACGGCGTCCTGGCCGCCTTCACCACCCCGGCCCTGCGCGGATTCGTCCCCGAACTCGTCGAGCGCCACCAGATCCAGCAGGCCAACGCGCTGCTCAGCTCCATGCGCAACGCCATGAAGATCTTCGGCCCCAGCCTGTCGGGCGTCCTCGTCGTCGCGATCGGCAGCGGCCCCGCCATCGCCTTCGACGCGGCCACCTATCTGTTCGCGGCCGTCTGCCTGCGGATGTTGTCCCTGACCAGCCACCCGAAGAAGGCGAAGAAGGAGACGAACATCCTGGCCGACATCCGCGAGGGCTGGCGCCAGTTCGTCGGCTTCCGCTGGGTCTGGACGGTCTCGGCGACCTTCTGCCTGATGAACCTGGTCCAGACCGGCACCTGGCAGATCCTCGGCCCAGAACTGACCAGGAAGACCAGCGGCGCCGCCGCCTGGGGCTTCGTCCTCAGCGCCCGCGGCGCCGGCCTGCTGGTCATGAGCACGCTCCTGACCAGGCTGGCCGTCCGCCACTTCCTGGCCCTGGGCCAGCTCATGAGCGTGCTCATCGCCATCCCCCTGCTGGTCCTCGGCGCCGGCCTGCACGCCCCGTACCTGATCGCCGCCGCCTTCGTCGCCGGCCTCGGCTCGGCCGTCGCGAGCGTCAGCTGGGACACATCGCTGCAGGAACACGTCCCGCCGACCGCGCTCTCCCGCGTGTGCTCCTTCGACGATCTGCTCTCCTACGCGGCGATTCCCGTCGGACAGCTCAGCGTCGGCCCCCTCGCGTCAGCGTTCGGCGGCTTCCGCGTCGCCACCGTCGCAGGGATCATCTACGTGGCCGCAGCCTTCTTCCCGCTGGCATTCAGATCCGTGCGGCTCCTACCGCACGGTGGTCCCGGCGGGTTCGTCGAGCAGAGCGAGATCGGCGCGAGTGGGCAGCCCCTCCCAGTCACCGGCGGTGGCGACGGAGAACGCGCCCACGGCGACAGCGCGGCGCAGCCGCTGCTCAACGGGCAACCCGTCGAGCAGACCTGACAGATAGCCGGCGACGAACGCGTCACCGGCGCCGACGACATCGACCACCGGCACCGAGTGTGCGGGCACTGACACGGTGCCGCCGTCGGCCGTGGTCACGCCGGCCCCGTCGCCGCCTCGCGTGACGACCACCTCGCGAGCCGCGTGCGTCGCAGAGGTGGGCGCCACCAGATGCAGTTCATCGCTGGAAGCAATGAGTACATCAGCAAGCTCAGCCAACGGAAGCAGCACCTCGCGTGCACGCTCCGGCGACCACAACCGCGATCGATAGTTGACATCGAAACTGACCGTCACGCCCAGCTCACGCGCACGCCGAGCCGCGACCAGCACCGTCTCAGCAGCACTCGGGCTGAGCGCAGGCGTGATACCGGTCAGATGCAGCACCCGCGTCCCGCCCTCCAACGCCGCCAGCACGTCGCCGGGCTCCAGCGCCGATCCGGCCGAACCCGCCCGGTGGTAGTCCACACGGATCAGGCTCCCGACCCGATGCTCCCGAGTCATCAGCCCGGTCGGGCGACCGTTCGGATCCACGCGCGCGTAGGTGACATCGACGCCTTCAGCGCGAAGCGTACGCAGAACCAGTTCGCCCACCCCGTCGTCGCCGACCCGACCAACCCAACCGGCACGATGTCCCAGCCGAACCAGCCCGATCGCGACAGTCGATTCCGCACCCGCCGCCGACAACGTCATGGCCGAACCGAGCCGAATGGGCCCGGCGGCACGCAACGCGCCCATGGTCTCGCCGATGGTCAGAAAGTCCACCCCAGCCGCAGACGTCATAGCCGTCATCCGCCGACCGCCGAGACCGCCGAAACCGCCTCGGCCATGCCGGCCCGCCAGGCAGCCGCACGCCGCCGCAGCTCAGCCACGTCGCCGCCCTTCGCCGCATCGCCAATCAGCGGCGATCCGACGCCGACCGCCACCGCGCCGACCGCCAGATACTCCCGAGCCGTATCCAGATCGACCCCGCCGACCGGCACGAATGGCGTCGCCGGAAACGGATCCCGCAAAGCCCTGAGATACCGCGGCCCACCGACCGACGCCGGAAAGAGCTTCACCGCGTCAGCACCGAATTCGCCCGCTGCGATGACCTCACTCGGCGTCAGAGCCCCGACGAACATCGGCAGCCCGGTCGCCGGTCCGTCCCGCAGATCAGCGCTGAGCCCCGGCGTCACCAGAAACCCAGCGCCCGCATCAGCAGCGCGCCTCGCGTCCTCAGCGGTGACCACCGTTCCGGCCCCGAGATCGGCCTCGGCACCGAGCTCAACCCGTGCATGTTCGATCACCCACAAGGCATCCGGTGTCGTCAAGGACACCTCGACCGTGCTCAGCCCTTCCTCGGCCAGCACCAACACGGTCCGCAGCGCGGCATCGCGGTCCGTGCCCCGCACGATGGCCAGGGTCCGAAACGGTATTTCGGTCAGATCCATGGGAATCCTCACCATTCCGCGAACGACCCGTCCTCATGAAGCCACACCGGATTCCGCCACCGATGCCCGGTCTCATCGGCCCGCCGCACCGCCGCCTCATCGATCTCGATCCCGAGCCCCGGTCCGGTCAGCCGCGCGATGTGGCCGTCCCGCACCCGCAGCGGCTCGGGGTCGAGCAAGTAGTCGAACATCTCGTTGCCCTTGTTGTAGTGCAACCCCAGGCTCTGTTCCTGGATCAGGAAGTTTGGCGTGGCGAAGTCCAACTGCAGACTCGCCGCCAGCGCGATCGGCCCCAGCGGGCAGTGCGGAGCCATCGCGACGTCGTACGTCTCCGCCGCCGCCGCGATCCGGCGCAGCTCGGAGATCCCGCCGGCGTGCGAGACGTCGGGCTGCGCCACGGCTATGCCGCTCGGCAGCACGTCCCGGAAGTCCCACCGCGAATACAGCCGTTCGCCGACCGCCAGCGGCACGCCCGAGGACTCGGCCAGCGAACGCAGGTCCCGACTGTGCTCGGGAAGCACGGGCTCCTCGACGAACAACGGCTGCAAGGGTTCGAGCATCCGCAGCAGCCGCCGCGACATCGCCGCCGACATCCGGCCGTGGAAGTCCACTACCACGTCGCGATCCGGCCCCAGCGCCTCGCGCACCGCCGCGACCCGCGCGACGACCTCCTCGGTCCGCGCTGGGGTGTCGATGTGCCGCATCTGCGCCGAGCCGTTCATCTTCACCGCCGTGAACCCGGCCTCGACCTGCTCGGAGGCCAGCTCCGCGACCTGCGTCGGCTGGTCGCCGCCGATCCACGCGTACACCCGGGCCCGCTCGCGCACCGGCCCGCCGAGCAGCTGGTGCACCGGCACCCCGTACGCCTTCCCGGCCAGGTCCCACAACGCCTGATCGATCCCTGCGACCGCCGAGGACAGCACCGGGCCGCCCCGGTAGAAACCGCCCTTGGTCAGCACCTGCCAGTGGTGCTCCAGGCGCAGCGGGTCCTCGCCGAGCAAATATCCGGACAGCTCGGCCACGGCCGCGCGGACCGTCTCCGCGCGCCCCTCGACCACCGGCTCGCCCCAGCCGGCCAGGCCATCGTCGGTGCCGACGCGCAGGAACAGCCAGCGCGGCGCGACCAGGAACGTCTCCACTGATGTGATCTTCATGCGGTCTCTTCCCGGTCTGGTGAGCCGATCAGCTGCCGCAGGTCGGCGACGGCCTTGGCGAGCAGTTCCTCGACGGCGCGCGCCGCCGCCTCGGGGTCCCGCGCGGCGATCGCGTCGACCACCGCGCGGTGCGCCGGTACGGCGTCGTCGGCCCCGTGCTCGGCGCCGTGGTCCGCGCCGTGCACGAAGCTGTCGCGCACCCGCAGGCCGGCCTCGATGACCACTTCCATCCCGGTGAGCAGCTCGTTGTGCGCGGCGGCCAGCAGGGCCCGGTGAAAGGCCAGGTCGGCCTCGACGGTCGCCGGGACGTCGCCGTCGGCGGCCTCCATCTGCTCGATCGCCTCGACCAGCGCGGCCAGGTCCTCCTCGGTGCGCCGGCGCGCCGCCAGCCGCGCGCCGGCCGGTTCGACGATCGCGCGGACCTCGGCCAGGTCGTCCAGGAAGCCCTCGTCCGGCACCCCCTGCCCGCGCCAGCGCAGCACGTCGGCGTCCAGCAGGTTCCAGTCGGCGCGCGGCCGGACGAAGGTGCCGCGTTTCTGCCGCGAGTCGATGAGGCCCTTGGAAGCCAGGACGCGCAGCGCCTCGCGCACCACGGTCTTGCTGACTCCGAGCTCTGCCTCGATCCGGTCGGGGTACAGCAGGTCGCCGGGGGCGTTGTCGCCGCGCACGATCCGCTCGCCGATCACGTCGACGGCCTGACCGTGCAGGCCGCGTACGTGCACACTCATACTGGGAAACCCTTCCGCTGCCCGGCACTCACTTCGCCGGTGGCTGTCATGACGAAGCCTTGACGACCGACCAGCCACCGTCCACGACCAGGTTCGCGCCGGTCACGAAGGAGGCGTCGGTCGAGGCCAGGAACGCGACCGCCGCGGCCACCTCCTCAGGGCGCCCGAAACGTCCGGCGACAGTCTCCGCGACGCTGGCGGCGCGGCCCTCGGCGTCGACCCGGTCCCACGCCGCGGTCAGGATCGGGCCCGGCAGGACCGTGTTGACCCGGATCCGCGGGCCGTACTCGACGGCCAGCTGCCGGCCCAGCGCGCACAGCGCGCCCTTGGCCGCGGCGTAGGCCGGATGGCCGGGCAGGCCGATCAGCGCGTGCACTGAGGAGGTGAGCACGATCGAACCCTGATTCTCCCCGAGTGTCCCGGCGAAGGCGCGCACTCCGAGCCAGGCGGCTTTCAGGTTCACGCCGAGTTGTCCGTCCCACTCGGCCTCGCTCAGCTCGTGCGCCGGCTTGACCACGACCCGGTAGGCGTTGCTGTGCAGCACGTCGAGCCGCTTGTAACGAGCGTGTACATGTTCTGCCAACGCGTCCCACATGGCGGCGCTCGCGACGTCTCCGGACCAGTACTCGGCCCGGCCGCCGGCTTCGAGAATCTCCGTCGCCGTGTTGATCTCCTGGACCACCGCGCGGCCCGCGTCGTCGGCGACGTCGACGGCGATCACGGCCGCACCCTCGGCGGCCAGGCGCCGGGCGGTGGCCGCGCCGATGCCGCCGGCCGCACCGGTGACCACGGCGACCCGGTCGGTGAAGCGGCGACAGGTCTGTTCGTTCACGGGGCCACCCTACCGAAGAGAATTAATAATGCAATAATCTTGACGCACGTCGATGGGACTCCTACATTCGCTCCACGAGCGGAGCCTCCGCTCATCAGGCATCTCCTCGCCTCATCGGAGTGAGAACATGAACCTCGCGCGTGTCCGCGGCTCGGCCGCAGTGCTCGGCGTGGCGGTGGCGCTGTGTGCGACCGCCTGCTCGACCGGCAAGTCCACCACGGCGGCGGCCTCCTCCGGCGCCCCGGTCACCGGCAAGATCACCCTGACGTACCTGCAGAAGCAGGGCGACCAGCAGTACTTCATCGACGAGGCGAACGGCGCCAAGGCCAAGGCCGCCGCGCTCGGGGTCGACGTGAAGGTGGTGAACCTCGGGGACGACGCCAACCAGACGGTCAGCGACGTGCAGGCCGCCGTCGCGCAGAAGAGCAGCGGCCTGATCATCGTGCCGCCGGACCCCTCGGTCGGCCCGCAGGTCGTGCAGCTGGCCAAGGACGCCGGCATCGCGCTGCTGACCTCCGACGACCAGGTGTGCACCTCCGGCCCGAACCCCGCGTCGTGTCCGACGGCGGACCTGGTGCCGCGGGTCGGCTTCAGCGGCACGCAGATGGGCACCGACGTCGGCAAGAAGGCCGCCGACCTGTACGCCAAGGCCGGCTGGAGCGCCGCCGACACCCGCACCATCTCGGCGTGGAAGCAGGACGTGACCGTGTGCACGGATCGCGTCAAGGCCGCGAAGGCCAGCTTCGCCGCCGGTGCCGGCGCGGGCGTGCAGAACATCGACGTCGCCACCGACAACACCCCGACCGGCGCGCAGGACAAGGTCGCCGCGACCATCACCGCCAACCCCGGGGTGAAGCACTGGGTGATCTGGGGCTGCAACGACGAGAACGTCCAGGGCGGTGTCACGGCTCTGCAGAACGCGGGCATCTCGGCGGACAACGTGATCGGCGTCGGCCTCGGCGCGTACCTGGCGTGCAAGGACTGGGGCAGCTCGCAGCCCACCGGCATGAAGGCAGCGCTCTACATCAGTGGCAAGGACATCGGCTCGCTGGCCGTGCAGACCATGTACGACAAGCTCAAGAACGGCAAGGCCTTCCCGCAGGAGGCTGACGCCCCCACGACCATGGTCGACGCCACGACCTGGCAGTCCGCCGGCGTGAAGTGCAGCTGATGCCGGTGGAAAGCACCGACGGCCCCAGCATGCGGGGTACCGGGACCGGACTCGCGGCCGAGGCGATCTCCAAGCGCTTCGGTCCGGTCCGGGCCCTGCGCGACGTCACCGTCGCCTTCCCGGCCGGCCAGGTCACCGCGCTGATGGGGGAGAACGGCGCCGGCAAGTCGACGCTGCTGCGCATCCTCACCGGCGACCAGCGTCCGACCCAGGGCCGGATGTCCCTCGACGGACAGGTCCTGGACCTGCACTCGCCGCAGGACGCGCACCGCGCGGGCGTCCGGCTGATCCCGCAGGAGCCGGAGATCATCCCGCACGTCTCCGTCGCGGAGAACGTCTACGCCGGAGCGCTGCCGCGCCGGGGCCCGCGCGGATTCGACCGCGCGGGGCTCCGCCGACGCGTGCTCGCCGACCTGGAGCGCCTGGGCTTCGCCCAAGCCCTGGACCCGGACCTGCTCGGCTCGCAGCTCACCCCGGCCCAGCGCCAGCTCGTGGAGATCATGCGGGCCCTGACCGGGAGTACGCCGGCGCGCGCCATCGCCTTCGACGAGCCGACGTCGTCGTTGTCCGAGCACGAGGTCGAGGCGCTGTTCGCGCTCATCCGCAGGCTGCGGGACCAGGGCATCGCCGTCATCTACGTCTCGCACCGGATGAAGGAGGTGTTCCAGCTGGCCGACCGTGTCGTGGTGCTGCGCGACGGCGAACTGGCCGGCGCCTCGCCGGCGGCGGACGTCGACGAGACCGCGCTGGTGCGGCTGATGGTCGGGCGCGACCTGTCGCAGCTGTTCGTGCGCGAGCACGCCGCGACCGACCGGGTGGTGCTGGACGTCTCGGACCTGACGACCGCCGACGTCCGCGACATCAGCCTGCGGGTGCACGCCGGCGAGATCGTGGCGCTGGCCGGCCTGATCGGCGCCGGCCGCTCCGAACTCGCGCTGGCCCTGGCCGGCGACATCCCCATCCGGTCCGGCCGGATCCTGATGGACGGCAAGCCGATCCGCCTGCGCGGCCCCCGCGACGCCATCCGCGCCGGCATCGGCCTGGCCCCCGAGGAACGCAAGGCGCAGGCCCTGTTCGCGCAGCGCACCATCCGCGACAACACAACCCTGGTCAGCCTGCACCGCCTGCGCCGCTGGCGCTTCGTCAAGCGCCGCGCCGAGAAGGCCCTGGCCCAGGAGTACGCCGACCGCCTCCGCGTCCGCGCACCCTCCATCGAGGCCGAAGTCAGGACCCTGTCGGGCGGCAACCAGCAGAAGGTGGTCCTGGCCCGCTGGCTGGCCCGCAAGCCGGCACTGCTGATCCTGGACGAGCCGACCCGCGGCGTCGACGTAGGCGCGAAGGCGGAGATCTACCAGATCATCGCCGACCTGGCCACGGCCGGCACCGCGGTGCTGGTGATCTCCTCGGAGCTGCCCGAGGTGCTGGGCCTGGCCGACCGGATCCTGGTGATGCAGAACGGGCGCATCACCGGGGAGCTGGGGCGGGCCGAGGCCTCGGAGGAGAAGATCCTCGCGCTGGCGATGGCTGATGATCTCGGCGGCTCGGCTCCCGATTCCGCCGGCACCTCGGCCAGCGGCAGCAACTCCGGCGGGCAACACAGCTCCGGCGACCCTGCCGAATATCGCAGCTCGCCGCCCGACCCAGCCGCCTCCGCCCCCACCACCCCCGCGCCGATCCGCGAGTCCGCCGGATCCGCCCCGGAAGGCAGTCCCCGATGACCACCACTTCCCCCTCGACACTCGGCCAGCGGGCCGAGGAACCTTCCGCCGCCGCTACTCCCGCGAGCCGCCTCCGCGCCGCCGTCACCCGAGCCGGCGCGCAGAGTCTGGGCCTGATCGCCGCGCTGGCGTTCGTGCTGATCCTGTTCGGCTCGCTCAACTCCAACTACCTGAGTTGGCAGAACATCCAGGTCATCGCTGAGGCGGTGACCATCTCCGGGCTGCTGGCCGTGGTGCAGACCGTGGTCATCATCCTCGGCGCGCTGGACATCTCGGTCGGCTCCCAGGCCGGCCTGGCCTCCGTCACCAGTGCCATGGTGTTCACCAGCGCCGGGTCCAATGCCTTCGCCGGCATCGGCGCGGCCATCGGGATCGGGGCGGTGATCGGCGTGGTCAACGGCGCGATCATCGTCTACGGCCGGGTCAACGCGGTCATCGCCACCCTCGCGGGCCTGGCCGCGTACAAGGGCGTGGCCCAGCTCGTCTCCGACGGACGCGCGCAGGGCTACGTGCTCAACGACAGCATCTTCGTCTTCCTCGGCCGGGGCAAGATCGCCGGGCTGCCGGTCATGGTGTGGCTGCTGCTCGTGGTCGCCGCCGCGGTCCACGTCCTGCTGAAGTACACCGACATCGGCCGCAACATCTACGCCGTCGGCGGTAACGACACCGCCGCCCGCCTGGCCGGCATCAACCTGAACAAGTACATCCTGGCCGTCTACGCGCTCTCCGGCGTCGTGGCCGCGGTCGCCGGCATCCTGCTGACCGCGCGCACCGGCTCCGGGCAGCCGGTCTCCGGCAGCGAAGGGTTGGAGTTGCAGTCGATCACAGCCGCCGCGCTCGGCGGCTGCGCGCTGAAGGGCGGCAAGGGCGGCGTCGGAGGCACGCTGCTGGCCGTGGCCCTGCTCGGAGCCCTGCAGAACGGACTGACCGTCCAGGGCATCAACGCCTTCTGGCAGAACATCGCCCAAGGCGCACTGTTGGTCGTCGCCGTCGTGCTTCAGCAACGGCGCTCTCGCGAACGGGCTGTGGGGTTGCCGGCATGAGACTGATACCGAGATTCATCGCACTGGCCGCATCGGCGGTCCTGATGGCCACGACCGGAACGGCCTGGGCGGTCGCAACGACAACCACCTCCCGACCGTCGTCTCCGGCCGTAGTCCCCATCAACAACCTGGCCCGCACTCCGTATCAGGGCTGGAACACCTACTACGGCCTGGGCTCGACCTTCACCGAGCAAAACATCAAAGACGAGGCCGACGCCCTGGTCAACAAAGGCCTGGCCGCAGCGGGCTACGACTACGTCTGGATCGACGGCGGTTGGTGGAACGGCACCCGAGACGTCTCCGGCACCATCACGGTCAGCGCGAGCCAGTGGCCTGACGGCATGCAGGCCGTCGCCGACTACATCCACGCCCGAGGCCTGAAAGCCGGCATCTACACCGACTCCGGCCTCAACGGCTGCGGCGGCGCGAACCAAGGCAGCTACGGCCGCTACCAGCAGGACGTCAACCAGTTCGCCGCCTGGGGCTACGACGCGGTGAAGGTCGACTTCTGCGGCAGCGAGCAGATGGGCCTGGACCCCGCCACGGTCTACGGCCAGTTCCGCGACGCGCTGCTGAACAACAGCAGCCACCGCCCGATGCTGTTCAACATCTGCAACCCGTTCATCCCCGAGACCGGCGCCGCACCCGGCCGCACCGCCTTCGACTCCTACAAGTTCGGCCCGAGCACCGGCAACTCCTGGCGGACCGACACCGACATCGGCTTCCCGAACAACGTCCAGTACTCCGACGTACTCCGCAACCTGGACGCCGACGCCGCACACCCGGAGGCCGCCGGCCCCGGCCACTGGAACGACCCGGACTACCTGGGCCCGGAGCTCGGCATGACCGACACCGAGGCGCAGTCGCAGTTCTCGATGTGGTCGATCGTCGCGGCCCCGCTGATCATCGGCAGCGACGTCACCAAGCTCTCGGACAACGCGGTCGCGATGCTCACCAACCGCGAGGTGCTGGCCGTGGACCAGGACCCGCTCGGCGTCCAGGGCACCGTGCTGACCGGGGCCACGAACCCCGCCAACACGCAGGTCTGGACCAAGCCGCTGGCCGGCGGCGACGTCGCGGTCGCGCTGCTCAACCGCGGCACGACCCCGCAGACCATCTCCACGACCGCCGCGCAGATCGGCCTGCCGAAGTCCGGCGCCTACGCCCTGCGCGACCTGTGGCAGCACACGACGACCGAGTCGGCGGGCACGATCGCCGCGACCGTCGCCCCGCACGGCGTCGTGCTCCTGCGAGTGTCCCGGCACGGCGACCCGGCCACGATGGCTCCCTCGACGGTGCTGTCCCCGGCGACCCTGACCCCGACCGCGCAGGCTGCGCTTCCCCTGGTGGCTCCCGGCGCCTCCTTCCCGGTCTCGGCCACGTTCACCGACAACGGCCGGCTCCCGGTCCAGGATGTGCTGCTCACGCTCGCCGTCCCGGCGGGCTGGACGGCCACGCCGACTGGCCCGGTGACGGCAAGCCAGCTCAAGAGCGGGCAGTCGATGGCCGCGAGTTGGCAGGTGGCCGCAGCTCCGGGTGCTTTGCCAAGTCCGGAGCAGTTGGCTCTGACGGCGGACTACGGCTGGCAGAGCTCGAACTACGGCGCGCCGAAGCCCTTGCAGATGCTCAGTATCGGTGAATCGACGCAGGTCCAGGTCCCCGCAGCGCCGCCGTCCGGCACCGGCCCGCTGAGCCACCACCCCTGGCTCGACGCGGCGAGCGGCTACCTCGTTCCCCGCGTCGATCGGGAGGACGCCGGCGGCGGTCCGCTGACGATGCACGGCGCCACGTACCCGACCGGCGTCGGCACCGCGTCCGTGTCGACGGTCGACTACTACGTCGGCGGCAACTGCAGCACGCTCAGCGCCACCGTCGGCATCGACGACTCGGCGAACTTCGACCCCACCGGCGGGACGGTCAGCTTCCAGGTCTACGGCGACGGCGCGAAGCTCTACGACAGCGGCCTGGTGACGCGGGCCGCGCCCCAGGCCATGTCCGTGAACCTGGGTTCCGCGAAGGTGATCAGCCTGGTCGTCGGCGACGGCGGCGACGGCACCTACAACGACCGCGCGGACTGGGGCGGTCTGCAGATCACCTGCGGCGCGCCGGTCCCGACGCAGCCCGGCGGGCCCTGGCCGTACTTCGTGCCGACCTCCGCCCTGTCGGCGACGGCCAGCAGCGCCAACAACGGCTACCCGGCGAGCAACGCGGTGGACGGCCAGGTCACGACCCTGTGGCACTCGCAGTTCAGCCCGGTGCACGACCCGCTGCCGATCTCCCTGACGATCGACCTGGGATCCGTGCAGACGGTCACCGGCCTGACCTACCAGCCGCGTCTGGACGGCGACATCACCGGCACGATCACCGGCTACACCGTCGAGGTCAGCAGCGACGGGGTGACCTTCACGAGTGCGGCGTCACCAGGGACCTGGCCGCAGGACGCCACGCTGAAATCCGTTCAGTTCACACCGGTTTCGGCACGTTACGTACGACTGACGGTGACCGCGGGAGCGAACGGCTACGCCTCCGCGGCCGAAGTCGGGGTGGCGGCGCTCCCGGCGGCGTGAGCCGTTCCTGACTGAACACATGCAGCGCGGCCGGTCGAGGACTCTCAGGTTCTCGACCGGTCGCTTTGCGTCGTACCAGCGCTCTTCCTCACCCTGCTCACGGTTGGATCTCAGCTATCTCTCAGCGCGACCCCCCAAGCTCTGCCCATGCACAGGATTGGCGATTGGCTCAATCGGCGGTCGTTCCGATCCCGGATCACCCTTCTGGTCGTGGCGGCGGTGGGGCTGTCGGTCGCCCTGTGCGCCCTGATCAGCTATGTGGCGATCAGCAAGACGATCATGAGCCGGATGGACGGCCAGCTGGAGCAGCGCGCGACCGTCTTCACCGCGATGCCGCTGGAGATGTTCACCCCGGACCGCCTTGACGCCGACTCCAACAGGCAACTGCTGGCCACCTCCGGCTACCAGGAGACCCTGGTCTACGCCGACGGCTCCGCGCACGAGCCCGAGAACCTCAAGTTGCAGCGCATCGGCCCGGACGGCCGGCCGGGGCAGATCCTGGCGACCTACCAGGTGTGGGCCCCTTTCGGACCGCCCGAGGTCGCCGTCGCCGCGCAGCAGAGCGACACCTCGCTCAGGACGATCAACTACAACGGCGTGGACTACCGCGTCTACGCCATCCACAACACCTACAGCAGCGGATCCCCGGACAACCCGCAGCCCTCGGCGCTCGTCTTCTCGACCTCGCTGGCCCAGACCGAGTCGGCGCTGAGGACGATCGCCACGATCTCGGCCGTCGTCGGCCTGCTCGGCATCGCGCTCGCGGCCGCCGCCGGCCTCGCGATCGGGCGCGCGGCGCTGCGGCCGGTCGTGCGGCTCTCGCACGCGACGGAATACATAGCCCGTACCGGGGACCTGGCGCGCCTGCACGTCAAGGGCGACGACGAGATCGCGCAGCTGACGCGCAACTTCAACACCATGCTGGAAGCGCTGGCCCAGTCGCGGGAGCACCAGAAGCGGCTCGTCGCCGACGCCGGACACGAACTGCGCACGCCGCTCACCTCCATCCGCACCAACCTGGACCTGCTCGCGCAGGTCTCGGCCGCGCCCGACGACACCCGCCTGCCGGCCGAGGAACGCGTCGCGCTGCTCAACGACGTGCGCGCGCAGATGGAAGAGCTCTCCATGCTCATCGCAGACCTCGTCGAGCTCTCCCGGGACGACCATCCCTCGCACACGATCGAGCACCTGGACCTGGTCAACGTCATCGAACGCGCTGCCGAGCGGGTGCAGCGCCGGGCGCTCAGCGTCAGCGTGACGTACGACTTCCGCCTGGAGCACTGGTACCTCCAGGGCGACGCCACCGCGCTGGAGCGGATGGTGACCAACCTGCTGGACAACGCGACGAAGTTCTCGCCCGAAGCCGGCACGGTCACCGTCACCCTCGCCGACGGCCTCCTCCAGGTGGCCGACCAGGGTCCGGGCATCGCCGAGGAAGACCTCACGCACGTGTTCGAACGCTTCTACCGCTCGCCGGAGGCGCGCTCCACCCCGGGCTCCGGCCTCGGCCTGGCGATCGTGCAGCACATCGCCACGAACCACGGCGGCCACGTCGCCGCGGCGCGGGCCCCGGGCGGTGGGGCGCTGCTCAGTGTGTGGCTGCCGGGTCGCGCGGCGCGGCTGGAGGAGCCGGTCGCCGCGGGGTGAGCTGGTGTGAGCCGAGGTCCGCCGCCTCCGGTTGACTGTTTGGCAACGCTGTTGATTAACTCGCCCCGTGAGCGAACGAGCTACGAGCGAACGACCGACGAGCGACGAACTGCTCGCCCAAGAAGAGCGCCTGGTCTTCAGCGGCTTCACCCACGACGACGCCTGGGCCCTGGGCTCGCTGCTGGTCGAGCTGGCCCGCGAGCGCGAGCTGCCGGTCGCCGTCGACATCCGCCGGGGCGACCAGCAGCTGTTCCACCACGCGCGGCCCGGCACCAGCCCGGACAACGCGTCGTGGATCGAGCGCAAGACCAACGTCGTGCGCCGCTTCGGCCACAGCTCGCTGCTGGTCGGCCAGCGCCACCGCGACCGCGGGACCACGTTCGAGGCCGCCACCGGCCTGCCCGGCGATACTTACGCGGCGCACGGCGGCTCGTTCCCGATCACCGTCACCGGCGCCGGGATCATCGGGACCGTCACGGTCTCCGGGCTGCCGCAGGTCGAGGACCACAAGCTGGTGGTCGAGGCGGTGCAGCGGTTCCTCGACGGCGGGCACTGATTCTCGGGGTGTATCCCGGGTTGCGGCGCGTCCGGGGGTGTTGTTCATTGGCACCATGCCGGACGTGGATGTCCTGATCGTCGGCGCAGGACCGGTCGGGCTGACCGCCAGGGCGCTGCTCGACCGCTGGGGTGTGCGGACCGTGCTGGTCGAGAAGCACACCGAGCTATCTCCCTTTCCGCGCTCCCGGCTGCTCAACGTCCGGTCGATGGAGATCTTCCGGCAGCTGGGGATCGACCGGACGGTCGCGGCGCGCGCCTTCGCCCCGGAGTACGGCCGGGTCCGCTTCCGTGACTCCTTCACCGGTCCGGACTTCGCCAGCGCGGCGATGATCGGCGTCAACGCGCCGATCCCGGAGAGCCCGGTGATCGGGGCGGTCACGTCCCAGGACCGGCTTGAGCCGACGCTGCTCGACGCGGCGCACGCCCCGATCCGGTTCGGCGTCGAGCTGGCCGGGCTGGCCGAGCTGACCGGGCTGGCCGGGGAGCCGGACGGCGTGCTGGCCTCGTTCGGCGACGGGACGAGCCTTCGCGCGAGCTACGTCCTCGCTGCGGACGGCGCGAACTCCACGGCGCGGGACCTGCTCGGCATCGGCACGGTCGGTCCGGGCGCGCTGGGCTCGACGACCACCGTCATGTTCGAGGCCGATCTGCTGCGGCGCTGCGCCGACGCCCCGGCCGGTGTCTACGTCACCGCGTTCGGATCGATCCTGCCGATGTATCCCGAAGGCGGCTGGGCCTGGTTCGGCCAGGTGCCGGAGGGGGCGGACCACCGCGAGCCGCTGGCCCGCACGCTCGGCGACGGGCTGCCGTTCGAGGTGTCGCGCGTGCAGCGCTGGACCGTCAACGCGTTCGTCGCCGAGCGCTTCCGCAGCGGCCGGGTCCTGCTGGCCGGCGACGCTGCGCACGCCATCCCGCCGGCCGGGGGTCTGGGTATGAACACGGGCGTCGCCGACGTGCACAATCTGTGCTGGAAGCTCGCGGGTGTGGTGCAGGGGTGGGCGCGACCGGGTCTGCTGGACACGTACGAGTCCGAACGGCTGCCGGTCGCGCACCTGACTTTGCGCCAGGCGGTCGCGAACGCGCAGCTGCTGACGCAGGCGCAGCAGAAGCGCGTCGAGCAGCTGGCGTCCGGCGACGCCGACGGGGAGGTCGAGCTTCCCTGGTCGGAGCACTACTTCGCGCAGCTGGGGCTGGTGTTGGGCGTCGCTTACGGGAACGAGGCCGCCGAGCCTGGGACGGACTACGTCCCGAGCACTTCGCCGGGCCACCGGATGCCGCACGTCGATCTCGGGGGCGGCAGGTCCACGGTGGATGCCGTCGGGGAGTGGTTCACGCTGTTCACCGAGAATCCGGCCGCGGCTGACTGGACTGACCGGGCTGACTGGGCTGACCGGGCTGACCGGGCTGAGCTCGGACCGAGTGGTCCGGTGCCGGTGCGGGTGGAGCGGCTGAGCGGCAGCTACGGGACGTTGCTGGTCCGGCCCGACGGGCATATCGGTGCGCGGTGGGACAAGCGGGTGGTCGGCGCCGACGAGCTGTCGCGGGCCCTGGAGACGATCAGTGCGGCAGGTCTCGTGCAGTGAGGGTTCGACCTGACATGCTGAGCGACCGTGGACACCGCTCAGTTCTGGCACCTGGTTGACCAGGCGCGCGACCGCGTTTCAGACCTCGACGACGCCGAGGCCGTCGCGAAGGAGGCCCAGGCGCTGTTCTCGGCGCTTCCGGTAGGGGATATCACTGCTGCCGACCAGGCGTTCTGGCAGCTGATGGCCGACTCGTTCCAGGACTCGCTGTGGGCGGCGGCTTACGTCATCAACGGCGGATGCTCTGACGACGGGTTCGACTATTTCCGGGGCTGGCTGATTCTTCAGGGCCGGGAGCGATTCGAGCAGGCGTTGCGTGATCCCGATTCGCTTGCCACGTGGGCGATTGTCAGGCAGGCGGCGCAGGACGAGTCCGAGCTGGAGTGCGAGTCGGCGCTGGTCATGACGTCGCGGGCGTTCACGGCTGTTACCGGTGGTGAGATGCCGGCGTGCGATGCGATCGTTTACCCCGACGCTGATCCGGATGGGGAGTGGAGTTTTGAGTTCGACGATGCGGATGAGATGAATCGTCGGTTGCCGGGGCTTTCGGCTTTGTACGAATACTGATACTCGTTTACTTGTTTTACTCGTTTAGCCGTTTACTGCTCTCGTTTTCGGGCGCGCGGTGTGCGGTGTGAGGGTTGTGCTGCGGGCTGGGTGCTCGGGTGGCCGAAATCCGTATGACAGTGCGGGCGTCGCTGCCTACAGTCGCCGTATGGCCACCGAATCGTCGAATCCCATCCTCACCTGGCGCCCCGTGGTGGTGGGTGACGCTGCCGCCTGCGCTGCGCTGCTCAACGCGATCGAGGACGTGGACCACTTCGGTGAGTTCTTCGGCGAGGACGATGTCGCCGAGCTGCTCGGGGATCCGGTGCTCGACCTCGCTCGCGGTTCGTTGGGTGCGTTCGACGGGGAGGTGATGGTCGGGTACTTCCTGGCCAAGCACAAGCCGCTGGCGGTGGGGCAGCATCGGGTGATGCTCGAAGGCGGCGTGCATCCGGCGTACCGGCGCCGGGGGATCGGGGCGCGGTTGCTGGCGGAGGGTATTGCGAGCGCGAAGGAGTTGCACGCGATCCACCACCCGGAGCTCTCGCTCGCCGTCGATGCGCAGAACAACGAGCAGAACGCGGGTGCGCTGGCTGCTTATGCTGCCGCGGGTATGGCTCCGATCCGGTGGTATTCGCAGATGGTGCACAACCTCGGCGACGGGGTCGGCGATGGTGGTGGTGATGGTGATGGCGTTGTTGACGCGCCGGTTCCTGCCGGGTTCGTGGTCGAGGAGCACTCCGCCGACAACAGTGACGAGTTTCTTGCGGTTCGCAATGAGGCGTTCGTCGATCATTGGGGCGCGGTTTCGATGCCGGCGGAGCAGTGGCACGGCACGATGGTCGGCTGGCAGTCGTTCCGGCCTGATCTCAGCTTCCTGCTTCGCGATGGCGACACTGGTGCTGCCGCTGGGATGCTCCTGACCCACTCGTGGGACTCGGATACTGAGGCCACTGGTATTCGTGATGCGCACTTTATGCTCATCGGGACTCGCGGCGCCTATCGTAAGCGTGGTGTGGCCAGTGCTTTGATCTCCTGTGCGGAACGCGCCGCCAAGGCCGCCGGCTACGACCAAGCCAGCCTCACCGTCGACTCCGCGAGTCCGACCGGCGCGAACGGTTTGTACGAGCGGGCCGGGTTCGCGGTTACGGGCACTCATGTGCGGTATGCCGTCGAGTTCTGAGACGTTGTTCACCTCAGCTGGTCTCAACTCGCAGTTGTCTTGCATCTGGCCGGTGTCGGTGTCGGTGTTGGCGAGAAGCGGGCGCGGCCGATCACGCGGCGCTTATCCGCTGTACGCGTCTCAGGGGGTCGCGTAGTGGAAGCCCTTTTGTGCGCCGATGCCGTTTGTCGGCAGGTGGCGGTGTGCTCGTGGGTTTACAGGCGATCTTTACGGCTTTGCGCACAGTTTGATGACCTCGCAGGGGACGCAGTTCGGTTGAGTAGTCCTGGCACGGCGTTGCCGCGCCGTCGTGGCGGCGCGAAAATGACCGGTGTGGGTGCTGTCCGTGTCGAGGC
>NZ_JBGCCM010000048.1:0-82406 GCF_041262085.1 Catenulispora sp. GAS73
GAGCCAGCTGGCGTGGTGGCCGCCGGGGTGGTGGTCAGGGCGCTCATCGCGAGGCCTCCAAGCCGGAAGCGCCGTACGGCTGCGTGGCGGTGTCGCGGGGGCGGTCGACGGGGGTGGTCGAGCCGGCCGGCGTGGTGGCTGCCGGGGTGGTGGTCAGGGCGCTCATCGTCCGCGCTCCGATCCGGATCCCACCGACGACGAGAACCGGTGCTCGCCCCGCGCGTGCCGGCCGATCCGGTGCGGCAGGCCCCGTGACTGGTGGCCCATCATCGCGGCCGGGTCGGTGATCGGAGCGGCGACCGCCGGGACGGCTGGTTCGGCGACTGCCTCGGCGACTTCTTCCGCCGCCTCAGCCGCGGCGACCTTCACCGTGATCCGCCGGTCCGCCCAGCCGATCACGTCCGGGTCGTCGCTGGCGACCACGATCGTCAGGCCGTGCGTGCCGCAGGCCGCGCGCAGGATCCGCAGCAGGTGGAAGCGCTCCGGCGCGCTCAGGCCCTCGGTCGGGTCCTCGGCTAGCAGCACCGCCGGGTCCAGCACCAGCGCCCGGGCCAGTGCCACGCGGCGCATCTCCGACGGGGTCAGCTCCGCGACCCGCCATTCGGCGCAGTGGACGGCGTCCAGGCGCTCCAGCCAGCGCAGCGCGCGGCGGCGGGCCTCCTGGCGTCCGAGGCCGGTCAGGATCAACGGCAGGGCCGTGTTCTCCAGGACCGTGAGTTCGGCCAGCAGTTTGCCGACGCGCGGGGCGACGGCGCACTGAGCGTGGGCGAAGCGCAGCCGGGCCGCCGGCCGCAGGGTGTGCAGCGGCTCGCCCTTCAGCCACAGTCCGCCCGGCCACGCCGGGTCGGTGCCGGACAGTGCGCGCAGGAACGCTTCGTCGCAGGCGCCGCTGAGGGCCACGATCTCGCCTTCGCCGACGGCGAGGGAGACCGCGTCGGGCCCGAAGTCGCGGGCCAGCAGGATCGGGTTGTCAGACGGGATGCTCACGAGCAGCCGTGTGCCCTGAAGGGCGCAACCGGCTAACCAACGTTGCGCCGGATGTGCGACCCTCCCGCGTCGGACCAGCGGCGGGGGGAGGAGGCGTCGGGAGTCGCGGAATGCGTGCCGGATACTCCCGCGCGAACTACAGTCTTCGAACAGCGCGGAATCCATAGTAAAAGCGGGAATCCGGCCCGGAGCTACAGCGGGAACACGACCCCGGTCAGCTTCTCCGACTCCTCCCACAGCCGCGCCGCCACCGCCGGATCCTGCGCGCGCCTGCTCGGCTGCACCAGCTCCGGGTAGCCGCGCATCTCCATGAACTTGGCGGAGCCGTAGTACTGGCCGCCGACCACGTCCGGCGCGACCGCGGCCCGCACCTCGGGCAGCACGCCGATCGACGCCTTCTGGGCGAACAACGGATTGCCGACGTGCATGATCGCCTTGCGCCAGCCGGTCGGCCCGGCGAACTGCAGGTTCGTGGCCGAATACCCCGGGTGTGCCATCAGCGAGCGCACCGGCGAGCCGGCGGCGCTGAGCCGGCGCTGCAACTCCAGGCCGAACAACAGGTTCGCCAGCTTCGACTGCGCGTAGGCGGCGTTGGGGTTGTAGCCCTTGGTCCGCATCAGATCGTCGAAGTCGATCGAGCCCTGCTTGTGGAGGGTCGAGGAGACGGTCACCACGCGCGGGTCGCTGCCTTCGGTCAGCAGGTCCAGCAGCAGCCCGGTGAGCGCGAAGTGTCCGAGGTGGTTGGTGCCGAACTGCACCTCGAAGCCCTGCTTCGTCTGCCCCTGCGGCGCCATCATGACGCCGGCGTTGTTGATCAGGACGTCGACGCCGACCTTGTCGTCGTGCAGCCCCTGGGCGAAGGCCCGCACCGAGTCCAGGTCGGCCAGGTCCAGCGTGCGCAGCTCCAGCGACGCGCCCGGCACGTCCTGGCCGATCCGGGCCGCCGCGGCCTCGCCCTTGACCCGGCTGCGCGCAGTCATCACCACGTGCGCGCCGTTCCCGGCCAGCAGCCGCGCGGCCTCCAGCCCCAGGCCGCTGTTCGCGCCGGTGACCACGAACGTGCGTCCGGTCAGGGCCGGGATCGCGTCGGCGGTCCACTTCGTGCTCATGGCTTCCTCCTCGTACGGTGCGGTCTGCTGCACACGATGCCTTGCTTGGCACTCAGTGTCAACAATGACCCTCAGGCGCCGATCCGCTGCTACTGTGGTCGGGTGAGGCGCAGAACCGAAGAGCCCGGACTGACGCTGGCCGAGCGCAAACGCCGGCTGGTCCGCGACGAGTTGGCCGAGGCCGCGCTGCGCCTGCTGGCCCGGCAGGGCTTCGAGGAGACGACCGTCGACGAGCTCGCCGCCGCCGCGGGCGTCAGCCGGCGGACGTTCTTCCGGTACTTCGCGTCCAAGGAGGACGTCGTCATCTCCTCCGTCGTCGTGGTCTGCGAGGGCATCGTCGCCGAGGTCGGCGCGCGGCCGGCCGACGAGCCGCCGGCGGTCGCGATCCGCGAGGCGGTCAAGACCGTCACCGTCGAGGACTTCGCCGAGGACCGCGAGAAGTCGGTGGCCCTGATCCGCCACACCATGCAGATCCCCGCCCTCCGAGCGCGTTTCGCCGAACGCCAGGACCTGCTGCGCGACGACCTCGCCGCGGTCCTGGCCCGCCGCGCCGGCCGCGAGGCCCCGAGCCCGCGCGACCAGTTCGCCGCCGGCCTCGGCCTGCTCGCCTTCGCCGGCGCCATGCAGCACTGGGCCGCCTCCGACGGCCGGGCGGACCCCGCCTCCGTCCTCGACGCCGCGTTCGAAGAGGCTGGTCAAGCCTTCGCGGTCTGAGATAGGTTCCGGGCGTCGTCTGTTCGCGGCGAGCCGAGGGGTGGGACATGGAATTCGCCGAGTGGGTCGTGTCGGGGCTCGACCAACTGCGGCTCGGGCGACTGCCCGCCGGAAACGACTTCTACGCCACGGCTTCAGCCGGCCTCGGCGACGATCCCCGTCTGCCCGCCTATATGAACAGCGGCGACCCGTCGGCGCGCGCCGAGCTGGTCCAGGTGATCGCGGCCGCGGTGGCCGCGAACCCGGGCTTCGAGGAGCGGCTGCGGACCGCGGCCGCCGCCACGCAAGCGCAGGGCCAAGCACTGACCCAGACGCAGACCCAGACCCAGACACAGCTGCAGGTCCCGTTTCAGGGCCAGGCGCCGTTCCCCGCAAGCGCCGGGAAGCCACCATTCCTCAAGACCACCAACGGCATCCTGGTGCTGGCAGCGGCTGCCGTGCTCGTGGTCGGCGGCGGCGTCGGCCTGGCCCTGGGCCTGTCCGGCAGCAGCAGCGGCAACCTCGCCGCGATCCTGAAGGGCACCTGGTCCTGCCAGGCCTCCGGCCCCGGCGCCGCCGACACCGGCGGCACCCCCCTCAGCTTCACGGTCGGCGACGGCACCTGGAACGCCGGCACCGCGAGCGGCACCTGGAAGCAGGACGGCAGCAGCGCGACACTGCACGACGCCAACGACCCGACCAACGACGTGAAGGCGAACGGCCTGCCCACCGGCGCCGGCGCCTTCGACGTCACCCTCGGCAACGTCGGCGACTCCTCGCAACTGGTGTCGATCCACATCAAGGGCACGCTCGCCGCGCACAAACTCACGGTCGCGCTGCCCGGCGACAACGGAGATCTCGACCTCACCTGCACCAAGTAGCCGCGACGGATCGGCCGTCTCTCCACATCCCCTGAATCAGTGCCCGAGGAAACGCCCGAACGCCTTCGCGCGCACCGAAGCCTTCCCGGTCCGCTCCTCCTCAGCATCGGCCGCGCTCATTGTCCGCAGCCCGATGTTCGCCCCGAGCCAGCGGAACGGCTCCGGCTCCCACCGCGGCGAGCGGTGGTTCACCCACGGCAGGCGCGTCCGCTCGGTGTCGTCGCCCGTCAGCAAGTCCGCGAGCGTGCGCCCGGCCAGGTTGGTGGCGCCCACGCCGTCGCCGACGTAGCCGCCGGCCCAGCCCAGCCGCCGCGCCGGGTCGTAGCAGACCGAGGCGAACCAGTCGCGCGGCACGCCGAGCGCGCCGCCCCAGCGGTGCGTGAACGTCGTGTCCTTCAACACCGGGAACAGTTCGCGCAGGGTGCGGCGGATCTCGGCGTGCACGCGGTCGTCGCGGTCGAAGTCGGCTTCGATGCGCGAGCCGAAGTGGTACGGCGCGCCGCGACCGCCGAACGCCAGGCGGCCGTCGGCGGTGCGCTGGCCGTAGATGATCAGGTGGCGGAAGTCAGAGAAGGTCTGGCGCTCGGCCAGCCCGATCTGCTCCCAGACCGCGTCCGGCAGCGGCTCGGTCGCGACCATCAGCGAGTAGACCGGTGCCAGATCGCGCTGGAAGCCGGCGATCGACGGCGTGTAGCCCTCGGTCGCGCGCACGACCTTGCCAGCCCGGACGTGCCGGCCGTCCGCGGTCTCCACGACGCCGTCGCGGATCGCCGTGACCGCCGTGTGCTCGTGGATCGTGACGCCGAGCCGCTCGACCGCCTCGGCCAGGCCGCGCGCCAGCAGCGCGGGCTGGATCGCCGCGCAGTGCGGGGTGAACGTGCCGCCGAGCACGTGCGTCGCGCCGGCCATCGCCGAGGCCTCGGACGCACTCAGGAGCCTGACGTCCTCCTCGCCGAAGCCGTACGAACGCTCCTCCTCGACCGAGGCCTTCGCGCGTTCCAGCTGGATCGGCGTGCGGGCCAGGATGACGGTGCCGCCCTTGGCGAAGTGGCAGTCGATGCCCTCGGCCGCCACGACGCGCCCGACCTCGTCGACGGTCTCGTTCAGCGTGCGCTGCAAGGCGACCGCGCGGTCTCGGCCGCCGCTGGTTTTCGCAACCTTGGCGATCTTCGCCAGCGAGGACGGGAACAACGACGAACACCAGCCGCCGTTGCGGCCGGAGGCGCCGAACCCGGCGAACTCGCGCTCCAGCACCACGATCCGCAGCGACGGATCGGCCTTGGCGAGGTAGTACGCGGTCCACAGGCCGGTGTAGCCGGCGCCGACGATCGCGATGTCGGCCTCGATGTCGCGATCCGGCGCGGGCCGGCTCGGCGCGGCGTCGGTGGCTGAAGCCTGTTCCAGCCACAGCGAGAGATTGCCGTCGAGGGTGCTCACCGACGCCACTTCCTGATGGAGGCGGGCACGTCGATACCCGGGTCGAGATTCGCCGCCGGCCTCGGGTCGCAGTACACCTCGTGCAGCGGTACGACCCCGGCCCACACCGGCGAATCCAGGTCGTCCGGATCGTCGTCGGGGTCGCCGGTCGAGATCTTCACCGAGGCCTCGGTCAGCGGCAGAGCCAGCACCACGGTCGCCGCGAGTTCCTTGCGCTTCGGCGCGCGCAGCTCCTGCCAGCGGCCGGGCATCAGGTGCTCGGTGATCCGCTCCAGTGCCGCCTCCTTCTCGCTCTCCGGCAGCATCCGGCAGGTCCCCAGGACCATCGCACCCCGATAGTTCATCGAGGATTCGAAGGCCGAGCGCGCCACCACCAGACCGTCGAGCAGCGTGACGGTGAGACACGTCGGCGCGCCCTCGGCCAGCGCGCGGAACAGCCGCGAGCCGGTCGAGCCGTGGAACAGCACTCGCTCGCCGTCCCGCGCGTAGGCGACCGGGAGGATGTACGGCTGCGCCGCGCCGTTCGGGCCGCTGTTGTCGGTGACCGCGACGTGCGCGACCAGGCCGGCGTCCAGGACCGTGTGCAGCGCGGCGCGGTCGGTGGCGGCCTTCTCGGGCAGTCGGCGGACTCGGGTTCGTGATGTGGAGCCCAGAGCGTTCATCTGTATCAGAACCATTCAGGGGGAGAAAAGGCGCCTCCGGCAAGGGGACCGAAGGCGCCAGGCTTGCGCGGCTACAGCCGCGTCCAGGCCTCGGTGAGCACCGAGCGCAGCGTCTGCTCGATCTCGTCGAACTCGCTCTGCCCGACGATCAGCGGCGGCGCCAGCTGCACCACCGGGTCGCCGCGGTCGTCGGCGCGGCAGTACAGGCCGGCGTCGAACAGCGCCTTGGACAGGAAGCCGCGCAGCAGGCGCTCGGACTCGTCGTCGTCGAACGTCGCCTTCGTGGCCTTGTCCTTCACCAGCTCGATGCCGTAGAAGAACCCGTCGCCGCGCACGTCGCCGACGATCGGCAGGTCCTTGAGCTTCTCCAACGTCGAGCGGAACGCGCCCTCGTGGTCCAGCACGTGCTGGTTCAGGCCCTCGCGCTCGAACAGCTCCAGGTTGGCCAGCGCCACCGCCGAGGAGACCGGGTGGCCGCCGAAGGTGTAGCCGTGCGGGAAGTAGTTGGTGCCCTCGTAGAACGGCGCCGCGATGCGGTCCGACACGATGGTCGCGCCGATCGGCGAGTAGCCGGACGTCATGCCCTTGGCGCAGGTGATGATGTCCGGGACGTAGTCGAACTTGTCGCAGGCGAACATCGTGCCCAGCCGGCCGAACGCGCAGATGACCTCGTCGGAGACCATCAGGACGTCGTACTCGTCGCAGATCTCGCGCAGCCGCCGGAAATATCCGGGCGGCGGCGGGAAGCAGCCGCCGGAGTTCTGCACCGGCTCGACGAACACCGCCGCGACGGTGTCCGGGCCCTCGGTGAGGATCATGTTCTGGACCTGGTTGGCGCACCAGATCCCGAACTCCTCCTCGCTCATGCCGGGCACGCCGGTGATCTCGTCGGCGCGGTAGTAGTTCGTGTTCGGCACCTTGTGCGCGCCGGGGACCAGCGGCTCGAAGTACTTCTTGGCGTCCGGGATGCCGGTGATGGACAGCGCGCCGTGCGGGGTGCCGTGGTAGGCGATGTTCCGGGAGATCACCTTGTGCTTCATCGGCTTGCCGACCAGCTTGAAGTACTGCTTGGCCAGCTTCCACGCGGTCTCCACCGCCTCGCCGCCGCCGGTGGTGAAGAACACCTTGTTCAGGTCGCCGGGGGCGTAGTGGGCCAGCCGGTCGGCCAGCTCGATCGCCTGCGGGTGCGCGTAGCTCCACAGCGGGAAGAAGGCCAGCTCCTGGGCCTGCTTGTAGGCCGCCTCGGCGAGCTCCACGCGGCCGTGCCCGGCCTGCACGACGAACAGGCCCGCCAGGCCGTCCAGGTAGCTCTTGCCGTTGCTGTCGTAGATGCGCGCGCCCTCGCCCCGGACGATCGTGGGCACGGGGTTGTCCTTGTACCCGGACATCCGGGTGAAGTGCATCCAGAGATGGTCGTAGGCGGATTTGTCCTGGCTGTCGGTGCTCATTCTCTTCCTCGCGTCAAGGAGTGGATCGTTCGGGGCGGCGCCGCCGCGGGCGTCGTTCTTGCCGTTACAGAGCGCCCCAGGTGTACGTTTGCTTGCGAAGCTTCAGGTAGACGAAAGATTCGGTCGACCGGACCTGCGGGAGAGCACGGATCCGCTTGTTGATGATCTCCAGGAGGTGGTCGTCGTCCGCGCAGACCACCTCGACCAGCAGGTCGAAGGACCCGGCGGTCATCACCACGTAGTCCACCTCGGCCATCGACGCCAGGGCGTCGGCCACCGGCTCCAGGTCGCCCTCGGCGCGGATGCCGATCATCGCCTGGCGGTGGAAGCCCACGGTCAGCGGGTCGGTCACGGCCACGATCTGCATCACGCCGGCGTCGATCAGCTTCTGCACCCGCTGGCGCACCGCCGCCTCGCTCAGGCCCACGGCGCGGCCGATCGTCGCGTAGGCGCGCCGTCCGTCCTGCTGGAGCTGTTCGATGATGGCCTTGGACAGGGGGTCCAAGTGGTAGCCGCCGGCGGCGCCGCTGGCCCGGTCGTTCGTCCTGTCGGTCACGAAAGGGATTGTGACAACGGGAACGGTATCTTGGCAAGGCTTCCTCGATGGAATCCGTACGCGAGGGCGTTTTTGAGCACTGAATCCATCGTCACAGTCAACCCAACTGTGTAGGCTGGTCTCATCCAGGCCGGCCCTGACCCAAGAGGAGAGCATCACCGTGGAACCACGCCAGCTGCGCAACTACGTGGGCGGCAAGCCGGTCGACACCGTGTCCGGCCGGACCAGCCAGATCATCGACCCGGTCACCGAGCAGGTGGTCGCGAACGCGCCGATCTCCGAGCCCGACGACGTCGACGCCGCGATGCGCGCCGCTGCCGAGGCCTTCCCGGCCTGGCGCGACACCACCCCCTCGGAGCGGCAGCGGCTGCTGCTGAAGGTGGCCGACGCGATCGAGGCGCGCGCCGCCGAGATCGTCGCGGTGGAGTCGCAGAACACCGGCAAGCCGCTGGGCCTGACCGCCTCGGAGGAACTGCCCCCGATGGTGGACCAGATCCGGTTCTTCGCCGGCGCCGCCCGGATGCTGGAGGGCACGGCCTCGGGTGAGTACATGGCCGGACACAGCTCCTGGATCCGGCGCGAGCCGGTCGGGGTCTGCGCGCAGGTGGCGCCCTGGAACTACCCGGCGATGATGGCGGTCTGGAAGTTCGCGCCGGCCGTCGCCGCGGGCAACACCGTGGTGCTCAAGCCCTCCGACACCACGCCGATGTCCACTCTGCTGATGGCCGAGATCATCGGCGAGATCCTGCCGGCCGGCGTGTTCAACGTGATCTGCGGCGACCGCGACACCGGCCGCGCCATGGTCGAGCACAAGACCCCGGCGATGGCCTCGATCACCGGCTCGGTGCGGGCCGGCATGGAGGTGGCCAAGAGCGCCGCCGCCGACGTCAAGCGCGTGCACCTGGAGCTCGGCGGCAAGGCCCCGGTCATCGTCTACGCCGACGCCGACCTGGACGCCGCGGTCGAGGGCATCTCGGTCGCCGGGTTCTTCAACGCTGGACAGGACTGCACGGCCGCCACCCGCGTGCTCGTCGAGGACTCGGCGTACGAGGCCTTCGTCGAGAAGCTGACCGAGGCCGCGAAGAACACCAAGACCGGCAACCCGGACGACGAGGACGTGCTGTACGGCCCGCTGAACAACGCCAACCAGCTGCGCCACGTCACCGGCTTCATCGACCGGCTGCCGGCGCACGCGAAGGTGGAGACCGGCGGGACCCGGGTCGGGGACGTGGGCTTCTTCTTCGCCCCGACCGTCGTCTCCGGGCTGCGGCAGGACGACGAGATCATCCAGAACGAGGTCTTCGGACCGGTGATCACGGTGCAGAAGTTCTCCGGCGAGGAGCAGGCGCTCAGCTGGGCCAACGGGGTGGAGTTCGCGCTGGCCTCGTCGGTGTGGACCAAGGACCACGGCAAGGCGATGCGCGCGGCGAAGGCGCTGGACTTCGGGTGCGTGTGGATCAACACGCACATCCCGCTGGTCGCCGAGATGCCGCACGGCGGGTTCAAGCACTCCGGGTACGGCAAGGACCTGTCGATGTACGGGTTCGAGGACTACACGCGGATCAAGCACGTGATGAGCAACATCGAGGGCTGACACCTCGCGCGCACCCACGGCGGCGCACCCACGGTGGGCCGGCTCGGGAAATCCCGGGCCGGCCCGACGCGCGTTCGACCATGATGAGCCCATGGACGCGAGCGCCCACTTCCGTGAACGCGGCGAGCTGATCACACACCTGATGTCCGGCACGCTGGACGCCGCGGACGTGGTGGTGCACACCCGCCCGGCGGTGGAACTCCTGGGCCTGCTGGTGCCGATCGACTCGTTGACCCAGGACTACCTGAGCGGTCGCGAGCCGCGGGGGCTCCGTGTCACCCGCAGCGAATTCGAGCCCTGGCGCCGGCAGCTGCTCGCGGTCGTCGCGGCGTTGGTGGAGCGGTGGGTCGGGGACGACGAGGATTCCTGGCTGGCATTGGCGATGCGGGCCGGTTCCCACCGCGGCTCGGTGCCGGAGCTGATCGACTCCGTCGTGCGTCCGGAGCGCGCGGATCCCGAATCGTGGTCGGGCCGGGCTCCGCGCTGGCCGCGTGGCGTGGACGCCTCGGCGGTGCTGTTGGCGATGGCGCCGCCCGGGACACTGGAGGCGTTCCTCGGTGAGTGCGCCACGAACGAGGCGGCCGGCGGGATCCTGACGCGCATGCTGGACCGCGGTCCGCTGCACCCGAAGTTCGTCGACTACGCGCTCAGTGCCCTGGGGACAGACTCCATGCGCGCGGCGCTCCACCGGAATCCGGCCTACGAGCTCGCGAAGGTTCGGGCGCACGTACTGCGGGAGCGGCACGACATCGCAGTGCTGGAGCATGCGTACTTCACGCCGGGGGCCGACGGCGCGCTGCGAGTCGGCCTGGTCCGCTTGGCGGAGGCGGCCGGCGGCTTCCGGCCCGATTTCGTGTCCCGGTTGAAGACGCACAACAAGGACGCCTCGGTGCTGGAGCCCTTGCTGGTGTCCGACGATCCGGTGCTGGTGCACTGGGTTCTGCGGCGCGTCAACAGCAGCCTGACAGAGTCGGCGATCCGCTGGGCCGCTTACGCGACGCTGGCTCTCACAACCGGCCCGGAGCCGGTGTGGGCATTGGAGCAGGAGCGCGTCGGCGCGTTGTCGCGGATGGCCGAGCCGGTGCGGGCCTCGATCCTGGCGGGGTCGGTGGATCCGATCCTGGACGCCGCCGACGGCGCGCTGGGGAACGCCGGGCTTCCGCGGACGCCGATCGACCTCGGCGCTCCGCTGATCGAGCCGCCGCCGTACACGGAGCTGATCGAGGAGTTCGTGGACCGCGACGCGTATCGGACGGCCGTGGTGGACGGCCTCGTCGGCGACCGGGCCGCGCTGTAGATAGGGTGCACCACTGCCGGGTGTGGTGCAGAGGCAGTCACGCCGTCTTGTCAGGACGGAGGACGTCGGTTCGAATCCGGCCGCCCGGTCTTTCGCCGAACCGCGTCGCCAAACGTCGCCGAACACTGTCGCGCGAGGGCGGGCTTTCGTGCCATGATCCTGACACGCGGCGGCGGGTGAATCCAGGCGTAGCGCAGAGGAAGGCGCGTCGCACTACGGATGCGGAGGACGCCGGTTCGAATCCGGCCGCCTGGGCCCCGCGAGTCGCCGCCGCGCACCCCGTGTCATGGTCCTGCCAGCCCCGCGCCCCTGACGGCGTGCGCTCGTCCCCAGCCCGTGACACGATGGGCCGCATGGTGAGTGAGCCGTGACCCCGGTTGCCTCCGCCGAAGCGGGCAGCGTCCGACTGGGCACTCCGATCGGCCGCGGCGTCCTGGCGACCACCATCCTCGGCTCGGCGATGGCGTTCCTCGACGGGACCGTCGTGAACATCGCGCTGCCGCGGATCGGCCACCAGTTCGGGGCGTCGCTGGCCGGTCTGCAGTGGACCGTGACCGGCTACACGCTGACGCTGGCGGCGTTCGTGCTCGTCGGCGGCTCGCTCGGCGACCGCTTCGGCCGCCGCCGGGTGTTCCTGATCGGCGTGATCTGGTTCGCGCTCGCCTCCCTGGCCTGCGGCCTGGCCCCGAACCTGGGCTTCCTGATCGCGTTCCGCGCGATCCAGGGCGTGGGCAGCGCGCTGCTGACGCCCGGCGCCCTGGCGCTGATCCAGTCCGTCTTCCACCCCGACGACCGCGCCAAGGCCGTCGGGGCCTGGTCCGGCCTGGCGAGCATCGCCGGCGCGGCCGGCCCGCTGGTCGGCGGGTACCTGATCGAGTACGCGTCGTGGCGCTGGATCTTCCTGATCAACCTGCCGCTGGCGGTCGCGGTGGTGGCGATCGCGCTGCGCTATGTGCCGGAGTCGAAGGAACTGGTCGCGGGCCACTTCGACCTGCCCGGCGCGGTCCTCGGCGCGCTGGGACTGGCCGGCGTCACCTACGCGCTGGTCGAGGCCGGGGCCAAGGGGCTGGGGTCGGCGAGCGTGATCGTGACGGCGCTGGCCGGGATCGCGGCGCTGGTCGCCTTCGTGCTGGTCGAACGGCGCTCGCCGGCCCCGATGATGCCGCTGTCGCTGTTCAGCTCGCGGGAGTTCAGCGCGGCCAACGCCCTGACGCTGACCGCGTACGGGGCGCTTGGAGCGCTGTTCTTCTTCTTCGCCACCTACCTGCAGGTGGTCGGCGGCTACAAGCCGCTGCAGGCGGGCCTGGCGTCGCTGCCCACCACGATCGTGATGATGACGCTGTCCTCCCGGGTCGGCGCCCTGACCACGAAGCTCGGCGCGCGCCGCCTGATGACCGCCGGCGGCGTGCTGACCGCGATCGGCACGCTGATCCTGGCGACCTCCGGGCACCACCCGAACTACTGGGGGCACATCCTGCCCGCGCTGCTGGTGTTCTCGCTGGGCATGGTGATGGTCGCGGTCCCGGTGACCGTGACGGTGCTGAACTCGACCACCACCGACCGCGCGGGCATCGCCAGCGGCGTGAACAACGCGGTGGCGCGCGCCGCCGGGGCGCTGGCGGTGGCGGCGTTCCCGCTGCTGGTGGGGCTGAAGGGCGACGGGTACGCGGACCCGGCGAAGCTGGAGCCGGCGTTCAGCAAGGCGATGGTCCTGTCCGCGGTGTTGTTCGCGGTGAGCGGCGCGATCGCGTGGTTCGGCATCCGCGACGCGGCGACCCGGCCGACCCCGGAGCACCACGTCGAGGAACCGCAGTGCACGACGTGCCTGCCGATAGGCAGCCCGGGGCTGGAGCCGGATCGCCGGCGGGGAGCGGGGAGCGCTCCGGCGGGAGTGGGCGGCGCGGCGGTGTGAGATCAGCCGCCGGTCACGCTGCCCGGGTCGGACTGGGAGACAGACTGGGAGACCCCGCCTGAGATCTCGCTCGGGTCGGGCTGCTTGACGGCGCCGGAAGTCTCGCTCGGGTCGGGCTGCTTGACCGCACCCGACGTCTCGCTCGGGTCCGGCTGCTTGACCGCACCACCGGTGTAGTTCGGGTCCGGCTGGGTGACGGCGCCGGAGATCTCGCTCGGGTCCGGCTGCTTGACGGCACCACCGGTGTAGCCCGGCGCCGGCCGTTCGACGGCACCGCCTGTGACCTCTCCCGGATCGGGCCGCTCGACGCCGCCTTCGTGCTCCGGATCGGCATTCATGGAATTCCCCCGTTCGTAGTGAATATGACCTCTGATATCAAGCTACGCCGGTCGTGATCCGGAGGCGACCGGCGCCTCGCGCCCGACCCGTCGGGGTTTACCCTCCAAGCTCCGCCAACCGCTCCCGCGTCACGGCCGCCTCCGGCGATCCCAGCGCCTCGAAAACCGCCAGCGCCTCCCGCAACACCTCCCGGGCCTCCGCAGGCCGCGAGAGCGCCCTCAGCGGCCGTGCCAGCGACCGCAGCGCCTCCGCCTCGACCGGGCGGTCGCCGGCTTCGCGGGCGGCGGCCAGCGACAGGCGGTAGTCCTCCTCGGCCTCCGCCAGGCGGCCCAGGTCCACACAGACCTCTGCGAGGTTGAACAGGATGATCGCCTCGTACCGGCGGTTGCCGGCCTCGCGCGCCGCCGCCCACGCCTCCGTCTGTGCCGTGCGGGCCTCCTCCAGGCGCTTGGCCTCGTGCAGCATGTTGCCCAGGTTCGTCAGGGACGAGGCCAGGTTCTGCGGGTTCCCCACCTCGCGGAACAGCTCCAGGCCGCGCAGGTGCATCTGCTCGGAGGTGGCGTAGTCGCCGAGGCGGCTGTGGCAGCCGGCGATGTTGCCCAGGATCGAGGCCACCTGCGGCAGGTCGCCCAGCTCCTCGGCCACCGCCAGGCCCGCGTGGTAGACCTCGACCGCCTTCTCGTACTCCTGCACGTCGTACAGGGCCAGCCCGAGGCCGTTCAGCAGGCGGTTCTCCGCCACCCGGTCGCCGATCTCGCGCGCGCTGGCCAGGCCCGTCTCGTAGCCGGCCCGCCAGTGGGTCCAGTCCTTGCGCAGCTGGTAGCAGCCCAGCAGCGTCACCGGCAGCCGCAGCGCGAGCTCGTGCCGGCCGGTGTCGGCGGCGAGGGCCAGGACCGCGCTGAGGTTCCCGCGCTCGGCGTCGTACCAGGCCATCGCCTCCGGCGCGGAGTCGAAGCGGGGCGGCGCCGGCTCGCCCGGGCGCGGCGGCAGCGGCTCCAGCAGGCGCCGCTTCTCGACGGTGCGCGACACGCTCTCGGCGGTGTGCAGGTACCACGTCAGCAAACGTGCCAGCGCCTCGTCACGCTCCGCCGCGCTCTCGTCGATCTCGGCGCGCTCGACCGCATAGGCGTGCAGCAAGTCGTGCAGCTCGTACCGGTCGGCGGTGCGCTGCTCGACCAGGTTCTCGTCGACCAGCGACTCCAACGCGCTCCGCGCCGCGGCCTCCGTCGTCCCCATCAGCGCCGCCACCGCACCGGTCGTGAACCCCCGGCCGGGATGCAGGCTGAGCATCCGGAAGGCGCGCGCCGTATCCGTCGGCAGATCGCGGTAGGACAGATCGAACACCGGACGCAGCTCGCGGCTCCCGGCCCGCACCGCGTCCAGCCCGCTGTCCCGCAGATAGGCCGCCAGCCGTTCCAAGCTCCACGCCGGCCGCGACCGCAGCCGCGCCGCCGCCAACGACACCGCCAGCGGCAGCAGCCCGCACAGCCGCACCACCTGTTCGGCGGCGTCCGGCTCGGCCGCGACCCGCTCCTCGCCGACCACGCGGGCCAGCAACTCCAGCGCGTCGCGCAGCGGGAACACGTCCAGGCGGAACAGGCGCGCGCCGTCCAGCCCGGCCAGGCTCCGTCGGCTGGTGACCAGCACCAGGCAGCGCGGATCGGCCGGGATCAGGTCGGCGACCTGCGCCTCGTCGGCGGCGTTGTCCAGCACCAGCAGCGCGTCGCGGCCGGCGATCCGGTCCCGGAACATCGCGGCCCGCTCGGCCCGGTCCGCCGGGATCCGCCGCGCCGGCACCTCCAGCTGCCGCAGGAACGAATCGAGCACGTCGGCCGGGTCGGCCGGCGCCGCGTCGGCGTCGAAGCCGCGCAGGTTCACGTAGAGCTGGACGTCGGCGAAGCGGCCGGCGCGCACCAACTCGTGCGCGGCGCGGATGACCAGCTGGGTCTTGCCGACGCCGGCCATGCCCTCGATCGCGGAGACCACGACGGCGCGGGGCGGGGCGATATCAGTCCCGCTGATATCGCTGCTTCCGTAGGCCGCGGTGCCGGCGTCGGCCGCGTCAGCCATCTCGGTCGCGTCCGCTGTGCCGACCAGCCCCATCAGCGCGGCCAACTCTTCCTGTCGGCCGGTGAACGTCGCCAGCTCCGCCGGCAGCTGGCGGAACACCCCGGCGGTTCCGGTCGGGCGCCTCGTCGCGTGCGCTGCCACGCACGCCGCGCGCCAGCGCGGGACCTGCGCCTCGGGGACGCCGAGAGCCAGCACGATCGCCGCGACCAGTTCCTGGTTCAGCCGGCGCCGGCTCGGATCGAAGACGTCGCTGACCGTCGAGTGCGTGATCTCCTGGGGCGGCTTCAGCAGCGGCCCGACGCGCTTGGCGAGCACGCGGAACGACGGCGAGCCGGCGTGGGCCCGCAGCATCCGCAGCCGCTCGATGAAGTCGGCAAGATCCACCGCACCCGCGGGATCGGGCGCCGCGGAGGCCGTCTCGTCCGTCACAGAACCCCTTCCGTGGCACCGCTTCCGAGGATCGCCGCAGGTCTACGGCTTGCGGACGAGTGTACGGAGTTGTACGGGATTCTCGCTTCCAGGTATCGCCAATGCATAACCTCGACCCTGCGAGTCGCGCAACTGACGGTGCGGCGGCAACCTGGCTGCGTGGGGCGGAGCCAGGGTTGCCCCCACAGTGGATCGGGGGGTTGCGACGGCCGACTTCACCGCGTCTTGCGGAACTCGTGGGGGGTTCCGCAAGGCGCGGCTGTGGTTTTCCCGCCGCCGCCGGCTGCGCGAGCGAGCCGACCACACCGGCCGAACAAAAAGCGCCCCGGCCGTCGAGTTCCGACGGCCGGGGCGCTCTAGTGCGCCTGGAGTGTGCGCTACGCCTCGCCGCCGGTCGGACCGGCGCCCGCGGCGCGCACGTCGTGCAGCTGGTACTTGCGGACCGCCTCGGCCGGGGCCTCCCGCTTGACCTCGCCGCGCTTGGCGAGCTGGGCCAGGACCGCGGTCACCACCGACTCGGCGTCGATGTGGAAGAACCGGCGCGCGGCGCCGCGGGTGTCCGCGAAGCCGAAGCCGTCGGCGCCCAGCGAGGTGTACCGCTGCGGCGACGTCGCGTCGCCCGGCACCCACTGCGCGATCTGGTCCGGGACCGCGCGCATCCAGTCCGAGACCGCCACGATCGGGCCCTCGGTGGCGCCCAGGGTCTGCGTGACGTACGGCGTGCGCGGCTCCTCCTCGGGGTAGAGCAGCGCGCGCTCGTCGGCGGCCAGCGCGTCGCGGCGCAGCTCGGTCCACGAGGTGGCCGACCACACGTCCGCCGCCACGCCCCACTCCTCGGCCAGCATCTGCTGCGCCTTCAGAGCCCAGGTGACGCCGACGCCCGAGGCCAGGATCTGTGCTTTAGGCCTGTCGGCAGGGCCCTCCGGGGCGGCCGCGTAGCGGTACAGGCCCTTGAGGATGCCCTCGGTGTCCACCCCGGCCGGCTCAGCGGGCTGCTGGTACGGCTCGTTGTAGACGGTGACGTAGTAGAACACGTCCTCGCCGTGCGGGTGCTCCTCGGAGGACCCGTACATGCGGCGCAGACCGTCCTGCACGATGTGGCTGATCTCGAAGGCGAACGCCGGGTCGTAGGCGACCGCCGCCGGGTTGGTGGAGGCCAGCAGGTGCGAGTGGCCGTCGGCGTGCTGCAGGCCCTCGCCGGTCAGCGTGGTGCGGCCGGCCGTGGCGCCCAGCACGAAGCCGCGACCGAGCTGGTCGGACATCTGCCAGAACTGGTCGCCGGTGCGCTGGAACCCGAACATCGAGTAGAAGATGTAGACCGGGATCGTGGCCTCGCCGTGCGTGGCGTAGGAGCTGCCCGAGGCCACCAGGGACGCCGTGGACCCGGCCTCGCTGATGCCCTCGTGCAGGATCTGGCCCTGCGTGGACTCCTTGTACGACAGGAGCAGGTCGCGGTCCACCGCGTCGTAGGTCTGGCCGTGCGGCGAGTAGATCTTCGCGGTCGGGAACAGCGAGTCCATGCCGAAGGTGCGGGCCTCGTCCGGGATGATCGGCACGAACCGCGCGCCGATGTTCTTGTCCCGCATCAGGTCCTTGAGCAGCCGGACGAAGGCCATGGTGGTGGCCATCGCCTGCTTGCCGGAGCCCTTCTTCAGCTGCCCGTAGACGTCGTCGCCGGGCAGGATCAGCGGCTTGCTGCGGATCTGCCGGCGCGGCAGGTAGCCGCCGAGCGCGGCGCGGCGCTCCTTCATGTACTGGATCTCGGGGGAGTTCTCGCCCGGGTGGAAGTACGGCGGCAGGTCCGCCTCCAGCTGGGCGTCCGTGATCGGCAGGTGCAGCCGGTCGCGGAAGCTCTTGAGCTCGGCCTTGGTGAGCTTCTTCATCTGGTGCGTGGCGTTGCGGGCCTCGAAGTGCTCGCCGAGGGTCCAGCCCTTGATGGTGTGGGCGAGGATCACGGTCGGCTGGCCGGTGTGCTCGCGGGCCGCCTTGAACGCCGCGTACACCTTGCGGTAGTCGTGGCCGCCGCGCGAGAGCGTGCGCAGCTGGTCGTCCGACATGTCGCCGACCATCTTGCGCAGCCGGGCGTCGTCCCCGAAGAAGTTCTCGCGGATGTAGGCGCCGGACTCCACCGAGTAGGTCTGGAACTGGCCGTCGGGCGTGGTGTTCATCTTGTTCACCAGCGCGCCGTCGGTGTCCTGGGCCAGCAGCGGGTCCCAGTCGCGTCCCCAGATCACCTTGATGACGTTCCAGCCGGCGCCGCGGAAGGTGGACTCCAGCTCCTGGATGATCTTGCCGTTGCCGCGCACCGGGCCGTCCAGGCGCTGCAGGTTGCAGTTGATCACGAAGGTCAGGTTGTCCAGCTCGTCGCGCGCGGCCAGGCCGATCGCGCCGAGCGACTCCGGCTCGTCGGTCTCGCCGTCGCCGAGGAACGCCCATACGTGGCTGCGCGAGGTGTCCGCGATGCCGCGGGAGTACATGTACTTGTTGAACCGGGCCTGGTAGATCGCGCCGATCGGGCCCAGGCCCATCGACACGGTCGGGAACTCCCAGAAGTCCGGCATCAGGCGCGGGTGGGGGTAGGAGGACAGGCCGAAGGGCGCCTGGGAGGTCTCCTGGCGGAAGCCGTCCAGGTGCTGCTCGGTGAGCCGGCCCTCAAGGAACGCGCGGGCGTAGATGCCCGGCGAGGCGTGGCCCTGGAAGTAGACCTGGTCGCCGGACTCGCCGTGGTCCTTGCCGCGGAAGAAGTGGTTGAAGCCCACCTCGTACAGCGACGCGGCCGAGGCGTAGGTGGCGATGTGGCCGCCGACGCCCAGGCCCGGACGGTTCGCCCGGGACACCATGATGGCGGCGTTCCACCGGATGAACGCCCGGATCCGGCGCTCGATGTCCTCGTCGCCGGGGAACCAGGGCTCGGCCTCCGGCGGGATCGTGTTGATGTAGTCCGTGGAGCGCAGGCCGGGCACGCCGACCTGTTTCGCGCGGGCTTCCTGCAGGAGGCGCAGCATCAGGTACCGCGCGCGCTGGCGGCCCTGTTCGTTGACGACTGAGTCCAGGGACTCGATCCACTCCGCGGTCTCGTTCGGGTCCACGTCCGGCAGCTGAGTGGGCAGGCCGTCACTGATGATGGGGAAACGCTCTTGTCCGGGTGCCACAGTCGTCCTTCAACCTAGACAGAGATCTTGTAGATCTTCTCGGTTACATCGTCCACCATCGTCTAACGCGCATGCCGTGGACGTCACATCTACTCGATGGTAACCGTTATAGATCGGTATAAATGCGTGCCGAGGGGTGGTCATCGCCGGGAGCCGGGTGTGAACTGGAGACATGCGAGCTTCAGTGGGAGACCGGCTTCACGTGCACGCCGCCCACGTCGGCGAGGCCGACCGGGCCGGCGAGATCATCGACGTCAAGGGGCCCGCCGGCACCCCTCCCTACCTGGTGCGCTTCGACGACGGGCATCAAGGACTGGTGTTCCCAGGACCCGACGCGGTGGTCGAGGGGCGCCCCGTGGAGGACCTCTCGGGCGACACCGCGCCGGACTCGCCGTCCGACGGGTAGTTGCGTCTTGGGCTTCCGGCGTATGGACTAGGGGAATGCAGAACGACATGAAGGAGGACAGTTCCGTGGGCGCGGTCGCGGACACGGTTCCGGCGGCCGCCGCCAATCCGCTGGCGGTGCGCCTGGGCTTCCAGGCGGGCGAGGTGGTGCAGGAACTCGGCTGGGACGAGGACTGCGACGAGGAACTGCGTCAGGCCATCATGGACACGATCGGCGCGGATCTGGTCGACGTGGACTTCGAAGACGTGGTCGACGCGGTGGTGCTGTGGCACCGCGAGGACGACGGCGACCTGGTGGACAACCTGGTCGACGCGCTGACCGCGCTGGCCGACGGCGGTCCGATCTGGCTCCTGACGCCCAAGGTGGGGCGCGACGGCCACGTGGAGCCCAGCGAGATCGGCGAGGCGGCCCCGACCGCCGGACTGTCGGCGACCTCCAGCATCAGCGCCGGCCCGAACTGGTCCGGCACCCGCCTGGTGAGCCCGAAGGCCGGCGGCAAGCTGGCGAAGTCCACGGTCCGGGCCAAGGTCGACGACAGCGCGGGGAACTAGCGGCGATGTCCTCCCCGAACGGGCCGCCTGGCGGCGGCCCTTCCACCACCCATCTCTCAAACGGTTCGGTCTCCGGCGGTCTGGTGTCCGGCGGTCTGGTGTCCAGCGGTCCGGCGCGGTCCGGTGCTGTCGGCGTGTCCGGGGCCTCAGGGCCCTCCGGGGCGTCCGGCGTCCCGGGCGTGTCCGGGGCCTCCGGCGGGTCCGGAGCGGCGGCCCCGGGCGCGGTCGGACCGGCCTCGCAGGTCGAAGCGGAGCAGCCGCCGGTGCCGGCGGTCGGCGAGCGGGCCCCGGCCTTCACGCTGACCGACCAGCACGGGCAGACCGTCTCCCTGGAGGATTTCCGGGGCAAGCAGGCCGTGCTGCTGGTCTTCTATCCGTTCGCCTTCTCCCGGGTCTGCGGCTCGGAACTGCAGGCGATCCATGAAAGCGTCGACGACTTCCAGAACGAGCGCGTCCAAGTGCTCGCGGCGTCGTGCGACGCGCTGTACTCGCTGCGCGCGTACGCCGACGAAGCCGGCTTCGGCTTCCCGCTGTTGGCCGACCACTGGCCGCACGGCGGGGCGGCGCGCGCGTACGGGGTCTTCGACGAGGAGCGCGGTTGCGCCGTCCGAGGGACCTTCCTGATCGACAGTGCGGGGGTGGTGCGCTGGACCGTGGTCAACGGCCTGGCGGACGCACGCTCGCTGGACGAATACCGAGCCGCCCTCACCGCGGCCGGCGTGTGACCCACCCCATCCGACTCGCCGGCCGAGGCGCCGGCGACTCACCCGTATAGGAAACCTCCACGCCATGCCCTGCCACCGCTGCGGCGCCCGCCAGACCGACCCGGTCCGAGGCGCGTCACCGTGGCGGCGGGGCGTGCGCGCGGGCGAGCAGGTCCTGGTCTGCCCGGACTGCCAGAACGGCCGGGACTGGACCGCCGACCTGGCCCACTGCGCCGCATGCGGCTCCGCCCGCCTGGTCCGCGCACTCGGCAACACGCAATGCAAGGACTGCGGAGCCGAGGACCAGGTGACCGCGGAAACCACCGCGGCCGCCGAGAACCCCGCCGAATCACGCTCCGGCGCCACCTCCTTGTCCGAGGACGTGCACGCCGCCCTGGAGCGCCATTTCGGCCAGAGAACGGACTGAACGTTCCGCCTTGCCACCACTGGGTAGCAAACTGTAGTCAGATGGACAGGGATGTCAGACAACTTCATCACCGAGGGGTAGAGCGATGCGCCTGAACCGGATGATCATCAGGGCGTCCGACGAGGGCGAGGGGGGCAACCGCGTGGAGAAGATGACCGCGGCCCGCCCGATCCAGTCGCTCTCCAGCCGCGGCGCCGCCACCGGCACGCTGCGCGTGAACCTGATCTGGGACCAGCTCCCGATGATCCCGACCCCCCGCCCCACCGGAGGCCTGAAGCTCTCCTCCCGCCGCCTGGAACCCCCGCCGATCAGCCACGGCCGCCTCGTCGACCTGGACCTGGGCTGCCTCTACGAGTTCACAGCCGGCCAGCGCGGCGTGGTACAGGCCCTGGGCCACCGCCGCGGCGACTTCGAACGCCCGCCCTACATCCGCCTGGACCAGGACGACCGCAGCGGCAGCGCCATCGGCGAGAACCTGTTCATCAACCTCGACCACGCCGACGAACTGAACCGCGTCCTCATCTTCGTCTTCGCCTACCAGGGCGCCTTCGACGGAGCCAACGCAAAGGTCACCCTCCACCCCGCCATCGGCAACCCGCTGGAGATCAAGCTGGAGAACCCGATCGCGCACGCGAAGTCCTGCGCCGTGGCCATGCTGCTGCGCCACGGCTCCGAGCTGGTGGTCCAGCGCGAAGTGCAGTTCACCACCGGCTTCCAGTCGGAGCTGGACCGCATGTACGGCTGGGGCATGCGCTGGCAGGACGGGCAGCCGAAGGGGCTTGGCTGAGGCGGTTACTGGGGTTCGCAGCGGGCTCGTGGCGGGTCCGCTGCGGGTCCGCTGCGGGGCTGCGGCGGGTCTGTGGTGGGTCTGTGGCGGGGCTGCGGCGGACGCTCGGCCCCGTCCGCGCTCCCGCCCGGGAATCACGTGCCGCAAGACCGGGTCGGGTCGGGTACTCTTTCCCTCTTGAGGGTCGCCCCGGCGGCCTTCTGGAGGGCGCATAGCTCAGCGGAAGAGCACTCGGCTTACACCCGAGCGGTCGGCAGTTCGAACCTGTCTGTGCCCACCTGATGCCGGTCCTTCGCACCATCGACCAGACGGATGTCCGTCTGGTCGATGTCTTTTCCGCGACGCTTTAAAGCTCTTCGGAACCGGGAACACACCTGTCAAGAGGTCTGCCTGGTCAGGGTCGTCATCCACCGGGGATCGCAGGGGCACGGCGCTTCCAATTCAGCACAGTCGCACCACTCGCGAGAGCGAGCTGTCGATGGAGCTGCTCATGGCCGATCGGGACGATGTCAAAGCGCCAGACGTCATGAGGCGCGTCTTCACGGTCCGCCGTGGGTCGCTGATTGTTCTGGCTTTCTGCGTCGGTGTCTCGTTCTTCAGCGTCGGCATCACGGCATTGCTCGCCGTGGTTCTTGGCCGAGGGCTGCAGAGCCAGATGGGAACGCTGGGGCAGATCTTCGAGTCGGTCAACGCCGTCTTCTCGGGTCTGGGGTTCATCGCGCTGGTCATCACGTTCCGGCTGCAATACGACGAGCTCCGGCTCCAGCGGCAGGAACTCGAATCCCAGCGGCAGGCCATGGACAGGACTCAGATCCAGCTCCGGCGGAGCGCCAAGGCCGACATCCGCGCCTGCCATGTCGAGCTCATGCGGCTTTCCATGGAGGACGCGGAGCTGGCCGCCGTCTGGCCGGAGTTCCAGACGGGGCTGTCCGCCACGTGCACGAAGCAGTACACCTACGCCAACTTGATCGTTCAGCATCAGCGCATGATGTACGACCTCGGCTTCTTTACCGAGGACGACGTGCGGAAGCAGTTCCACTACCTTTTCACCAGCTCGACCATGCGAGGCTTCTGGGAAGCCAGGATGGTGGCGCGACAGGTGACCATCAGGATGGGTTCTCCTGAGTGGACCTTCGACATGTTGGTGGATGCGGCATATGGCGACACGTGTTTGACGAGCGCGATTCCCAATCAGAGCGACCACGCCGCCGATGCTCTCGGCGGGGAGGCGAGATCAGACGCTGCCTGACAAATCGCGCAATGCGCTCAGCAGCACTTCTCGGGGGACCACGACGACCCGCTCCGTATCGGCGCAGCCGGCGTCCGGCGGCAGCTGAAGGCGCATACCCACGTCTGTTCCGATGACGGCGAAATCGCCGCTCGTCAGCTCGAACAGGTCGGGGCAGTTCGAAGTCTCCGTACAGTCCATCCGCTCGCCGGGCGCCGGCCCCAGTCGGCGAGCCACCCGCAGCTCGTCCCCGTCCCCGTTGATTGCTTCATGCGACATGCAGGAACGGTACGGGGCCGGGTGATGTGCGCGCAGCCGAACGCGCCGATTGCCGCCGCCTATTCAGTGAAACTTTGCGCCCAATAGACGTAGTGGTTCAGCGCCATTCGCATAACTGACGAATTATATCCATAGCAGCATATCGACCAATGAGTTGTTGCCGGGCTGATACCGTTTCTCGTCGATCGGGTCGGCCCGAGGGAGGGCGCGGGGAATGGAAGTCACCTACATCTGCCAGGCAGCATCCGACCTGCGGCCCAACGACGACTTCGTCCTCGCCGCAGAGCGCTTCGTCATCGTCCTGGACGGTGCCACCGAACCGGCCGGTGTCGACTCCGGCTGCGTCCACGACGTCCCGTGGCTCGTCGCGCATCTCGGTGCGAACCTCGCCAGCGTGCTGGCGCGGGAGCCACAGGTGCCACTGACGGATGTGCTGCGGCAGGGGATCTTGGCGACGATGTGCGACCACGAGGGCAAGTGCGATCTGCGGAATCCCGACAGCCCGTCGACCACTGTCGTGATCCTGCGCTGCACGGCCGATGCGGTCGACTACCTCGTGCTCGGCGACTCTGCCGTCGTCATCGAGCACGGCGACGCCAGCCTCACCGTCGCGCACGACGACCGGACCGCCCACCTGAGCGATTACAGCCGCGAGGGCGTCAGTCGGCTGCGTAACAGCGACGAAGGATTCTGGGTCGCCTCCAACCGCCCTGACGCGGCCGACAAAGCTCTCGTCGGCAGTATCCCGCTCGGTGGCGTTACGCGTGCCGCGCTGATGACCGACGGGATCACGCGCCTCGTCGAGCGCTACGGCCGGTCGTGGCTCGATCTGCTGGAGGGCATGGAGAAGTACGGCCCGCGCCAGCTCGTCGCCGATGTGCGGGCCGAGGAGCTGGCGGCGCCGGGCGCCTACGGCGGCAAGCTCCACGACGACGTCACCGCCGTCTTCTGCCGGTTCTGACGCGAGCCTGCCGGGGGTCGGGATCACCGCTCGGCTAGCGTGGGGCGCATGCTGGTGACCAATCACGTCCTGTCCGGAGCGGTCATCGGCGCAGCCGTACGACGCCCGCTGCCCGCCCTCGCGATCGGCGTCGCGTCGCACTTCGCGCTCGACGCGCTGCCGCACTGGGGCAAGTGGGAGACCGAGCAGCAGTTCCTGCGGGTGGCGGTGGCCGACGGCCTCACCGGTCTGGCCGCGATGGGGGTCATCACGCGCGCGGTGCTGCGCACTCCGGGAAACGGGCGCGCGAAGCTCGCCGCCTCGGTGGTCCTCGGCATGGCCGGGGCCGCGATGCCGGACCTCGACAAGCCCGCGCACATCATCTTCAAGCGCAAGCTCTGGCCCGACGCCGTCAACCGCTTCCACGGCCGCATCCAGGACGAGGAGCCGCACCGGTTCTTCTCGCACGAGCTCGTCGCCGGCGCCGGGTTCGCGCTGGCGGCGGCGACGTTGATCGCGCGGCGCGGCACCAACCGGTGACCGCTAGGTGCTGAACGCTAAAGGGAAAGAGCTAGCGCGGGTACTACGCGCGAACCGCTAAGCACTCAGCACTCAGCACTAAGCACTCAGCGGATAGACAACCCGCCCGCGATCCACCGGCAACTCCTCGACCGCTGCCGTCGAAGCGAGGTCGATCACCTCATCGCGCACGTCCGGCTCCGGCAGCGCGGCCGCCGCGGCGGCGGGCGCCGGCTTCGGCTTGCGCGGCACCTGCGCCCCCGACGAGCCCCCGCGCCCCGGATACACCAGCAGGCCGTTCACCGGATCCGGCACGGCGTCCAGCGCCGCCTGCACCAGCGTCGCCTCGCGGAAGGCGGACCAGCCGCCGACCGTCGTGTCCTCGGGGAAGCAGAGTTCGAGCACCACGCCCCACGGACGTTCGACCCAGGCCCAGTCCTCCGCGCCGAACTCCAGCGCGGTGCGGATCAGGTCGCGGCCGTGCGCGTCCTTCCAAGAAGCCGCGGAGAACTCGCCGTCCGCGACCTCGATCGACCACCATTCGCCCACCCGGCCACGGTATGTCGGGGCCGGGGGCGAGAGAAGGGCTCCGGGACGGCAGGGACCGGCGTTCGCCACGGGCGAACAGATTATGCGAATTTCCTACACTGATTTCCTGCGCCGACTTGCTCCACAGGCTTCCTACGCAGACTTCCTACACCGAGCCGTTGGAGCCGGAGGCTGTCAGGACTTTGCCGAGGGCGTCCGCGAGCGGTTCGACGTCGGCCATGTCCAGCTGCGCGACGGTGACGCGGATGCCGGGCGGGCTGTCGACGCGGAACCAGGCGCCGGGGGCGACCGCCCAGCCCGCCGCCAGCAGGCCGCCGACGACGACCGCCTCCTCCGGGACCGGGACCCAGACGTTGATGCCGCTGGTGCCGATCGCCTTGATGTCGCGCGCCGCCAGCGCGGTGATCAGGCTGTCGCGCCGCTCGCTGTAGGTGCGGGCCGCCTCGACGATCTGCGCCTGGACCGCCTCGTCCGTCCACAGCCGGTGCACCTGGGCCTGGATCAGCTGGCTGACCCAGCCGGCGCCGAGCCGGAGCCGCCCGGCCATCCGGCCGCCGGTGGTGCCGTCGGCGGCGACCACCGCGCAGCGCAGGTCGGGGCCGTACGCCTTGGACAGGGAGCGGATGTGGGCCCAGTGCTCGGTGACGCCGGTCACGGTGTGCAGGGCGTGGTGCGGGGTGAGGTCGGCGCCGTGGTCGTCCTCGATCACCAGCACGTCGCGGTGCTCGGCCAGGAGCTTGCGCAGGGCCTTGGCACGCTCCGCCGACACCGCGGCGCCGGTCGGGTTCTGCGCGCGGCTGGTGATGATCACCGCGCGCACGCCCCGCTTCAGTGCCGAGGCCAGGCCCTCCGGCGTCATGCCCTCGTTGTCGATCGGCACCGGCACGGCGGTCAGGTTCATCGCCGGCAGCAAACGGTAGACGGCGCCCCAGCCCGGATCCTCAACGGCGACCGAGTCTCCGGTGCGCAGATGCGCGGTCAGGGCACGGTCGATGGCGTCGCCGGCGCCGAACGTCAGCAGCAGGTCGTCGACCGCGACCCGGCCGGCGCCGATCCGCGCCCGGGCGGTGTCGAGCAGGTCCGGCAGGATCATGTCGCCGGAGTAAAGGCGCTGCGACGCCCCTTCGGGGAAGACCAGCTCCGGCAGCAGCCGGCGGTCCGGGTCGCCGGTGACCAGGTCCTTCGCGCCGGGCGGGATCGGGAAGCTGAGGTTGCGCGGCGCGGTGGCGGGCTGCATGCGCACCCGGGTTCCGCGCCGTCCGGCGGTCTCCACCGCGCCGCGGTCGCGGAGCAGGCGGTAGGCGGCCGAGACCGTGTTGGGGTTCACCCCGAGCTCGGCGGCCAGGTCCCGGATCGGTGGCAGCGCCCGGCCCGGCGGCAGCTCCCCGTCGGCGATGCCGGCCTCGATCGAGGCCGCGATCTGGCTGGCGCCCCGGCCGGAGATTTTGTACGCTGCCGGTGAGGTTGTTTGAACTACCACAGTGACTAGTTTGCACTAGGACGAAACATGACGCAAGCGGCCCCCAGCCCGACCCCGACTCAGAGCCCGACGCAGGCCCCCGCCGATCCCCGCCCCGCCCGCGACGCCGAGACCGAGGCCTGCCTGTTCGGCCACGGCGCCGAGGGCGAATACGCCAAGACCCCGCGCACCACCGCCACCCGCTACCAGGGCCGGGTCGGCTACGACCGCGCCGCCGTCCACGCCGTCCTCGACGAGGCGCTGGTGTGCCACCTGGCCTTCGTCCTCGACGGCGCCCCGGTGGCCCTCCCGACCGTCCACGCGCGCCTCGGCGACCGCCTCTACGTGCACGGCTCGACCGGCGGCCGCTTCGCCGGCCTGGACGGCGAGCCGGTCGGCGTGACCGTCACCCTCTTCGACGCGCTGGTCCTGGCCCGCAGCTGGTTCCACCACTCGGTGGCCTTCCGCAGCGTCGTGGTCCACGGCACGGCCCGGGTGGTCTCGGACCCGGCCGAGCGCCTGGACGCCATGCGGGCCCTGATCGACCACATCGCCCCCGGCCGCACCGCCGAATCCCGCGAACCCACCCGCAAGGAGCTGGCGCAGACCGCGATCCTGGCCCTGGACCTGGAGCAGGTCTCGCTGAAGGCCCGGGACGGCAAGGTCGCCGACGACGAAGAGGACCTGGCGCTGCCGTACTGGGCCGGGACCATCCCGCTGAGCGTGGCCGCCGGCGCCGCCAAGCCCAGCCCGGACCTGCTTGACGGCATCACCGCGCCGGATTACGCGCAGCACTACTCGCGCCGGCGGTTCTGCGGATGCGAGCACTGAGACAGCGGGTGGGGCGCCGGGTGTCAGTTGCCAAGCCCCAGCCCCAAGCCGGTGGTGGGTGATCAGAGGGCGGATTGTGACGATTTGCGGCATACGGAACCGCCGGCTGACTACGAAACGAGCGAAACGGTCTAGGAGCAAGCATGGCTAGACAGGTGGCCTGCCGCATCCTGGTTGGCTGTAAGGGCCACCTGGCGACGCCAGGCGCCGCTCATAGGGCGTTTCGCGCCGCGAATTGTCACAATCCGCCCTCTCAGACCCGCTGGATGATCGTCGCGATCCCCAGCGCCCCGCCCTGGCACATCGTGAGCAGCGCGAACTCCTTGTCCGCGCGCTCCAACTCGTGCAGCGCCGTGGTGAACAGGCGCGCGCCGGTGGCGCCGACGGGGTGGCCGATGGCCAGCGCGCCGCCGTTGACGTTCACCTTGGCCAGGTCCACGTGGTGCACACGCGACCAGGACAGCACCACGGAGGCGAAGGCCTCGTTGATCTCGAACAGGTCGATGTCGCCGGCCGTCATCCCGGCCTTGGCCAGGACCGCGGTGGTGGCCGGGATCGGGCCGTCGAGGTGGAAGTAGGGGTCCGAGCCGACCATCACCTGCGCGACGATCCGGGCGCGCGGGCGCAGTCCGAGGGCGCGCGCCGTGTCCCGCGACGCCCACAGCACCGCCGCGGCGCCGTCGGAGATCTGGGAGGCGGTGCCGGCGGTGTGGATGCCGTCCGGGAGAACAGGTTTCAGTCCGGCCAGGCCCTCGCGGGTGGTGTCGCGCAGCCCCTGGTCGCGGCTGACGCCGCGCCACATGCCGTGCTCGTCACGCTCTTCCTCGCGGGTCGGGACCTGGACCTCGAACACCTCGCGGTCGAAGCGGCCCTCGGCCCAGGCCTGCTTGGCGCGGGCCTGCGACAGTACGCCCAGCTCGTCGATGTCGTCGCGCGTGATCCCGTGCTTGCGCGCGATCCGTTCGGCCGCCTCGAACTGGTTCGGCATGTCCAGGTTCCACTCGTCGGGCTGCGGGCGCCCGAAGCCGGACTTGGCGTTGGCGCCGATCGGGACCCGCGACATCGCCTCGACCCCGCAGCCGATGCCGACGTCCACGGTGCCGCCGGCGACCATCGAGGCCATCAGGTTGTTCGCCTGCTGCGAGGAGCCGCACTGGCAGTCGATCGTGGTGGCGGCGGTGGAGTACGGCAGGCCCATCGCCAGCCACGCGGTACGCGCGACGTTGAACCCCTGCTCGCCGGCCTGGGTGACGCAGCCCCCGACGATCTGCTCCACCGCGTCGGCCGGCACGCCGGTGCGCTTGAGCAGCTCCCGGTAGGTCTCGCCGAGCAGGTACGCGGGGTGCAGGGTGGCCAGGTCGCCGTTGCGCTTGCCGATCGGGGTACGCACCGCCTCGACGATGACGGCTTCGGACATGGACGGCCTCCTGCCGGGACGCTCCCGCCAAACTGATACAGGTTCTAGTTTTGTGAACCTAACAGCTATCCCGCGACAAGGGAACGGGCCGCCGGAGGTGAACTCCGGCGGCCCGCTTCGACCGGCCCGCGGCGGACGCGCGGGGTCCGTCAGTGGCAGCAGGCGCCCCCACAGGCGCAGTTGCCGCCGCTCTGGCAGCCGCATTTGCAGCCGCCGCCGCAGCTGCAGCTCCCGGCCTCCGGCTCCAGGACGACGATCGGCAGCGCCCGGCTTTCGGCGGGCGTCGGCGGGGTGCCTTCGAAAGGCGTCTGAGGGACTTCCGACAATGACTGCTTTGCCATAGCGCCTCCTTCGCTGGCGGCGGTCCGGGCGGCGCGGCGGGGATCCGCCACAAGCCGCCAATGCCACCGCTTTCCAGTCAAAAGGGAGATCCGGCCCGGGTCAATGGCCGCTCGGCACACGCCACCCGGGGCGCCAGGGGGCGCGCGGCGGAGTGGGGGTTCTTCGGGGGCTGGTTCGGGTGGGTTCGGGGGCTGATTCGCGGGCTGATTCGCGGGCTGGTTCCAGGGCGAGCTCGGGCCTGCCGACCTGCGTCTGTCAGCCCGGTCAGCCCGGTCTACTCGGTCAGCCCGGTCGCCGTCGTCCGCCTACCGCGCCCCAGCCAGCGCGATCCCGGCCGCCGGCGGCAGATACGTCGGTCCCGAGAGGTCCCACCCGGCGATCACCTTCCGGTAGTGGATCAGCTCCTGGTCCGGCGCCGGCCTGGTGCGCGTGTACTCGCGGTAGCCGGCGGCCGTGTACATGCGCTGGTTCTCCCACATCATCGCGTGGGTCAGGAGCCTGAGTTCGGGCAGCCAGAGCTGGCGCGCGTGCTCCTCGGCGAAGGCCAGGACGCGCCGTCCCAGGCCGCGGCCCTGGCGGTCCGGGGCGACGGCGAAGTTGTCCAGGTGTAGCCAGCCGTCCTCGGGGACCAGGGTGACGGTGGCGATCGCCGGGTTGCCGACCACGAACAGGCAGCCGCGGCGCATCAGGTGCGGGTAGTCGGCGTCCATCGGGGCGGGGCGGGCGCCGATGCGGTCGACATAGTGGCGGTAGGCCGAATGGGTGACGGCGTGGACCGCCGCGAGGTCCACCGGAACCGCGTATCGGACTCCCAGCGGCTGCATGTACGTGCCTCTCCTTCTCTGGCCCCCTCGGCTGTTCATCGCAGGCTGGCACACGGCGCGCGACGGGATGGCCCGATCAGGCGTCGTTCATCAGACAAGGTGACAGTGCTGGTGAGTGGACCGGGGCAGAGGCGGAGCCCGGACTTCAGGCAGACAAAGGCATCCCCGTAGCCGCCACATGCCGCTGGTCGAGCCCCAGGTTCCGGTAGATCTCCAGCGTCGCCGTCGACATGTTCAGCGTGATGAAGTGCAGCCCCGGCACCCCCTCGGCGAGCAGCCGCTCGCACATCCGGGTCGTCCACTCCACGCCGACCTCGCGCACCGCGGCCTTGTCCCCGTCCACCGCCACCAGCGACCGCTCCAGCTCGGCCGGGAACGCCTGCCCGGTGAGCCCCGTGATCCGCTTGATCTGCGCGACGTTCGTCACCGGCATCACGCCGGGCAGGATCGGCACCTCGCATCCCGCCGCCGCGACCCGGTCGCGCAGCCGCAGGTAGTCGTCCGTCAGGAAGAACATCTGCGTGATCGCGAAGTCCGCGCCCCGACGGCACTTCTGCACGAAGTGCGCCACATCGGAATCCCAGTCGGGGGAGCGCGGGTGCCGCTCGGGGAAGGCCGCGACGCCTACACAGAACTCACCCGATTCCCGCACCAGATCCACAAGCTCGCTGGCGTAGTTCAACCCCTCGGGGTGCGCCTCCCAGTCGCCCAACGGGTCGCCCGGCGGGTCGCCGCGCAGCGCGAGGATGTTGCGCACCCCGGCGTCCGCGTACTGCCCGATGACGTGCCGCAGTTCGGCGACGGAGTGGTTGACCGCTGTGAGGTGCCCCACAGGCGTGAGCGTGGTCTCCGCGGCGATGCGCTCGGTGGTCTCCACCGTCTTCATCCGGGTCGTCCCGCCCGCGCCGTACGTCACCGAGACGAACGTCGGCGAGTAGCCCTCCAACCGCCGCAAAGCACGCCAGAGCTGCTGCTCCTGGACCTCGTTCCGCGGGGGGAAGAACTCGAACGAGTAGGAGCGCTCACCCCGGGCGAGCAGCTCGCGGACGGTGGCGGCGCGATCCGGCCGCACGGAGGGGAGTCCCAGTGCCATGAATCCACCGTACTGAGCATGTTGCCCTTTGTAAGGCAAGGAAGCCGCACGTCCCGAGACGCGAGACACGGGCCTTCGAGGACCAGCCGTATGGTTGTTCCCGTGAACCCCCTGGACCGCCACTCTTTGCGTAACCGAGTAGACGCCGCGTTGTCGGCGTTCCTGGACCGTCAGGGCGCGGCCCTCATCGAGATGTCGCCCGAGCTGGCGCCGCTCCCGACGGCACTGCGCGAGTTCCTGGACGGCGGCAAGCTGATGCGCCCGGGGTTCTGTTACTGGGGATGGCGCGGAGTGCTCGGCGACAGCGCGACCCCCGAGGAGGAGGACGGCATAGTCCACGCCGCCGCCTCTCTGGAACTGCTCCAGGCCTCGGCGCTGATCCACGACGACTACATGGACGACTCCGACACCCGCCGCGGCATGCCGGCCATCCACCGCCGCTTCGCCGCCGCGCACCGGGAGGCCGCGTGGGAGGGCTCCGGCGCGCGCTTCGGGGCGGCGGCCGCGATCCTGCTCGGCGACGTGTGCCTGACCTGGTGCGACGAGATGTTCGCGGGCACCGGGCTGCCGCCCGAGCGGGTCGCCGCGGCGCGCCGGTACTTCGACGTGATGCGCACCGAGGTCATGGCCGGACAGTACCTGGACGTGCTGGCGCAGGCGCACGGCCTGGACGAGCCCGAGCGCGCGGCGCAGCGGGCGCAGACCGTGATCCGGTTCAAGTCCGCGAAGTACACGATCGAGCGTCCGTTGCACGTCGGCGCGATGCTGGCGGGCGGGACCCCGGACGTGATCGCGGCGTTCTCGGCCTACGGCCTGCCGCTCGGCGAGGCCTTCCAGCTGCGCGACGACGTGCTGGGCGTCTTCGGCGACCCGGCGGCCACCGGCAAGCCGGCCGGCGACGACCTGCGCGAGGGCAAGCAGACGCTGCTGGTCGCGCTGGCCGCCGCGCGCGCCGACAGCCCGGCCGCGATCAAGACCCTGCGCGGCGAACTCGGCAACCCCGACCTGGACACCGCCGGCGTCGCCGAACTGCAGGACATCATCCGCGCCACCGGCGCGCTGGACGACGTCGAGGCGCGCATCGCCGCGCTGACCGACCAGGCCCGGACGGCACTCGCCGCCGCGCCGATCGACGCCGAGGCCAAGGCGGTGCTGGGGGAGCTGGCGGTCATGGCGACCGCTCGCAAGAAGTAGGGCCTACGACACGCCCGGGCCGCTCACTCGTTCGACGCAACTTCTTCGGCGATTCGGGGCGGTGGGGGCTTGGTCGGTGGGATGCTGGGCGCACGGCTTACCGTTTTTTGGGGTGGTTTGTCCCCCTGGTAGGGCGGGGCCCTACCCACTCATCATCATCATCATCACCGGCGAGCAGGGCGAGCCCCATGCCGAGGTAGTCGGCGGTGGGGCGCGGCCGCATCAAGGCGACGACTCCTGCCGCGGCGAGTACGGCGCAGCCCAGGTCCACGCGTCTGTGCGAGCCGGCCAGCGCGATCGTGAGGGGGCCGAGGAACTCCAGCGTGACCGCCTCGCCGAGACCGATCCGGTCGATCGTCACCCCTGCTGGTTCAGCCCGTCCACCACCGGCCGCGCATGCTCGAACCCGAGCCGCGACACCGCCGCCGTGTCCAGCCGGAAGAAGCGTCCGCCCGTCGCCGGCAGCCCCAGCCAGCGCGCGCATAGCACGCGCAGCACGTGGCCGTGCGCGACCAGGCAAACGTCCTCGCCGTCGCCGTCGGCCAGCATCGGCCGCACGCGCGCCAGCACCCGGTCCACCCGCGCGCCGACCTGCTCGATGGTCTCCCCGGGATGCTCATGGTCGCCGGGCACGACGCCGTCGTCCCACAAGTACCAGCCGGGCCGGTCCTGGTGGATCTCGTCGGTCGTTATCCCCTCGTAGCCGCCGTAGTCCCACTCCAGCAGGTCGGGATCCTCGACCGCGCCGGTCAGGCCAGCGAGCTCGGCGGTGCGCACCGCGCGCGTCAGGGGACTGGTGTAGACGGCGCCGAAGGAACGGCCGGCCAGGAGTTTGGCGGCGGCGCGTGCCTGGTCCTCGCCGACGGTGGTCAGCGGCAGGTCGGTCAGGCCGGTGTGGCGGCCGGAGCGGCTCCACTCGGTCTCGCCGTGGCGGAGCAAGATCAGCTCAGACATGTCCCCGAGCGTAGCCGGAGACGAGGCGGTGTGCGTGGCGGGTGCGGGTACGGGGGATGACGGGGGCTCGGCCCGCCGTCAACGCCCCGACTCCGATGTCGCGACGGACGCTGCGACCGTGGCCGAGACCGATGCCGCGGCCGCCTTCGATGCCGAGCCCGACGTCGAGCCTGATGTCGAGACCGACGCCGCGACCGCCTCGGCCATCGCCTTCCCCGCGTAGCCCGCCGCCCGGTTCGCCGCCGCGTCCGCGACCGGCCCCGCGGACGCCGTCGTCGGACGCGTCGGCGCGCGCCGCACCTGTACCGGCCGTCCGGTCGCGGGCCGCACCTGCGTCGGCGCCGTCGTGAACGCCGCGAGCAGGCGGCGTGCCGTGTCCGTGAACGAGTGCAGGATCGAGTTCTCCGTGTCGTTCAGCGGGTGGCGTCCGCCGGTGCCCGTCACGGTCGCGACGCCGGCGCGCTCGCGCGGCCACAGCGAACCGTCCAGGAACTCTATGGCGTGCCGTCCGTCCAGCAGGGCAACGTGTCCGCCCGCGCGCCGGACCGCGCGCAAGAGCCCTGTCTCGCCGTGTGCGTCGTGCGCCGCGTTGCAGTGGCCGCCGACGCGCCAGTACGTCTCGCTGTCGACCGCCAGCAGCCGCGCCGACGTCGACGGCCGCGGGCCCGAGGTCGGCGTACGCTCGGCCGGCGTGCGCCGCCGCGCCTCCGCGACCACCAGGTCCATCCGCTGCGGCCCGCGCAGCGCCGCCACCGCCGCCGCGATCGCGCCCGGCGCCAGCGCCAGTCCCGGGTCCGCGAACACCATGGCCTTGCCGCGCGCGGCGACTGCCAGCTGTTCGCAGGCGTGCGCGTGCGCGCACCAGCCCTGCGGGGTCGGCGCGCCGATCAGCAGGCGCAGTCGGGGATCGTCCATCGCGGCCTGGAGCACCAGCCGGCGGGTGAGGTCCGTGGAGCCCGCGTCCAGGAACACCACGTCCATCTTCGGCACCCGGGTCTGGGCCAGCAGTGCCCGCACACAGCGCAGCACGCGGCGCTCGTCGTTCAGGAGCGGGACGAGGACCGAGACGGTCTCGGCGGCCGGGGGCGGGTCGGCGGACAGCGTGGACGGCGCGAACGGCGCGGGCAGCGCGGCCGGGGCGCCTGCCGGGTGTCGATTTCGTCCCACGGGCTAAAGCATCCCCACCGCGGGCCTTGATCGCAGCGTGGCGGAAAGCAGGGTGGGCCGTGAGGGTGACTGCGCGGGAACTAAACGACCCAGATGCGTGGAGACTGCGGGGGAATCGGGCTCTGCGGCGTGCTCTCTATAGCGGGCTCCTCAGAGGTTCCCATAAAGGAGGGGCGGGACCCGCGCCCCCACAGACGCGGATCCCGCCAAGGCCTGATGGCCTTCCCTACCCCCACTAGCACCCCCACCGGGTGCGTCGGAGGCTGCGTGAAGCAGCACATCCGATCATCCATATAGACGTTCGAGGGGGTGGGTTGGGTTGCAGTGTGACAGCGTTCTGTATGTTGCGATTTAGTAACAGCGTTCTCCAGCGCCGTCGTCGGACGTATGCGCAGGTACTCAAGCCGGACCTGAGTACTAATACCCATGAGGACTGTCGGTGTCATGCGTCACACTTACTGTCGGCACGACGGCTGCGCCACGGTGGGTGTCGGGGAGGCACGGCCGGCCGGGTGTCGGTGGGGAAGACCCGGTCCCGTTTGATGAGGCACTGCCGACACGGGGCGGCAGAGCTTCGTGAAACGGGACCGGATCGGGCGGTCCGGTGGTCGGCGGGTCGGTGCTTCAGAGGCCGGCAGCCATCGAAAGTGCGGCGGCGTTGAGGGTTTCCCTTCGCCGCCGTCCTCCTTTTCGCAACTCGGGCGGACGGGTTTTGTGCGGTCGGCCCAGCAGCGACATGGGCCTGGTGCAGGGCGAACGCCGGCCGTGGTGATCGTCCTCGCGGCATCCATTCACTCATTTGAGCGAGCCTTGACTCGATTCCGTTGAGGGCGGGTGGCTCTCGGGGGTAGCCTGGCTCAAGTCGAACAAAGATTCGATGATGGTCCGGACGCCCGGATCGGCCACCCCGCTGGGTGGTCGCGGGAGGGGAAGCCCGTGGCCGGCCCTCGGCCGGTCCGGGCGGACGGACGACAGAGGTGGCGGCTATTCGGAGGCTGCGATGAGTGCGAATGGGACGGGTGCCGCAGTGAGCACCGATGACGAACTGATCGACGTACTGCGTCGCCATGGCGAGCCGGCGCATTTCATCTGGCGCGGCAAGCTCTACCGCGTGCGCCAGGTCCTGTCGCACTGGATCCAGGTCGGCGCGGACTCCGGCGAACTCCCGTCGGTGCTGCTGCGCACCGACCGGCGCCTGGGCACGTTCGAGACCTTGGTGTTCGGCCGCGACCGGGAGATCGAGCGCGAGCTGTGGAGCGTGCGCGCCAGCGTGGGGCGGGAGGGTGACGTAGAGGTGTTCCAGCTCTGCCACGACGTCACCTCCGGCGGCTGGCTCCTCGTCGCCGAATCGCTCAGCTGCCTGCCGGAGCACATCGGCCGCGTGCTGAAATTCCCGGAGAACTGACCGCCACGGCCGTTCATGGGGATTTCCCGCCTTGAACACCTGTTTTTGTCAGTGGGGCCTGTCACTGTGGAAGAGACATGCTGCGAGTGTCCGACATGTCATCAGTGGACCCTGACTAGTACAGGGAGGGAACTATGCCCGCCGCTCTCACAAGCCCGGACACGGGACCGATAACAAGCTCCCGAGCCCACCCGCCGCCGCTGCCCCCGATGGGCTCCGGCGGCCACCGGCGCGGACCCGCCTCGCGCTCCGCACGCGACCTGTTCGAGCAGGCCGTGCACGAGCTGGCCGAGGCGGTCACGACGTCGCACCCGTACGACCGCTACTGCGGCGCGCACATGGCGGCTCTGCACGCCTCAGCCGCCGTGGTGACGGCCCGCGCGGTCCCGGCAGCCCCGACCCGCCGCCGGCCGCGCAGCGTCTGGGACCTCCTCTATCGCGAGGCCCCGGAACTGGCGGACTGGGCCGCGTACTTCGCCTCCGGAGCCACCCGCCGCGCCGCCGCCCAGGCCGGCCTGCCGAACGCCGTCAGCGACGCCGAGGCCGCCGAACTGGCGCGCGAGGCCGAGGTGTACCTCGGCGTGGTCGCGCAGCTGCTGGGGCTGCCGTACCAGGACGGGCTGCCGCTGGGGTCGGGTTCGGGGGAGCAGCCGGCCGCGAGCTGACGCTTCTCGGGGGAGCATCTGATGCCCCGGCCGGAACGTGGGTGTGGGCCGGGAGGCGGTCTGAGGCCGCCACATTTCGCCGGATGATTCCGCTGAGCTGAGGCCGGGTGTCGGTCGCGGCTTTCTCAGGGTGCGATGAGCGCTGGTTGGTGCGCGCGGGGCAGTTGGTCGCGGCCTGGTGTGCGCGGTGGTGGTGCCTGGTCGCGCCCGGTGGCTGGGTAGCGCGCCCGGTGGTGCTGTTGTGCCGCGTGTGCAGCTGCGCGGTGGTGCTGTCGTGCCTTCGCGCTGTCGTGTGCCCCGAATACACGCGCGCACTCGGTGGTGCTGTTGTGCCGTCGTGCGTGCCGGGGCGGCGTTGTCGTGCGTCGCCACGTGGTGCGGTGCTGTCGTGCGTGGCCGCGTGGTGTTGTGTTGTGCGGTCGTGCGGTCGTGCGGTCGTGCGGTCGTGCGGTCGTTTTGCTCCGCACGTGCGCGCCACTCGGCGGTGCCACCTTACCCGGTGCGCGAGGTTGCGCGTCGGCGAAACGCGGCGACCTGGCCGACGCGTGGGCGAGCGAGCGGCGACCGGCGACGTGATCACGACGTGATCCACGCTCGCTAGGGTCCGGGGCCATGGACATGGCGCACGGAGCGGTGCTGCTCGGGGCCGCAGCGGGCGCCGGCGGAGTCGACGCGATCGTGGGCGGCGGCGGCCTGATCCAGTTGCCGACGCTGCTTTTGGCGTACCCGAACCTGCTCGCCGCCGTCGCCCTCGGCACGAACAAACTCGCCTCGATATCCGGCACCAGCACGGCCGCGGCCACATACCTGCGGCGCACGGCGGACTGGAAGCCAGCCAGCAAACCGACCGCTGCCTGCTGGTCCGGGCCCGGCCTGGCCCTTCCCAGCTCGCGATTCTGCGTGCTCCCCGACGACTCCTATTTGGAGCTACGAAAAGGTGTCGGCGTGTTGTTCCCGGGGGTCACTCGATCGGCCGTGTGGGGGGTTGGGTCAGGCGCGGAGGCGGAGGCCGGAGGGGGTTGAGCGGAAGCCGGCGGCTGCTAGGGCTTGGGCTAGGGCTGAGTTTTTGCCTGCGTAGAGGACGTCTTCGCCGTCGGTCTTTGAGACCGTCAGTTTGCCGAGCCAGCCGTCGCGGACTGTCAGTGCTAGGGCGTCCACTGCTGGTTGGAGGGTTGTCAGGTTCTCGGTCCAGGACAGGAGGGTGCGGCCGCCGCGTTCTACGTACAGCACCAGTTCGCCGTCTACCAGGACTACTAGGGCGCCGGCTTTGCGGCCTGGTTTGTGGCCGGTGGTGGGGGCGCCGTCTTCGGCGACGGGGCGGGTGGGCCAGGGGAGGGCTGCGCCGTAGGCGTTGGCGGGGTCGGTGGCGGCTAGGACTAGGGCGCCGATGCGTTCTGTTTCTTTCTTGGGGCGGCGGGGTGTGTATTCGTGGGGGGTGCCCATCAGTTTGTGGACGCTCTCGTCGATGGCGGCGCCGGTCGCCTCGCGGTCGCGGTTCTCCAGCGCCTCCAGTGAGGCGGCCAGGGAGCGGAGGCGGTCGACGGCGCCTTCGGCGGCGAACTGGGCGGCGCCGAGGCCTTCGACGAAGTAGCCGCGGCGCGCGCGGCCCGCCTCCTCGTAGGCCGACAGCACCGAGTACACGCCTGCGTAGCCGCCGGGGATGCGCTCGGCCATCACCGAGCCGCGCGTCACCACGCCGTAGCGGTCCATCAGTACCTCGCCGAGCAGGTGGGCGCGGCGCGTGGGGTCGGCGATGCGGGGGGACAGGCGCGACCAGCGGCCGGCGCCGGAGGGGTTCACTGCGGCGGCGGCGTTCTGGTCGGCCGCCACGGCTGCGACGCCGAAGCGCGCATAGCGGCCGCGGGGGGTGGGGCGGCGTGCCTTGTGGGCGCTCTTGCCCGAGTTCAGGAGGCCGCGAAGTGGTGCGAGGGTATCGTTGGTGACGTAGCCGGCCCAGAGCAGGTCCCAGAGTCCTGACAAAACTTCTGATGGGGGGAAGGCGTCTCCGACTCGGGCCACGATCCCGCGCAGGAACAAAGCCGCGTCGTCGCCGAGCGCCGCCAGGATCGCCTCGTGGACAGGGCCCGGGTCCAGCGCCTCTGAGGGTTCGGGAAGCAAAAGGGGTGCCAGCTCTGCGGGGCAGAGGGTTACCCAGCCGTCGTCGCCGGCCAACGACCCCGCGCCGGCCCAGACGACCTCGCCGGAGGAGGTCAGCTCGTCGAGCATCGTCGGCGAGTAGTCGGCGACACGCGAGGGCAGGATCAGGCGCTCCAGGGCGGAGGCGGGGACCACGGCGCCGGCCAGTTGTTCGACGACTCGCAGGACGCCGTCGGTGCCGCGCAGTGGTGATGACGCGGCGCGGCCGACGGATTGCCAGGCCGGGAGGAGCATGGCGAGGGTGCGAGGCGGGACCGGCTCGGCTTCCTTGCGCAGCGCTGCCATCGTGCGGCGGCGGACCCGGCGCAGGACTTCGGCGTCGCACCACTCCGTGCCGCTGCCGCCGGGACGGAACTCGCCGGACAGGACTCGGCCCGTAGCCGCCAGGCGTTCCAAGGCGGCGATCACCGAGGGCGCCGGGATGCCGAAGCGGGTCGCGGGTTCGATGGCGCTGAAAGGGCCGTGCGTACGCGCGTAGCGGGCGACCAAGTCGCCCAAAGGGTCGGCGACCACTGCGGTGAAAGCCTCAGGGATGCCCACAGGCAGCGGGACGCCCAAGGCGTCTTGGAGACGCCCCGCGTCCTCGATCGCGGCCCAGCGCTCCTCGCCGGCGATCCGGACCCTGATGACCCGGCGCGCGCCCTCCAGCTCCACCAGCCACGACGCCTCGATGCCGCGCGCCGCAGCCTCCGCCGTGGACAGCGGCCCGAGCAGGCGCAGCAGGTCGGCGGCGTCCTCGGCGTCGCGGGCGCGCCGCGTCGGCGTCAGGTACTGGAGCTCCTCTTCGAGGGCGATGAGGATGTCCGGGTCCAGCAGATCCCGCAGGCCGGTCTGGCCCAGTAGCTCGGCCAGCAGCGCCGGGTCCAGCGACAGCGCGGCGGCGCGGCGCTCGGCCAGCGGGGAGTCGCCCTCGTACATGAACTGCGCGATGTAGCCGAACAGCAGCGAGCGCGCGAAGGGCGAGGGCTGCGCCGTCTCCACCTCGACGATCCGCACCTTGCGCGCCTCGATGTCCCGGCACAGCTCGATCAGCCCCGGCACGTCGTACACGTCCTGCAGCACCTCGCGCACGGCCTCCAGCACGATCGGGAAGCTCGCGTGCCGCGCCGCCACCGCCAGCAGCTGCGCCGAGCGCTGCCGCTGCTGCCACAGCGGCGTGCGCTTGCCCGGGCGCGTGCGCGGCAGAAGCAGCGCGCGCCCGGCGCACTCGCGGAAGCGCGAGGCGAACAGCGCCGAGCCGCCGATCTCGCCGGTGACGATCTCCTCGATCTCGTCCGAGGCGAACAGCAGTCCCAGGCTCTCGGTGGTCGGGTCGGCCGCGTCGGTGTCCGGCAGGCGCAGCACGATGCCGTCGTCGGCGTGCATCACCTGCGCGTCCAGACCGTAGCGCTCGCGCAGCCGGGTGCCTATCGCCAGGGCCCAGGGCGCGTGCACCTGCGCGCCGAACGGCGAGTGGATCAGCACCTTCCAGTCGCCGAGCTCGTCGCGCGTGCGCTCGACCACGATGGTGCGGTCGTCGGGGACGCGGCCGGTGGCCTGCTTCTGCTCGCGCAGGTAGGACAGCAGGTTGTCGGCGGCCCAGTCGTCCAGGCCGGACTCCTTCAGCCGGGTCCTGGACGTCGCCTCCTCGGCCTTGCCCAGCTCGCGCAGGAACCCGCCGAGCGCGCGGCCCAGCTCCAGCGGCCGGCCGAGGGCGTCGCCGTGCCAGAACGGCAGCTTGCCCGGCATCCCCGGCGCCGGGGAGACCAGGACCCGGTCGTGCGTGATGTCCTCGATCCGCCAGGACGACGAGCCCAGCGTGAACACGTCCCCGACCCGCGACTCGTAGACCATCTCCTCGTCCAGCTCGCCGACCCGCTTGGCGCCCTCCTTCGCGCCGGTGAGGAAGACCCCGAAGTAGCCGCGGTCCGGGATGGTGCCGCCGGAGGTGACGGCCAGCCGCTGCGCGCCGGGACGCGCCGAGAGCTTGCCCTCGACCCGGTCCCAGACGATGCGCGGCTTCAGCTCCGCGAACTCGTCCGAGGGATAGCGCCCGGACAGGAGATCGAGCACTGATTCATAGGCGGAGTCCGGCAATGCGGCGAACGGCATCGCGCGGCGGACCAGGGCGATGAGATCGTCCGTCAGCCAGTCCTCGACCGCGACCATCGCGATGATCTGCTGCGCCAGCACGTCCAGCGGATTGCGCACCACCTTCAGCGACTCGATGGACCCCGACGCCATCCGCTCGGCCACCACCGCCGACTGCACCAGGTCGCCCCGGTACTTGGGGAAGATCACGCCGCGCGAGACCGCCCCGACCTGGTGCCCGGCGCGCCCGACCCGCTGCAGCCCGGCGGCCACCGACGGCGGCGACTCCACCTGCACCACCAGGTCCACCGCGCCCATGTCGATGCCCAGCTCCAGGCTGGAGGTGGCGACCACGGCCGGGAGCGTCCCGGCCTTCAGCGCCTCCTCGATGTCGGCGCGCTGCTCCTTGGAGACCGAGCCGTGGTGCGCGCGGGCCAGTACCGGCGGGGCGCCGGAGACCTGCCCGGCCTGCGCCATCATTTCGGCGGGGGTCGAGACGGCGAGGATCTGCCGGGTGCTCAGCGGGTCGTCGAGAGCGTCACGCTCGGAGCTGTCGGGGCCACCGCCGCCGACGCCGCCGGTGGCCCGCTCCCAGTGCGCCTCGTTCAGCTTGCCGGTCAGCCGCTCGGCCAGCCGCCGGGAGTTGGTGAAGACGATGGTCGAGCGGTGCCGCTCGATCAGGTCGGCCACGGCCGCCTCGACGTGCGGCCACACCGAGGCCTGGCGGCGGCCGGTCTGGTCGGCGGCGGCCAGCTCGCCGTCGTCGGTGTCCAGCGCCGCCATGTCCTCGACCGGCACCGACACCCGGATGTCGAAGGCCTTCACGATCTTCGGGGCCACCACCTCGACCGGATGCGGGCCGCCGAGGAACTGCGCGACGGTCTCGGCCGGCCGCACGGTCGCCGACAGGCCGATGCGCCGCGCCGGCCGCTCCAGCAGCGCGTCCAGCCGCTCCAGGGAGACGGCCAGGTGCGAGCCGCGCTTGGTCCCGGCGACCGCGTGCACCTCGTCGATGATCACGGTCTCGACGCCGCGCAGCGACTCGCGGGCGGCGGAGGTGAGGATCAGGAACAGCGACTCGGGCGTGGTGATCAGGATGTCCGAGGGCTTGGTCATGAACTTGCGCCGCTGGTCGGCCGGGGTGTCGCCGGAGCGTACCGCGATGTCGACCTCCGGCTCGGGCAAGCCCAGGCGCGCGGCGGCCTGCTTCAGGCCGGCCAGCGGCGCGCGCAGGTTGCGCTCCACGTCCACGGCCAGCGCCTTCAGCGGCGAGACGTACACGACCCGGCAGCGGCGCTTGGGCTCGCTCGGGGGCGGGCCGAAGGCCAGCCGGTCCAGCGCGGCCAGGAACGCCGCGAGCGTCTTGCCGGACCCGGTCGGGGCCACGACCAGGGCGTTCTTCTCGGCCGCGAGCGCGTTCCAGGCTCCGGCCTGGGCGGTCGTGGGCTCGGCGAACGCAGCCGTGAACCAGGCCTGGGTGGCCGGGTGGAAGTGCGTCAAGGCTGCGGACGTTTTCATACGATCCATAGTGCCTTGGCCGTCTGACAGACTTGGGGCCATGCGGTCAGGGACGATGCGGCTTCAGGATTTCTGGGAGCGGATGCGCGAGGTGTTCGGGCCGCTCACGGATTCGTACGCGCGCGATCACGTGATGAGCGACCTCGGCGGGCGTACCGTGATGGAGGCGCTGCGGGACGGCGTGGATGTCAAGGACATCTGGGGCGCTGTCGCCCGGGATCGGGATCTTCCGTACTTCTAGGCGTCAGGGGTGGGTGTCGGTGACGGCGATGATCTCGTCCAGCCGGTGCAGCGCGTCCTGGAGCTGCGCGACCCGGTCACGGATCCGGTCCCGTTCGGCGCGCAGCATGCCGCGCTGCTGCGCATCGGTGTGGCCGACGTCGTAGCAGCTCAGCAGCTCGGCGATGTTCTTGCTGGTCAGCCCGGCGGCGTACATCTGCTGGAAGAAGCGGACCATCTCGACCGCGGCTTCCGGGTACTGGCGCTGGCCCGAGGCGCTGCGTTCCGGGACCAGCAGTCCCTGCTCTTCGTAGTAGCGCAGCGCGCGGACGCTGACGCCCGACCGCGTCGCCAGTTCGCCGATCCGCATCGGTCCGCCTCCATCCGAGTCCCGACTTGCCTCTCACGTCAACGTGAGGTTTTAGCGTAACCGACATGGAGATCAACGGATCGATCGCACTCGTCACCGGCGCCAACCGCGGACTCGGCCGCGCCTTCACCGCGCACCTGCTCGACCGGGGTGCCGCCAAGGTCTACGCTGCCGCGCGCCGGCCCGAGGCCATGAGCCTCGACGGCCTCGACACGGACCGCGTCGAACTCATCGCGCTGGACATCACCGACCCCGCGGCCGTGCGTCGCGCCGCCGAACAGGCACCGGACGTCACCCTGCTGGTCAACAACGCGGGGACCAGCACCGGGCAGGACCTGGTGGCGGGGGACCTGGACCAGATCAGGCTGGAACTGGAGACCCATCTGTTCGGGTCCCTGCAGATGATCCGGGCGTTCGCCCCGGTGCTCGGGCGCAACGGCGGCGGCGCGGTGGTGAACGTCCTGTCGGCGATGTCGTGGTTCGCCTATCCCGGCGGCGCCAACGCCTACCACGTCGCCAAGGCCGCGGCGTGGGCGATGGTGAACAGCGTCCGCCTCGAACTGGCCGAGCAGGGCACGCTGGTCACCGGCGTGCACCTGGGCTTGGCCGACACCGACATGGCCGCCGGGTTCGACGGCGCGAAGCTCGCGCCGGTCGAGGTCGCGCGCGCCGCGCTGGACGGTGTCGAGGCCGGCGCCTGGGAGGTGCTCGTGGACGAGTGGAGCCGGACGGTCAAGAGCTCGCTCGCCGCAGACCCCCGCCCCTTCTACGAAGCGCTGGCGGCGACCACGTTCTGACCGACCACGAGCACCGGAGCTAGATGACAGCCGGCCGGAATCGTCAGCCTCCCAGCCGGAACGACACTTCCGGCAGCGTAAGGATCCCCGCTACGTTCCACATGTGACCGCAGTCGACTCCCGAATATCGCCGGTACCGCCCGACCTCGCCGGACGTGCGGCGGCGGTCCAGCGGCGCACCGTCCGGGTCCTGATCGGCAGCCAGATCCTCGGCGGCGTCGGCTCCTCGACCGGGTTCTCGCTGTCCACGCTGCTGGCCAAGGAGATCACCGGGAACGCCGGGCTGGCCGGGCTGACCGGCACGTTCTCCTCGCTCGGCGCGGCGTTCGCGACCATCCCGCTCTCGCGCGTCATGGCGGCTCGCGGCCGGCGGCCCGGCCTGGTTCTCGGGTACGGGGCCGCGGTCGCGGGGACCCTGGTCATCATCCTGGCCGCGCGGCTGCACTTCTATCCGCTCCTGCTCGGCGGGATGGCGCTGTTCGGCTCGGCGTCGGCGGTCAACCTCCAGGCCCGGTACGCCGGCACCGACCTGGCGCCGGCCGAGCGGCGGGGCCGGGCGCTGTCCATGGTGATCTGGGCGGTGACGGTCGGGTCCATCCTCGGCCCGAACCTCGGGCACCCGGCGGAGGGGACGGCGCGGGCGCTCGGGCTGCCGCCGCTGGCCGGGGCCTTCCTGTGGTCGGGGTTCGCGCTCTGCGGAGCGGGGCTCGTGCTCGGCCTGCTGCTGCGTCCCGATCCGTTGCTGGTGGCGCGGGAACTGCGCGGGGAGGACGTCGCGGCGCCGAAGCGGCTGACGCTCAAGCAGTCCTTCGCGGTCATCGCCGAGTCGCCGCGCGCGGTGCTGGCGATCGCGGTGGTGGCCGTCTCGCACACCGTCATGGTGTCGGTGATGTCGATGACGCCGGTGCACATGAACGCCGACGGCATGTCGGTGACGGTGATCGGGCTCGTGTTGTCCGTACACATCACCGGGATGTACGCGTTCTCCCCGCTGGTCGGGGTCGCCGTGGACCGGATCGGGCGGATCCCCGTGCTCGGCGCCGGGCTGGCGATCCTGACCGCGGCGTGCCTGGTCGTCGGGTCGGCGCCGATGGGGTCGCGGGCGTACATGGTGGTCGGGTTGCTGCTGCTGGGGATCGGGTGGTCCTGCGGGGTGGTGGCCGGTTCGACGCTGCTCACCGAGTCGACGCCGGACCGGGTGCGGCCGTCGGTGCAGGGGGCGAGCGACTTCGTGATGCAGGGTTCTTCGGCCGCGGGCGCGGCGCTGGCCGGGCTGGTGGTCGGGACGCTCGGGTACTCCTGGCTGGCCGGGCTGGCGGTGGCGTTGCTGGCGCCGGTCGCAGTGCTCGTGGTGGTGACGGCGGTAAGGCGGCCGACTGTGGCGCCGGACAACATTCCGGGGCGTTCGGTGCAAGAAGACGCGGCGTCCCAGGTACCGTGAGAGACGGTCAGGCACCGGTGGACGCGGCCGAGTCAGTTTTTGTCAGTGGCGTCCTCTAGCTTCAAGACCGTCAGACGTGAAGTACCGGAACTTAAGGCAGGCACCCATGGCGGCATCGACCACCGATCGCGAGAAGGCGCTCGACGCCGCCCTCGCTCAGATCGAGCGCAACTTCGGCAAGGGGTCGGTGATGCGGCTGGGCGCGCGCTCGGCGCAGCCGATCGACATCATCCCCACCGGCTCGATCGCCCTGGACGTGGCCCTGGGCATCGGCGGCCTGCCGCGCGGCCGGGTCGTGGAGATCTACGGCCCGGAGTCCTCCGGCAAGACGACGGTCGCGCTGCACGCGGTCGCCAACGCGCAGCGAGGCGGCGGGCAGGCCGCGTTCATCGACGCCGAGCACGCGCTGGACCCGGAGTACGCCAAGAACATCGGCGTCGACACCGACGCGCTGCTGATCTCCCAGCCGGACACCGGCGAGCAGGCGCTGGAGATCGCCGACACCCTGATCCGCTCCGGTGCGCTGGACATTATCGTCATCGACTCGGTCGCGGCCCTGGTGCCCAAGGCCGAGATCGAGGGCGAGATGGGTGACTCGCACGTCGGTCTGCAGGCCCGCCTGATGAGCCAGGCGCTGCGCAAGCTGACCGGTGTGATCAGCCAGACCAACACCACCGTGATCTTCATCAACCAGCTGCGTGAGAAGGTCGGCGTGATGTTCGGCTCGCCGGAGACCACCACCGGCGGCCGCGCGCTGAAGTTCTACGCCTCGGTGCGCCTGGACATCCGCCGCATCGAGACGCTGAAGGACGGCACGGAGGCGGTCGCGAACCGCACCCGCGTCAAGGTCGTGAAGAACAAGGTCGCGCCGCCCTTCAAGCAGGCGGAGTTCGACGTGGTGTTCGGCCAGGGCATCTCCCGCGAGGGCTCGCTGATCGACATGGGCGTCGAGCACGGGTTCGTGAAGAAGGCGGGCGCCTGGTTCACGTACTCCGAGGGGCAGCTCGGCCAGGGGCGCGAGAACGCCCGGCGGTTCCTGAAGGAGAACCCGGACGTCGCCGACGGGCTGGAGAAGCTGATCAAGGAGAAGCTGGGCATCGGGCCGAAGGTCGACGAGCCGGCCGACACCGCGGCGAGCGCGGCGCCGGCGGCTGTGGCCGCTGCCGCGGACGGCGCGGCCCCGGCCGAGGACGCCGCCGCCAAGCCGGCCAAGACCACGCGGGCGCGCAAGACCGCCGCCACGGCCGGTGCGGAGGAGTAGTAGGTGAGTGCCGGTTGGGGCCGGTTCCAGGATGAGGGAGCCGGTCCCGACTGGTTGGCCGACGCGGGGTCGGACGAGGGCGAACAGCCTCCGGCCGGCTCGGGCGACGGTGCGCCGGGCTGGGCCGCGACCGCGGAACCCGGCGCCGGTGGGAACTCGGGCGCGCGTGAGGCCGGCTCGGCGTGGGCTGAGCAGAGCGGTTCCGACGATGGGGCACCCGGCTGGGCCGCAGCAGCGGAACCCGGTGCGGATGCGGGCCCGAGTGGTTGGGCGTCGCTCGCCGATGGCGCCGGCGGCCGGGGCGCCGTGCCGAAGAAGTCGGAACGTCCGGAGCGGGAGCGCCGGTCCTCGGGCGGCTTCGGTGACGACCGGCGCGGCGGATCTGCGTCGGCGAAGAAGAGCGCTGCCAAGAAAGCTGCTGCCAAGAAGACCGCCGCCAAGAAAACCTCCGGCGGCTGGTCGTCGCGCCGCAAAGACCGCGATCCGGCCGACGCCGACAAGCCCAAGCCGCCGCAGTCGCGCGAGAAGCTGGAACAGCGCGCGAAGAACATCCTGATGTACCACCTGGGCCGGCAGATGCAGACCCGGTCGCAGCTGGCCGACAAGCTGCGCAAGAAGGAGATCCCGGACGACATCGCCGAGGCGGTGCTCGATCGCTTCGAGGAACTGCACCTGCTCGACGACGCCGGCTACGCCGAGACCTTCGTCCGCTCCCGCCACACCGAGCGCGGCCTGGCCAAGCGGGCCCTCGGCTACGAGCTGCGCAAGCGCGGCATCGACGACGAGACCGCCGCCGAGGCGCTGTCCACGCTCGACGAGGACCAGGAAGCCGTCACCGCGCGCCGACTTGTCGACTCCCGGCTGCGCGCCACCCGGGGGCTGGACCCGCAGGTGCGCACCCGGCGGCTGGTCGGGATGCTCGCCCGCAAGGGGTACTCCGGTTCGATCGCCTTCCGCGTGGTGAAGGAGGCGCTCGCAGAGGAGGGGCTGGACGTCGATCTCGGCGAGCCCGAGTTCGACTGAACTCGGCGCCACCCCTGCGCCATCCCTCGGCTACCGTGCGCCGTCACCTCCAGTGACCCCTTCGCCGGAACACCACTCCTTCCAGTGCTTTCATCCGCTTTTCCCGACGACACCAACGGTTGTCGACCACACTCCTCCTTGACCGTATTGTTACCTCGCCCTAACCTCGCACTCAGTGAGGGATCATCGAAGGATCACTCAAGCGCGCTGGGAGCGAACTTAATGGTCGGCATGGTGATCGCGATCGCAGCGGTGGTCGCGGCGTGCGTCGGCCTGTTCGTGGGCATGAACGTCGGCGCCGGACGCCGGATCAACAATCTCAAGAAGAGCGCGTACGAGGACTTCGACAAGCAGGTCGCCGAGCTGGCCCAGCGGGCCCAGGCCCGGGAGGGCGAGCACGCCGCCGCCGTCGTGGCCGCGCAGCGTGATCTGGCCGCCGTGCACCGGGAGGCCGCCGAGGCGCGCAAGCAGGCCGACGCCCAGGCCGTGCAGATCCGGGAGCAGGCCGCCGCCGCCGCGACCGTCGAGATGGACCGCGCCCGGCGTATCCGCGACGAGGCCGAGGCCGAGACCCGCGTGCTCAAGGACGACATCCGTGAGCTGCGGCTGGACCTGGAGCGCCGCGAGGCCCGGCAGGCCGAGCGCGAGGAGCGGCTGGACGCCGACCTGCGGCGGACCGCCGACAAGGAGCGCGAGCTGGCCGCCGCGGATGTCGAGCTGGAGCGCAAGAAGGCCGAGCTGGCGATGTTGGAGGACGAGCGCCGCTCCGTGCTGGAGCGGGCCGCCGCGCTGTCCGCGGCTGAGGCCAAGAGCGAGCTCGTGAAGTCGATCGAGAACCAGGCCAAGCGCGAGGCCGCGGTGCTCATCCGGCAGATCGAGCAGGAGGCCCGGGACGAGGGCGACAAGCGCGCCCGCAAGACCGTGGCCCTGGCCATCCAGCGCGTGGCCAGCGAGCAGACCGCCGAGTCCGTGGTCAGCGTGCTGCACCTGCCCAGCGACGACATGAAGGGCCGGATCATCGGCCGCGAGGGCCGGAACATCCGCGCCTACGAGTCGATCACCGGGGTCAACCTGATCATCGACGACTCGCCCGAGGCCGTCCTGCTGTCCTGCTTCGACCCGGTGCGCCGGGAGGTCGGCCGGCTGACCCTGGAAGAGCTGGTCCTGGACGGCCGGATCCACCCGCACCGCATCGAGGAGATCTACGAGCGCTCCAAGGCCAAGGTGGAGACGCTGTGCGTGCGGGCCGGCGAGGACGCGCTCATGGAGCTCGGCATCACCGACATGCACCCCGAGCTCATCGCGCTGCTCGGCAAGCTCCGCTACCGCACCTCCTACGGCCAGAACGTGCTCAAGCACCTCGTGGAGTCCGCGCACCTGGCCTCGATCATGGCCTCCGAGCTGCGGCTGGACCCGGTGCTCCTCAAGCGCTGCACGGTCCTGCACGACATCGGCAAGGCCCTGACCCACGAGGTCGAGGGCAGCCACGCGCTGATCGGCGCCGAGATCGCCCGCAAGTACGGCGAGCACGACGACGTCGTGCACGCCATCGAGGCGCACCACAACGAGGTCGAGGTCCGCACCGTCGAGGCGGTCCTGACGCAGGCCGCCGACGCCATCAGCGGCGGCCGCCCCGGCGCGCGCCGCGAGTCGCTGGAGGCCTACGTCAAGCGCCTGGAGCGGCTGGAGCAGATCGCCGCCGAGCAGGAGGGCGTGGAGAAGGTCTTCGCCATGCAGGCCGGCCGCGAGATCCGGGTGATGGTCGTGCCCGACGCGGTCGACGACATCCAGGCGCAGGTCATCGCGCGGGACATCGCCAAGCAGGTCGAGGAGGAGCTGACCTACCCGGGGCAGATCCGGATCACTGTGGTGCGGGAGTCCCGGGCGACCGAGTACGCGCGCTGACCCACCGCCACCGCACGAGCAGCACCGCCCCGGCCGCGAGCACCAGCAGCACGATCAGGTACACCGGGATCCCGAGGAACGTCAGCAGTTCCTCCTGGTCGTACGTGCTGTGCTGCACCCAGTCCGAGGCCGCCGGAGCGAACGCGTAGTCCTGCGTGATCTGCGACGGCTGCTGGTAGTCGCCGTCGAACACGGTCAGGAACATCCGGCCCGCTGCCAGGGTGGCCAGTACTGGTCCGACTTTCGACGGCTCGATCCAGTCCCCGAAGTTGGACACGGCCGGCTCGTCGGCGATCGGCGAGCTCGTGGCGTCCATCCGGTGCGGCGCCAGCACGGACACCTCGACGTTCTGCGGCGTCGCCGCGCCGGCCGAGAGCCGCATCGGGTAGACGGCGGTCTTGGCCGGGAACGAGAGGCTGATCGGGTCCAGGACGCCGTTCAGATCCGCCGTGCTGCCGGTGGCCAGGCGCACGGCGACGAACTTCCAGCCCTGGCTCGTGTAGGCGGCCAGCCGGGTCGCGGTGCTGTCCTTCAGGGTGAAGCCGTGCTGGTTCAGCCAGTCGCCGAGCGCCTTCGGGTCGGCCGAGGCCAGGTTCGCGACCTCGAACTCGCCGATCCGCTGGTCGCTGAGCACCTGCACCGCCGACTGCGGGGGAGCGGCGGTCATCGCGCCGCCGGCCACCGCGCCGTCCTCACCGGAGGATCCCCCGAGATGCGGCCAGAAATAATGGTGCACGGCGGGGACCGGCTCCTCGGCGCCGTCCAGATCGCTGAACAAGGCCTGGTCCGCCAGCTTCGCCGTGGCCGGAGCCGGCACCGGCATCACCCACGCGGCGTCTGTGACGTTGCTCTGCGTGGAGAACCGCATGACGACGTCCTCGGTCGTCCCGTCGAACCGGACCACCGCCTGCTCCCGTGCGACGCTCATCGTGCCGCCGGAGCCCGGGATCATCGCCCCGCATCCGCACGCCCACGCCGGATCGGCCACCCAGACCGCCTGCAGCCCACCGGCCGCCAGTGCGAGTGTCAGAGTCTTGGCCACCCATCTCCGCATTCTGATTCTCCTCCCGACAAAGAACCCGTCTTCCGGCGAGGCTTTGACGCCCTCGCCGGAAGACGGGTTCCGGTGCTCTCACCACGGATTGGTAACGGTCCGACCGCCTACCGCTTCCGCCCCGGAGCCAGCAGCTGCACCGCCACCGCGGCGGCCGCCAGCAGCGCCGCGATCCCGATCAGCGTCACGTGCATCCCGTGCGCGAAGTCGCCGCCGGCCACCAGCGCCCCGGCCACGGCCACCGCCAGCGCGCCGCCGACCTGCCGGGAGGTGTTCACGATGCCGGCCGCGGTGCCCGCCTGCTCGGCCGGGACGCTTCCCATCACCATGATGGTCAGGGCCGGGACCACGAAGGCGCCGGCGAAGGAGACCGGGATCAGCAGCAGCACCAGCAGCCAGGCCGGCTGGTCCGGCCGGACGGCCAGCAGCAGGAGCATCGCGCCGGCGGTGCCGACCAGGCCCACGGTCATCGACAGCCGGGCGCCGATCCTGGCCACCATGCGCGCCGCGACGGTCACGTTCACCAGCGTCACCACCGCGGTGATCGGCGCGAACAGCAGGCCGGTGACGGTCGAGGACTTGTGTGCCACCTGCTGGAAGTACAGGCTCAGCAGGAAGATCACGCTGTAGAAGGCGGCGTTGACGGTGAACCCGGCGAACGCGGTCAGCGACATCGCGCGGGACTTGAACAGCGCCAGCGGCACCATCGGCCGCGCCTGCCGGGACTCGGCGAGCGCGAAGACCACCGAGGCGAGCCCGGCCGCCGCGAACGAGGCCAGCACCGGCGTGGTGCCGAAGCCCTTCGAGCCGCCCTCGATGAAGCCGTACGTCAGCCCGGCCAGCGCCACCACCGAGGAGACCAGGCCGATGACGTCGAAGTGCGCGCCGACCGCGGACTTCGCCTGGACCAGCTTGGGCGTCCCGGCCAGCAGGACCAGCGCCGCGGCCCCGGCCGGCAGGTTCAGGAAGAAGATCCAGCGCCAGTCCACCGCGGCGGTGATCAGGCCGCCGGCCACCGGTCCGGCGGCGGCCGCCGCCGAGCCCGCCGCCGTCCACAGCGCGATCGCCCGGTTCCGCTTCGCCGGGTCCGGGAACGCCTGGCGCACCAGGGCCAGCGAGGCCGGCAGCATCAGCGAGGCGGCGCCGCCCTGCACCAGCCGTGCGGTGACCAGCAGCCCCAGCGACGGGGCCAGGCCGCAGGCCGCGGAGGAGAGCGTGAACCCGATCAGCCCGAGGCCGTAGGCGGCCTTGGCGCCGATCCGGTCGCTCAGCGCGCCCGCCGAGAGCATCAGCGCGGCGAAGGCGAGCGTGTAGCCGTCTATCACCCACTGCGCGCCGGCCATCCCGCCGGCCAGGCTGCGGTTGATCGCCGGGAGCGCCACGTTGACCACCATGGCGTCGAGGCCGACGAGGAAGAAGCCGAAGACCGAGGCGGCCAGAACGCGCCTGGCAGCGGTAGCTGAGGGCGCGGTGGCGACAGATGCGATGTCGACAGATGCGGTGGCGGCGGTGCCGGCGGCCCGCGGCCGGGTGGCGGTGAGAGCTGTCATGCCTGTAACCCTCGCGGTCGGCGCCGCGACCATACAGACCGCGCCGAGCCGGGGAGCGCGGTGCCGGGGTGCGACACACCCCCTCACTTCTCGCCCCCGGCCTCTACGCTGGCAGTATGACGAACGGCAGCGAGTTGGGGATCTTCCTGAAGGCGCGGCGCGCGGCCGTCCAGCCCGAGGACGTCGGCCTGCCGCCCAGCGCGGGCGTCCGGCGGACTCCGGGCTTGCGCCGCGAGGAGGTCGCGATCCTGGCCGGCGTCAGCGTCGACTACTACACCCGCCTGGAGCGCGGCAAGGAGACCAACCCGAGCCCGGCCGTGGTCGACGCGCTGGCCCGCATCCTGCGGCTGAACCCCGACGAGCACCAGCACCTGCGCGACCTCACCGCGATCGCCGCCCAGCCGGGCCGCCGGGTCGAACAGCGGCGGGCCCGCACCCGCACGGTGCGTCAGGGCGCGCTGATCCTGATGGAGCAGCTGCGCCCCAACCCGGTCTACATCGTCAGCCGCACCAACGACCTGCTGGCCGCGAACCCCGCCGGCGTGGCGCTGTTCCCGGGCCTGGCCGACTGGCCGAGCCGGCAGCGCAACATCACCCGCTACCTGTTCCTGAGCCCGGTCGCCAAGCAGCTGTATCCGGAGTGGGACAAGTTGGTCCCGATCTCCGTGGCCTACCTGCGGGCCCGGGCCGGCGCCGATCCCGACGACCCGGACCTGGTGCGCCTGATCGGCGAGCTGGTGGTGAAGAGCAAGGAGTTCGCCCGGCTCTGGGAGCGCTACGAGGTGCAGAACCTCGGCCAGGGCACGAAGGCGTTCCACCACCCCGACGTCGGCCCGATGACGCTGGACTACGAGGCCATGGAGCTGGCCAACACCGGCGGCCAGCGCATGATCGCCTACTACACGATGCCCGGCAGCGCCGACCGGGACGCCGTCGCGCTACTCGACATGATCGGCTCGGGGCTTCTCGCGGCCGGCGTCGACGGACTTCAGCAGTTCGTTCAGCCCGCCGATGGAGAGCTTGTGGAAACTGGGGAGGGGGCCGGGGTGTCCGGCGATCAGGAGGGCTGAGCGGATGGTCATCCGCACTATCCGCATCGCGGCGTAGAACAGGTAGCAGGCCAGCGGCAGCTCGACGAAGAACGCCGAGAGCAGCGAGGCGGTCTCGTCGGACGTGCCCCAGTCCAGCGTGATGTCGAACCACGCGTCGCACACCAGCAGCGTCGCGGTGAAGACGCACGAGACCACCACGAACTGCCGCCGGCGCCAGGCACCCCAGGTGGTGACGAACAACCCGAGCAGCAACAGGACGTCGAAGCCGACCCAGGCGGCGTTCCAGGCGTTCTCCGGATGGTGGTCGGGCAGCACCAGGGCCAGGTAGACGATCCACGGCACCAGCACCACGAAACCGCCGGTGACGACGGCCAGGAACAGCTGGCGCATGTGGCGCAGCTGGGCGTTCTTCAATGACGGCAGACCGGCGGCCTCCAGATCGTCATAGTTCACATATCCGATGATCGCACGAAGACGTCGCACGGTCCTTGGTCACAGATCTGTCACGGCGTGGAACCCGCACCCCATCCGGGCGTCTTCCCAGCGAGACAACACATTGGGGACTGGGGAGGAACCGAAATGGCTGGTCAGGGGAGCAAGATGTGGGCCCGCGCGGCGATGTGCGCGGCGGCGCTGGTGACCCCGCTCGTGGTGAGCGGCTGTCAGAGCGCGACGAACGCGACCGGCACCGGCGGGGCGGTCGCGCCGCAGGCCGGGGCGTCGAGCGCGCCGAGCGCGGGGGTCTCGACGAGCCCTTCGGCCGCGCCGACCTCGGCCCCGTCGCAGCTGAACGCCACGGCCGGCACCGGCGTGACGATCTCCGACGGCAGCGGCAAGATCCTGATGAACGGCCGGGTCGTCGACTTCGGGACCCGGGTCATCGACCCGTCCTGGTCCCCGGACGGCAGCCGGGTGGTCTTCATCGACGGCGCGGGCAACCTGGTGGTGGCCAACGCCGACGGCTCCGGCCGGGTCGAGGCGGCGCACAACCCCGGCGGTCTGACCTGGTCGCACCCGACGTGGCAGACCACGCAGGCCGACCCGCAGGACGGCAACATCCCCGAGCGGGACAACATCTTCTTCGCCTCGACCGTCGGCGGCGGCACGTTGTGGGAGGTCCCGACGACCGCCCACGACGCGCAGCCCAAGCAGCTCCCGCTCAACCGCTACTCCGGGAACGGCTCGGTGGCGGTGCCGGCGAACGGCAACACCTGGCCGTCCGGAGGCGGGCACTTCGGCGGCGCCGTCTACGAGTACGACAACGGCAACGCGTCGGACGTGTACGTCCGTGACGACTACCTGCGCCAGCAGGGCGGCCTGGCGATCAAGGACGCCGCCGAGCCGGGCTACGTCCTGGTCGGCAGCTCGTCCACCTCCGAGGGGACGCCGGAGGTCGTGTTCATCCGCCGGGTCGGAGCCCACGAGCACGTGTTCGTTCAGGAGATCGGCACCAGCACCGGCGGCACCCCGGCCGGGCCCCGCGACCTGACCCCGAACGCCACCACCGACTGCACCAAGCCCGCGATCTCGCCGGACGGCAAGACGGTCGTGTTCTCCACGTCCTCCGGGGTCGTGACCGTCGCCGCCGACGGCTCGGGGGCGCCGGCGTTCGTGACGCACACTCCCGGGTTCCCGGCCTTCCGGCCCGGTTCCTGACCCGAGAGCACGAACAGCGAACCAGGGGGCTACGGCACTACGGCACTACGACCGCCACCAGGGCTCCCTGACCACGAGGTCGTCAACCTTCTCGCACCCCTGTGCGTTGGCGACTTCTGCGCGGTCAAGGTCCCACCCGACGATCCCGTCGCCCATGCGCGTCAGCTCGATGAGCGTGTTCGACTGCTGAGTCGTCCCGAACTGGACCTCGCACTTCACCAGCGAGGACCAGGACCGGCCGTCCAGCGCCACCGCGAAGGCCGCGACCGGTAGCGCGACCACGGCCAGCAGCGTCGCGGCGATGCGCTCGGCCGAGATGAGCCGGTGCTGCCAGGGCGCCAGCGACGCCGAGCGCTCCCGGTGACCGCGGTGGCCGGTGCGGTACTCGATCACCACCCCCTGCCGCAGCAGCCAGGCCACGACCGCGGTGGCCAGGCCCCAGCGCCAGTCGAAGAACACGGTCATCAGCAGGCCGAAGGCCAGCGGGCTGATCAGCGACATCGCGGTGGCGATCGCCAGGGTGCGGCGGCCGGCGCCGGGCGGCAGGCCACCGCGGGCCGCCATCGCCAGGAACGTCATCCGCGAGGTCACCAGCGCCAGCACGAACGCCAGGACCGCGCTGTTGCGGACCATGCCCATCAGCACGTCGAGCCAGTTCTTCGGCTCCAGCGCGACCAGCACGTCCCAGGCCGCGTCGCCGCCGCCGACGGTCCAGGCCACCTTCAGGATCGGGAACACCAGGACCACGGCCAGCACCACGGTGTGTCCGGGGCCGCCCCGCCTGTCGTCGTTCTTCGCCGCGTCGACCACGAGCCACATTTGGCAGGGTCCGGTGGCCCGGCGGCCAATCCGTTGCTCCGAATGATTCTGTCAGGAGAGCTGCGCACCTGTGGTTGCGCAACCTGAGTTGCTTACCTAGACTGAAGAAGTGAGCGAGTTTCGACCCAGTGCTGACGACCTGAACGAAGAGGCGTTGCGCGCGGCCATGGAGATCTTCGTGGTCGTCGGGCGGCTGCGCCGACGTCTGACGTCGCTGCCCGGCGACTCCGGCCTCACACCCACGCAGGCCTCTGTGCTGACCAGGCTGAGCAAGGTCGAGTCCGCGACGGTCGGCGAGCTGGCCGGTGCGGAGCAGGTCACGCATCAGGCGACGGTCAAGACCGTCGCCGCGCTGGAGCAGGCCGGCCTCGTCCGGCGCGATCCCGACCCCACCGACGGCCGCCGGCAGCTCATCAGCCTCACCGAGGTCGGACGGACCCGGGCCCAGGGCGAGCGGCACGCGCGGCAGGAGTGGCTGGCCCGCGCGCTGTCGGAGCACGGGACCCCCGAGCAGATCCGCGCGGTGCTGATCGCGATGGAGCTGCTCGGCGAGGTCTCGGACTCGTCCTGAGGTCCTGACGTCCTGAGGTCCTGACGTCCTGAAGTCCCGCTGTTTTGTAGTTCCCCAGTCCCAAGGAAAGGCACTCCCCGTGGCCATCACCACCATCGACCCGAAGACCGCGCTGGTCGTCATAGACCTGCAGAACGGCATCACCGCCATGCCCGGCGCCCCGGTCCCGACCACCGACGTGATCAAGAACTCCGTCGAGCTGGCGAACGCCTTCCGTGCCCGCGACCTGCCGGTCGTGCTGGTCAACGTGACCTTCGCCGGAGACGGCGCGGACGTCATGCCCGGCCGCGTCGACCAGGGGATGGGCGGTATGCAGCTCCCCGAGGGCTGGGACCGGGTCATCGCCGACCTCGACGGCCACGACGGCGACATCCGGGTCACCAAGCGCAACTGGTCCGCGTTCTACGGCACCAACCTCGACCTGCACCTGCGCCGCCGCGGCGTGACGCAGATCGTCCTGACCGGCATCGCGACCAGCATCGGCGTGGAGTCCACGGCGCGCTTCGCGCACGAGCACGGCTACCACGTCACCGTCGCCACCGACGCGGTCACCGACTCCAACGCCGACGCGCACCAGAACAGCGTCGAGCGCATCTTCCCGCGGCTGGCCGAGAACGGGACCACGACGGAGATCCTCGCCGCGCTGCCCGCCGCCGGCTGAGGCACGACCAACCCCCGCGATCCGCCGCGCCCCGCTCGGCGGATCCGCACCGCGCTCAGGCGGCTCCGAGGCCCCCAGCGAGGGGCCGCCTGAGCGCGGCACGTGCCGCACATCCGCCCGCCCCGGGCTCCTGCGTGCGCTCGACCCGTGTCACCTCGCAGAATAGGAGGTGACGGGGACGGCGGAGCGAGGCGTCAGGAGGCGGTGATGAGCGGCAGGATCAAGCATCCGGTCTTTGCCCGCATCTATGCGAAGTGCGCCGGGCCCTCGTTGGAGAAGGCCGGGATCGGCGTGCACCGGGAGCGGCTGCTGGCCGGCCTCAGCGGTGACGTCATCGAGGTCGGCGCGGGCAACGGCCTCAACTTCACGCACTATCCGCCCGAGGTGAAGCGCGTGGTCGCGGTCGAACCGGAGCCGGATCTGCGCGCCCTGGCCGAACAGGCGGCCCGGTCGGCGTCCGTGCCGGTGCCGGTGGAGGTCGTCGAGGGCCGCGCCGAGGCGCTGCCGTTCCCCGACGGCTCCTTCGACGCGGCGGTGGCCTGCCTGGTGCTGTGCTCGGTCGCGGACCAGGGCGTCGCGCTGCGGGAGATCGACAGGGTTCTGCGACCCGGCGGCACACTGCGCTTCTTCGAGCACATCCGGTCCGACGGCGCCGGGATGCGCGGCGTGCAGCGCGCGCTGGACGCGACGATCTGGCCGCTGGTCGCCGGCGGCTGTCACACCGCGCGCGACACCGGGGCCGCGATCGTCGCGGCTGGGTTCATGGTCACCGAGCTCGACTGCTTCGAGTTCCCCGAGACCCGGATCCCCTTGCCGATCCAGACACACGTCCTCGGGACGGCGATCTCCCCGCACTAGGCCGCGTACCAGAGGGCGGTCCGGGGCTAGTTCCCGTTGCCCAGCAAGCGGTCCAGGCCTGAGGAGACGCGGTCGCGTGCCCCAGGTTCGAGGCGGTAGTAGACGTAGTAGCTGTGGCGTTCCGGGACGATCCAGCCGGACTTGTGCAGCACTTTGAGATGCTTGGACACAGCCGCCTCGGTGAGGCCGATCAGGCCTGCCAGTTCCCGGGTCGAGCGGGAGCGGCGGGCCAGGAGTTCGAGGATCTGCAGGCGGGTCGCGTCGCCGGCGGCGCGCAGCAGGCCCAGCAGATCCTCGGCGGGCACCGGCGCGCGGCCCTGGCGGGCCATGCCAGCCAGGGCGTAGGAGAGCACGACAGTCGTGGTCTCGCCGTGATCGCGGTCGCGGTCGCGGTCGCGGTCGCGATGCACGGCGACGGCCAGTTCGGGCCACATGAAGTGCGACGGCACGAGGAGCACGCGGTCGTTGGCGGCGAGGGTGACGTCGAGGGGATCCGCGGTGCCGCGGGCGCCCGGCGGGCGGATGGTGACGCTGCCGTCGGCCGCTGTGGTGATGTGGTCGGTGATGTGGTCGGACAGGTCGGCCAGCATCGCCGCCGGTCCGAGCCGCGACAGGGTTTGGAAGCGGCGCGCGATCTCGTCGTGCAGGTGTGCTTCCAGACTCGGCCAGTCGGCGGCGAGACAGGCATCCCAATACGCGGCCAGAAAATCGGCGAAGCGCTCGCGCACACCTTCCGGATCCGCCATCAGTTCCCTGAGGACGGCCGCCGATGCGGCATGCGCACCCTCGACCTGACCCAGCGCACGCTCCCGCGCCTCCGCATCGCCACAGAACCGCTCCCACGGCACCCGCCGCGCCCGGCCGCGATGCGCGAGCGCGGCGTGCACCATCGGCTCGGCGAAGTCCTCGACCGGGGCCTTGCGGAGCAGGTCCAGGTCGTCCGGCCAGGTGTTCACCTCGCCGGGCGGCCAGATCTCGGGCAGCACCAGCGGACGTTCGGCGAACCAGAACCGGAAGGCGTCGAGGTCGCTCTTCAGCCGCGCGTCGAGCCGCGTGCGCATCTCCAATACCCACGAGATGTGCAGCGGATGGCGCTTCACCGCCGCCAGCACATGCAGGCTGCGCAGCGCCTCGGAGCCCGGTGAGCTGCCGAACTCGAAACGGTCGGCGTCCTGTTGCCCCAAGACCAGCCGCACACTCATCGCGTCCTCCCTCCTGGCAGACCGATCAACTCTGCGGTTGATCGGTCGATCGGGTCTGATGCGCGCTTTTACGGTCGGCATCAGTATCCGCAAGAAGGGAACCGCTGTGACTTTGAATCGTCGATCGTTCTTGGGCGGGGCATTGACCGCGTCGTCCGCCATCGTTGTTGCCGGGTGTGGTGCGAGCTCGGGGAAGCCCGCCGCCCAAGCATCCATATCCACGGCCACATCATCGGCCACATCATCGGCCACACCCCCGGCCACATCATCGGTTGACTGGCCCGCGTTCGGTGACCACCTCCGTCAGCAAGCCGCTGCCGGGCAGTTCTCCGGCGCGGTCCGCGTGGAGCAGAAGGGACAGGTGCTGCTCGACGGCGCGTTCGGCATGGCCGACCGCACCCGGAACGTGGCCAACACGCCGACCACGAAGTTCTGTGCCGCTTCCATGGGAAAGATGTTCACGGCCGTGGCGATCGGCCAACTGGTGAGTGCGGGCAAGGTCGCCTTCGACGACACCGTCGGCAAGCACCTTCCGGGCTTCTCGTCGGCGATCGCCGATCACGTGACCGTGGCCCAGCTGCTCACTCACACCTCCGGCATGGGAGACGTCCTGCAGCACGCCGGCCCCACGCCGCCGCCCGAGACCCTGGAAGCCCAGATCGCGCAGATCGCCAAGACCCCGCTGTCGTTCGCGCCCGGCAGCAGTTCCGCTTACAGCAACTCGGGATTCATCGTCCTCGGCGCGATCGTCCAGCAGGCCTCTGGCACCGCCTACCCGAGCTACGTCCATGACCGCGTCTTCGCCCCCGCCGGAATGACCGACACCGACATCCGGGTCTACCGTCCCGCGGATGTTCCCGGCATGGCCCACGGCTACGCACTTGATGATTCCTCCGCGCTCCGCGACAACTCGGGTGACGTGCAGATCGGCAACCCCTCCGGCGGCGCGATCTCCACCACCGCCGACCTCGCCCGCTTCGCCCGAGCACTGATCACCCACCAGTTGCTCGACCCCGCGATGACCGCCACGCTCACCACCGGCAAGGTGACGGTGCACCGCCCCGGCGGCCCCGCGCAGGACTCCTATGCCTACGGCTTCGAAGACGCGCGGATCAACGGCGTCCGCTTCATCGGCCACAACGGCGGCACTCCCGGCTACGAAGGCCAGCTCGACATCTACCCCGACACCGGCACGACCGTCGCGATCATGTGCAACCAGGACCGCGTGCTGGTGCCCGCGATCCAGCGCACCGAGGCGATGCTGACCGGCTCGGCGGGCGCCCCGACCGGCTGAGGTGACAAATCTCTGATCCCCAACCCCTCACCACGGAGCCGCGCCATGCCCCAGGATGGGAGTCGTGAGCGGGAACTACGATCGCCTGGCCAAGATGATCGTCAAGGCACGGGAGGCGAGGGGCTGGAGCCAGTCCGACCTCGCGAGTCTGGCGTACGTGACGGAAGTGGTGATCGCGCGGGTCGAGGCCGGCAATCCCCCCAACGCGGTGGCCCTGAAAGCCGTCGAGCAAGCTCTCGGCTGGCTGCCGGGCATCTTCGACCTGATCCTCGGCGAGGACGCGTCCTTGGAGAACGGCGTCGTCCTCGCCGCCGAAGGTGACGACGAGGACGACGGATCCGCCGAGCTGCGCGAGCTCACCGTGGACAGCAGCATCGACTGGGCCTGAGGACTTTGGAGAAGAACCTCAGGCGAACAACTCCCCGAGCACGAACTCGTCGCGTCGACCATCGCTCCAACCCGCCACGAGACACTCCCCGGTCACCGCGACCGTGACCGGCACCGAACCGTTCCTGGAACGCCCGAGCCGGTGTGCCGAGACGTACACCGTCGGCAGCCCCGCCACCGGCGAGGCCGTGAGATACGGCGTGGCGCTGAATTCCCCGAACGCGTTGCCGCCCCGATACCTGGCCACGCCCGAACCGGTCCAACCGTGCAGGGGCACGAGGTCCGCGGTCACATCACCGCCGTGCACCGAAATCCCGTCGCCGGTGTCTGTGACCCACTCGTCGGTATAGGGCTTGCGCGCACCCGCCACCGCGAACGAGCCCTCGCGCACCGTCCATCCCGCAGGCGCCGTGACCAGATGTGCACGCAATTCATAACCCTGATGCAGCACCGACAAGCTGACCACGCGCGCCGCCGGCACGTCGACTCCGCCCATCCGCGGCCGGAACCATGACGCGGCCCAGCCCTCGCCGGTGACCGTCCCGCGCAGCCCCTCACGCCGCGCCGCGCGCCCCCATTCGTCGACCAGCGCCAACGTCCCATCGACCCCGTCGGTGAACGCGTCGCCGACGCCGGGCGCGGTGTGCGTGGAGTAGCCGAGCGAGGCGTAGTGCGGATCGCCTCTCCCGGTGTCCGGATCGACGACGTGGTCGCTGGCGTGGTTCGCGATCTGCACCACCCCGTCGCCGGAGCGGATCACCCAGCCGACCTCCCGCAGGGTCCTGACACAGTCGGCGCGCTCCGCCGGCTGTGGCTGCTCCGCCTCGGTCCACAGCGGATGCTCGGCAGGCGCGGCCAGACCCAGGAACCCCATCCCCGCGAAGTACGGAGAGCCCGGCCCGCTGTAGATCTGGCACATCGGCAGGAACTCCTCAGCGCTCCAGCCGAGCGACGGCGCTCCGTCGACCCCGACCCCCAAGTCCGCCGTGAAACGCCGCAGCACTCCGCTGGCCAACCGCCGCGTAGCTCCCGCCGCCTCACTGCCCACCCCGGCCAACGCCGCGGTCCACAGCCCGCCGAGCACAGCTTGCCGATAGGTCAGCGAGCGCCCCTGGTGCAACGACGAACCATCGGCCGCGAACAGCAGCGCGTAGGAATCAGCGAACTCACCCAACCGCCCCAGATACCGCTCCCGGCGCTCGGCGGGCTGATCAGAGAGCTGATACCACTGCCACAGGAACGGATGGATCACCCACGAGTTGTAGTGGTCCACCCGGTTCCCGTGCCGGGTGGTCGGGCTGATCGGGCCGTCGTTGTACCAGCCGTCGCCGAGGTACCAGGACTCGAACAGCTCCACGTCCTCCTGCGCGTGGCCGCCCGGGACGTCGTACCCCGCCGAGACCAGGAACGCCTCGATGACGGCCGTGAACAGCAGCCAGTTGTTGTCCGATCCGTGTTTCACCGCGTGGTGAGTGAGCCATTCGGCGGTCTGGTCGCGCAGCTTGTCGTCCAGCTCGTCCCAGAACCGTGTGCGGCTGATCGCGAGCCCGAAGGCCAGGTTCGCGGCCTCGACGATCGGCTGCGGGGTGCCGTTCCACTGCTTGATCTCGTTCACCCCGATGGCCTTGCCCCAGCGGTCGGGGCTGTCCGGGGCCATCGCGGCGGCCAGGCCGCGCGCGTAGAAGTCCGCGTGGCGGTACGGATCGGCCTCCCGGCCGGCCAGCAGCGGCGCGGCTATCAGGAAGCTGCGAGCGAAGCCCTCGATGCCGTCGCTGCGGATCCCGGCAGCCGAGGGCCTGCCGGGCGGCGTGATCAGACCGCCGGTGGCGGAGGCGTGGCGGCGGGCGGTCAGCAGCCAGTGGTCGGCCACCGTTTCCCAGTGCGCGCGGGTCCAGCCGGTGTAAGGGGACTGACCGCGGTCTTCGGAAGGCAGTCGCAGGTCGTTCATGAGTGCGGTGGTCCTCAGGGCGTGCGGCGCAGCCGCGGCGTGAAGGTGGAGTGGAAGATGGTCGATGCGGCGCCGACCGCGACCGCCTCGCTGCTGTTCACCGAGCGCTCGACCCGGATCCGGCGCAGCCGCCGGGCGGTGGGGTAGGCGTTCACGGCGTGCTCGATCTCGGTGAGCCAGACGTCGGCCACCTCGCCGGTGAAGAACGGGCCGCCGACCACCACGAGACCGACGTCCAGCAGGTCGATCACCGACAGCACACCGCGGCTGACGGCCTTCGCCGCCTCCTGCACGGTCAGCTTCGCACGCTGGCGGCCGATCTGGCGCGAGGCCTGGTCCGACGGGGCGTAGCTGCCCGGGTTGCACTCGGGCAGGATCTCCGGCCGTCCGGACTCGTCGAACCGGCCGAGCGTGACCGCGCACAGCTGGCCGAACTCGCCGGCGTTCGCGGTCAGGCCGCGGTAGAGGTCGCCGTTGAGGAACAACCCGGTGCCGACGCCGGTCCCCAGGTACAGGTAGACGAAGTCGCAGGCGCGGCTGTCGCGGCCGATCCAGCGCTCGCCGACGGCCGCCGCCGAGCAGTCCTTCTCGATCACGATCCGGCAGGAGAAACGGCGCTCCAGCAAGGTGCGCAGCGGCACGTCGCGCAGCACCGACATCAGCGGCGGGTCGAGCACCGTGCCGGACACGGTGTCCACCGGGCCCGGCGTGGCCACCCCGATGCCGAGGAAGCCCTCCTCCCAGCGGCCGTGCCCGGCCTGGTCGAGCACGGTCTCGCCGAGATCGGCGATCTGGTTCACGACCGCGCCGGGGCGCGGGTCGGAGGTGATCGGCTCGGCACGCCGGGCCACCACCCGGCCCGAGAGGTCGACCAGCACGGCGGTCAGCACGTGCGGGTCGATGTGGATGCCGAGCGCGTGCGCGGCGCCGTCGCGCAGGCGGACCGGGCTGCTCGGCTTGCCGACGGCGGAGTGGCGCTGCCGTTCCTCGACGAGCAGGCCCCGCTGGATCAGCGAGCGGGCGATGCGGGACACGGACTGCTGAGTGAGCCGCGTGCGGTCGGCGATCTCGCCGCGGGTGATCCGGCCGGCCAGCCGGACCGTCTCGATCACCACGCATTCGTTGAACGAGCCGAGGTCGATCTGGTTGGCCCCGCCGCCGGTCGCCGGGCCGGAGTGGCCCGACGCGGACAGCGGGAGCGTCGGCGGCGCGGCCGACGGCGCCGGGAGCGGTTCGCGGATCCAGCGGACCCGGGCCGGCTCCGCGCTGTCGACATAGCGCGACAGGACCGAGGCCACGTCGAGCAGCACCCGCGTGGAGGACTCCGGATGCCGGGCCGCGTCCAGGGCCAGCACGGCCCGGGTGAACGAGAGCCCGGTGGTCCGCTCCGGCGGCTGGTGGACCGTGATGCCCAGATGGGAGCAGCGCTCGGCGATCTGGATCTGTAACGGCCGCACGGTGTTCGGCACGGCACGCAGCACGACCGCGTGCAGCTCCGGCAGCGGATGCGTGCGGCGCACCGCGTCCAGGAAGGTGCCGACGCGGTCGGCGTCCGGAACCGATCCGGCCGGTCCGCCGGACCCTCCTGGTAACCCTGGTCCCGTTGGTCCGCCGGGTCCGCCCGGCCCGCCTGCTCCGGACCGCGCCGCTTCGGCCTCGGCAGCGGCTGTCGCCTCGGCCAGCGCGTTCCCGACCGCCGCCAACGCATAGGAATCGACGGCCGGCTCGGACGACGCCGGTGGGACCGAGGCGATCGAACGGCCGGCCAGCACCAGCACCGTGCATCCGGCGTCGAGGTGCAGGCCGACCGGCCACAGGTCGCTCGGTTCCAGCGCGGGCGTCACCGGGATCCGCGGGACGGTCAGCCGGCTGCCGCTCAGATTCCAGCGGTGCCGGGTCTCGGCGACCACCGTGTGCGAGCAGCCCAGACGCCGGGCCACCATCCGCGAGGTGCGGGCGTCCGGGGTGGAGGTGAGGATGCTGGCCACGATCTCACCCTCGTCGACCGCCGAGGGGCGGCCGGTGCGGGCCCGGTCCACCAGGCCCTCGATGCCCTCGACGGCGTACCGCTTGCGCCAGGTGCTCACCGTCTGCCGGGAGACGCCGAGCCGCCGGGCGATGTCGGCGTTGCGCAGGCCCTCGGCCGCCAGCAGCACGATCGAAGCGCGCAACGCCTGCTGGCCGTCGCCGTCGGCCCACCGGCGCAGCACCGAGTGCCCGTCGGCACCCGGCGCCGCGCCGGCAGAGGGCTCCTCACCCATTCGACGAACCGGGGGTCAGGCGCAGCGTGAGGATCTGGAAGGGACGCAGGGTCAGGCCGAGCCCGCCGTCCTCGACGGTCGCCGGGTCGGTCGGCCGCTCCAGCAGGTCGGTGACCGAGGCGGCGGCCACCGGGAACCCGGCGGCCAGCCGCGCCGCGGCCCGGCCGCCCCGGGACTCGTAGAGGCGGACCACCACGTCCCCGGAGTGGTCGTCGGCGAGCTTGACGGCTTCCACGACCACGTCGGGGTTGTCGACGGTGACCAGCGGGCGCGCGCTGTCGCCGGCCGCCGGAACCGCGCGCAACGGCAGGTTGAGAGCGTGCGCCTCGGCCAGCGCCGCGCGCGTGTCGGCGCCGGGCACGACGGCGTAGGAGAACCGGTGCTGCCCGAGATCGGCCTGCGGATCCGGGGAGTTCGGCGCACGTAGCAGGGTCAGCCGCACTGTCGTGGTGCTTCCCCCTTCCGGCCGGGTCAGACGCGAAGCATCGTAACCGTAGGTCGAGTCGGTGATCAGCGCCGTGCCCCAACCGTGTTCTCCGACGTGGATCCAGCGGTGCGCGTACACCTCGAACCGCGCCGCGTCCCACGAGGTGTTCTCGTGCGTCGGCCGGCTGACGTGGCCGAACTGGATCTCGGCGTCGGTGTGCTCGGCGTGCACGTCCAGCTCCCACGCGGCCTTCAGCACCGCGTCGCGCTCGCGCCAGTCGATGTCGGTGACGACGTCGAGGCGGTGCGAACCGGCGGCCAGGCGCAGGTCCTGCGTGATCCGCGACGCGCCGAACGACCGCTCGACGCGCAGGGTCGCCACCAGCGGGCCCTCGTCGACCAGCGTCACCGTGGCCGCGGCGCCGTGCTCGGCGGTGAGATCGGTCCGGACGTTGCGGTAGTGCCGCTCCAGGTTCCACGCCGGCCACAGGTTCGGCTGGTCGCGGTGCAGCTGGAGCAGGTTGCCGGCGCCGCCGGGGGCGATGGCGTCGCGGCCGAGGGCGAGGTCGCGGACCGAGCGGAGCAGGCCGTCGGAGTCGACGCGCACCTCGATGATCCCGTTGGCCAGCACGAAACCGCCGTCGGAGGAGGTCACCACGACCGGCTCGCCGACTTCGGGCAGCAGAGCGCCGAGGCCGAGCGCCGGAACCTCGGCCAATGCTGCGACCCGGCCGTCATCGAGGACCTGCGACGGCACTTCGGCCGCCGGTTCGGACGCCAGCAAGACCACCTCGCGCCGGTCGTGGGCGGCCGCGTTCAACACAGCAGTCGTCTCAGTGCCACCGGCCAGCGCCTCGGCGGCCTTCGCGATCACCGCTTCCAGCCGGGCGTGGATCTTCCCGTACACCGCCTCGGCCTCGCGGTGCACCCAGGCGATCGAGGTGCCGGGCAGAATGTCATGGAACTGATGCAGCAGCACCTGCTGCCACAGATCGTCCAGCTCCTCGTGCGGATAAGTCGCCCCGGCCCGCACCGCGGCCGTCGCCGACCACAGCTCCGCCTCCCGCAGCAGCGCCTCCGAGCGCCGGTTGCCGCGCTTGGTGCGCGCCTGGCTGGTGTACACGCCGCGGTGGTACTCCAGGTACAGCTCGCCGCGCCAGACCGGCAGGTTCTGGTATTCCGCGCGGGCCTCCTGGAAGAACTCCGAGGGGTTCTGCACCTCGACGCGCGGCGAGCCTTCCAGATCGCGCAGCCGGCGGGCGCGCTCCAGCATCTCGCGGGTGGGGCCGCCGCCGCCGTCGCCGTGGCCGAACGGGGCCAGCGACACCGTGGCGCCGCCCTTGTCGCGGAAGTTGGACTCCGCGTGCGCCAGCTGCTTGCCGGTGAACTCGGCGTTGTAGCTGTCGATCGGCGGGAAGTGGGTCAGGATCCTGGTTCCGTCGATGCCCTCCCACGCGAAGGTGTGGTGCGGCAGCTCGTTGGTCTCGCTCCAGTGCAGCTTCTGCGACAGGAACCACTCCGCGCCGGCCAGCCGGGCCAGCTGAGGGTAGGCGGCGGTGTAGCCGAAGGAGTCCGGCAGCCAGACGCCGTCCTGCTCGATGCCGAACTCCTCGGCGAAGAACCGGCGTCCGTACACCAGCTGCCGGGCCAGCGCCTCGCCGCCGGGCATGTTGCCGTCGGCCTCCACCCACATGCCGCCGACCGGCACGAAGATGCCCTCGCCGACCGCCTTGCGCATGCGCTCGAACAGCTCGGGACGGGAGTTCTTGACCCACGCGTACTGCTGCGCCGAGGAGCAGGCGAAGATCAGCTCGGGGTACTCCTCGGCGAGCGACAGCACGTTGCTGAAGGTGCGGACGCACTTGCGCATCGTCTCGCGCTGCGGCCACAGCCACGCCGAGTCGATGTGCGCGTGGCCGACGCCGCTGATCCGGTGCGCCGAGGCGTGCGCGGGCCGGGACAGCACCTCGGTGAGCTCGGCGCGCGCCGCGCCGGCGGTGCCGGCCACGTCGTCCGGGTCGGTGGCGTCGGCGGCGCGGGCCAGGGCCCGCATGATCTCGTGCCGGCGCGGGCCCTCCAGCGGCAGCTCGCGCATCAGCTGGTCCAGCACCTCCACGTCGTGGATCAGGTGCCAGACCTCGTCGTCGCGCACCGCCAGGTCGGCGGAGACCAGCCGGTACAGCGGGGCGTCGCCGGCGGTGGCGCGGTCGCCGAAGTGGGTGTTGCGGCCGTGCGCGCTCTCGATGCCGGGGTTGGCGGCGGCCTCGACCAGGAACTCCACCGGGGCTCCGGCTTCGGCCCTGGCGCTGACGAGCACGTCGCGGTTCATCGGGTGCAGGCCGTGCACGGCCTGGCCGTCCAGTGTGTGCACCAGGCCCTCGGCCTGGCCGCCGGGCCCGCGGTTCGGATCGAATCCGAGGTCGAACACGGCCTCCACGCGCCGTCCGGCCCACTCGGCCGGGACGGTGCCGGAGAACCGGAACCAGGTGGTGGACCAGGGACCGCCCCACGTTTCGCCGATCTCGAACGGCCGGTAGTCGGCGTCCGGTACGGCGAGAGCCTCGGCCACCGGCACGGGTTCGCCGGGGACGTGCCAGGCGCTGACGGTCAGCGCGGTGCGCTCGGGATGGAGAGCGGGATGGAGAACGTGGCTGAGATACCGCGTGATGCGGTCTTCCACCAGTTTGCGGTCGTCGTGCACGGTGGGGCGGTCCCTTCGAAACGGTGGTGCGGAAGAGCGTCAGGTGCGCCGGCGTCAGCCGGTGGTGGACAGCGTCACGCTGCTGACATACAGCGGCTTGGTCGGGTCCGTGACCGCCAGACGGAGGTCGGCGGAGAGGTTCTGCAGCTCGTTGAACTGCACATTGGTGAGTGTCACGGTCGCGGTCTGCCAGCTCCCGGTGCCGCTCCCGGCCACGGTCGGCCCGCCGAAGTACGGGGCCGTGGTCGAGTCGTACTGCACCTGGAAGCCCTGGCCGGCGACCGACCAGTAGGTGACGTTCGCGGTCACCGTCGAGGCCTTGGCGACCTGGCTGGACGGGTCCAGCTGGAGGTACACGTTGGCCGGTGTGACGCCGCTCTGCGCGGAAGTCCAGGTCTCATAAGCGGTCTGGCCGCCCTGCGTCACCTGGATGAGGTTGCCGTCGGCACCCTGGCCGGTCGCGCCGACGGACATGTAGATCAGGCCGCCGCCGCTCTGTCCGGCCGTGCCGGTGACGGACGTAGCGCCGCTGTTGTTCCCGGGACACGAGGCCGGGACCGGGGTGCCGGCCGGAGCCGCGCCCGGCAGCACCGACCACTGGTCGAGCTGCGCCGACTTCATCGTGACCGGCACGCAGACGCTGCCGTCCGCGAGCAGTTTCTGGGCCGGTGCCTGGCCGGTCAGCGCATCCACCACGTGGTAGGTGCCGCGGACCAGGTTCAGGCCGTCGGGATGCAGCGTGACCGAACCGGTGTAGCCGTAGTTCGAGTTCACCTCGCCGAGCGTGACCATGGAACTGCGGTGGTTCGCCGCGGTGGCGGGCACGACTTGGAGCGCGTGCTGGCTGGTCAGGTCGGCGTAGGCCGGGGCGTAGGAAGCGAGCTGGGATCCGTTGCTCAGTACGGTTCCGCCGGCGTTCTGGTAGGCGGCGATGTTGGCGTCGGAGCCGTTCATCGGCAGCACCGCGCGGTAGTGCGACAGGCTGTCGGCGTGGTTCGCGATCTCCTCGCTGGTGACCACGGAGAACCCGGCCTGGTAGCCGGCCCACAGCGCGCCGATGCTGTTCTCGACGCCGTTCAGGTTGCCGCCGCCGTCGTTGCCGCGGGCCGTCGAGTAGTCGATGTAGACCGCGACCGGCTGGGTCGGGTACGAGCCGGAGATCTTCTGGAGCACCGGCAGCCAGGAGGTGTAGATCGGGTAGCCGATGACGTCCTTGCTGGTGCCGTCGTGGATGAAGAAGTCCTCGCCGCCTCCGGTGGGCAGCGTCATGGGGTACATGGACAGCCAGTTCACGGCCTCGGCCGGGATCTGGTCGTCGGTGCCGAACACGGTCCACTCCTGGGCGACCGGCACGTGGTAGGCGCGGCCCAGGCTGCCGAACAACAGGCTCAGGCCCGCGGAGTTGGCGGCGTCCTCGACGACCGTGGCGTGGTACTTCCGGGCCAGGTTGAAGAAGATGTCCGGCAGGTTGCCCAGCTGCGGGGCGTTGGAGATGTGCCCGCCGAAGTAGTAGAACAGCGGCCCGTTGCTGACCTCGCGGACGGCTGCGGTGAGCCGGTCGTAGGTGTCCTGCACGCTCCACTGGCGGAACGCCTGGTAGACGCCGTCCAGAGCGGCGCCCGGCAGGGCGGCCGGCACCTGGTCGAACGAGGTGTACGTGGTGTTGTACTTCGCGTTGAAGGCGGCGACGGTCTTGTAGGTGGCCGGCAGCCAGCTGCTGTGGAAGTACGCGATGTCCGCCGGAGCCCAGCCGCCCTCGCCGGGGTTGTCCAGCCACTGCGCGTCGAGGTGGCCGTAGTCCATGAACGAGCCGCCGTACGCCGGGTTGTGCGTGATGTGCGCGACGGTGGCGGTGACGTAGGCGAAGTAGTCGTTCTGCTCCGTCTGGTCCCACCAGGCCAGCGCCACGCCGGTGGCGCCGGTGCTGGTCACCTCGTGGTCGGTCTCGAAGGTCGCGGGGCTGCCGCGCCAGCCGGACTGCCAGAAGATCGGGACCAGCTTGACGCCGGCCGCCTTGGCGTTGGCCAGTTCGGTGTCCATTTCGGAGAAGTCGAAGGTGCCGCGCGACGGCTCCAGCTTCGACCACGGCATGTTGAGCTCGGCGCGGTCGATCCCCTTGGCCTTGATGGCCGCGAAGTCCGCCGTCGACCAGGGCGTGCCGTTGTTGTCGAACTGGAACTGCGAGGCCCAGTAATCGGAGACGGGACCGGCGTGCGCTTTCGTTGCGGGGGCGGGGTCGGCCGTCGCGTACTGGGCGACGAACACGCTGGCGGCGAGGCCGCAAATCAGTGGAATCACTCCACGTCGAACCGAGCGCAGCATCAGTTCCCCCTTCAGGGGTGGGCAGATGGCGGGTGGTTTGTTTCCTCCAGGACGTACACCGTCGGCGACGTGAGGAGTATGTAACTCCAAGAGTGTTAGTGCGACAAGGCTTCTCATCGACGGGCCGTACCGAAGCGCTCTGATCTGCACCTATGCCACTTGAAGATCATCGCTTTTACGCTTTTTGATGTCAGAGAAGTCTTTTCACCTCGCCAAGCCTTGACCCCGCCGCCGCTCCGAACTGATACTTCGTGGCACCTCCAGGACTTCGGACACCGCTGTGAAAAGCGGTGTCCTGCCGTCGGCCGTGACCTCCCAACTCTTCTTCGAGGAGCCGTCATGGCCAGATCAACATCTTTGTTTTCGGCGCGGCGCCGCCGCGCCCTCGTGGCGGTCGCCGTCGTGCCGTTGGCCGCGGGCCTGGCCGCCTGTGGCAGCAGTAGCGGCAGTAGCGGTTCCGGTGGGTCGCAGACGCTCACCATCGCGATGTGGACGAACCCGGCTGCCGTCGCACAGACCCAGAAAGTCGACGCGGAGTTCGAGCAGCAGCACCCCGGCGTCAAGATCAAGCTCCAGACCGCGCCGACCGCCGCCAACGCCTGGCCGACGCTGTGGCAGAGCCTTGTCTCCGCCAAGAGCGTGGACGTGCTGGCGCAGTTCCCGCCGACCCCGCATTCCTATCCGCCGGCCTCGACCGGCATCATCCCGCAGGGCACTCCCGCGCTGGTGCAGTCCGGGCAGTTCGTCGACCTGTCGAACCAGCCGTTCATGAAGCGGTTCGACCCGGCCGCGCAGAAGTACGCCATGGGCTACAACAACGGCGTCTACGGCGTGATGACGGCCGAGTACGTGAACAACTCGGGCATGTTCTACAAGAAGGACATCCTCGCCAAGTACGGGCTCTCGGTCCCGACGACCTACGGCGAGTTCATCAGCGACCTGGACACCCTGAAGTCGAAGGGGATCACGCCGCTGTACGTGGCCGGCAAGGACGGCTACCAGAGCATCCCGTGGTTCGGCATCATGAACCAGCTGCTGATGCAGGACAAGCCGACCGCGGACGCGCCGGCGCTGTGGGAGAAGCGCGCTGAGGACTTCTGGAGCGGCGCCCAGAGCTGGAACGACCCGGTCTACGCCGACACCGCCCAGCGCTACGAGAAGATCCTGTCCTACATGGAGCCCAACGCCGCCGGCGTGCCCGCGCAGTCGGCGCCAGGGGTCTGGGCCGCCAAGACCAACGACTTCCCGTTCTTCTTCGACGGCTCCTTCGACGGCAACACCATCGCCCAGGACAACCCGGGCCTGAACTTCGGCTTCATGGCGATGCCCGGCACCGACACCGCGAGCTGGAACCGCGCCGCCCTGGCGCCGGACCTGTCCTGGGTCGTCCCGACCTGGTCCAAGCACCAGACGCTGGCGATGCAGTGGCTCGATCTGTTCACCCAGCCGGACAACTACGCGGCCTGGCTGAAGGCCACCGGATCGATCTCGACCGAGCCGTCGGTGCCGACGCCCACGCTGCCCTGGACCGACTGGCTGGCCGCGCACGCCTCGGAGGGCTATCCGAACGTCCAGCAGCCCTGGACCTCCACCAAGTTCCCGAAGGTCGCCGGCGACATCGACCGGACCAAGATGCAGCCGTTCGGATCGCAGACCCCTGCGGACGCGCTCAAGCAGGCCGCTGACGCGTACAAGTCGGCAGCGGGGCACTGACCTGTGAGCACCATCCCCTTCGGTACGAAGCGGACACGGCGGTGGCTGCCCTGGGCCTCCATCGCCGTGCCCACGATCGGCTGGCTGGTCTTCGGGTTGTTCCCGTCGGTGTCGACCGTGTTCTTCTCCTTCACCGAGTATTCCGGCTTCCCGGGCACCCCCCTGCACTTCTGCGGGCTGTGCAACTACAGCAACGCGTTCAACAGCTCCTGGAGTGACTTCTCCGCGTCCGTGACGGTGACGCTGAAATACGTCGCCGGGGTCACGGTCCTGCAGATCGCGATCGGCCTGGGACTCGCGCTGCTGCTGCGCCACCGGCGGCGCGGGTTCGGGTTCTACCGGGCCCTGATCTTCATGCCGCAGATCTTCTCGGTGACCATCGTCGGTGTGCTGTTCTCGCTGGTGTTCGACCCGCAGAACGGGCCCGCCGAGCCGATCCTGCACGGGGCGTTCGGCATCAACACCGCGTTCCTCGGCGACAAGAACTGGGCGCTGTCGCTGGTCGTCCTGATCAACGTCTGGATGTTCAGCGGCTACACCATGCTGGTCTACATCGCCGCGCTGCGCCGGATCCCGCCGGAGCTGTACGAGGCCGCCTCGCTGGACGGCGCCGGCCGGTTCCGGACCTTCCGGCACATCACCTGGCCGCTGCTGGCGAACGCCACCACGGTGAACGTCTTCCTGACCGCCATGGGCTGCGTCGGCGAGTACGCCCTCATCAGGGTGCTGACGGACGGCAACTACGGCACCAAGACGCTGGGCATGTACATGTTCGACACGGCGTTCGGGGTGAACCCGTCGCTGGGCTACGGCTCCATGCTGGCCGTGGCGCAGTTCGTGATCACCCTGGTGATCGGCAGCGCGCTGCTGGTCTTCCTGCGCCGCCGGGAGGTGACGCTGTGAGCGTCATCGACAACCACGCCGCCGACAGCCGTGCGCGGCGGGCCGTCCGCACCAGCGGGCTGCAACTGGCCTGCCTGGTCATCTCAGTGGGCTTCTTCGCGCTCCCGCTGGTCTACCTGGCGCTGCAGGCGTTCAAGACGAACAACGAGTTCCTGAACAACCCGACCGGCCTGCCGCACCCGTGGACGGTGTCCAACTTCAGCGACGCCTGGAACGAGGGCGATTTCTCCAACGAGATGGTCAACAGCCTGCTGTACGCCATCATCCCGGACGTCGTCACCCTGGTCCTCGGCGTGTTCCTCGCGTTCCCGATCTCCCGCGGCTGGTTCAAGCACTCCAACGCGCTCTACGGGTTCTTCGTGTTCTCCGGGTTCCTGCCCGCCGGACTGATCCCGCTGTTCATCGAGGCGCAGAAGATCGGCACGTACAACAGCCGGATCGGCTACCTGATCATGACCTCGCTGACCGGTGCCGGGTTCTTCTTCTTCGTCGGCTACATCAAGACCATCCCACGCGAGATGGACGAGGCCGCGGCCCTGGACGGCTGCGGGTACATCCGCTACATCTTCACCATGATCATCCCGCAGATGAAGCCGGCGCTGGCCACCTTCGGCATCTTCGGCTTCGTCGCGGGCTGGAACAACCTGATCCTGCCCCTGGTCATGCTCAACGACCAGAGCCTGTGGCCGGTCACCCGCGGCCTGTTCTCGTTCTTCGGCCAGTATTCCTCGCAGTGGCCGCTGGTCGCGGCCGCGACGATCATCGTGGCGCTGCCGATCCTGGTGGTGTTCGCGATCCTGCAGCGGAACCTGGTCGAGGGCGTGGCCGGCGGCGCGGCGGCCGGCAGCGGCGGAGTGGCAGTGCGACAGAATCCGGAGAATACCCAATGACCAAGCACGCTTTGGTGGTTCGAGGCGGATGGGACGGCCACGTCCCGGTCCCCGCGAGCGACAAATATGCGGCCGCTCTCAAGGACGACGGCTACGACGTGACGGTCTCCGATACCCTGGACAGTTACCTCGACGACGGCCTGCTTTCGGCTACCGACCTGATCGTGCAGTGCTGGACCATGGGTCAGATCACCGGAGATCAGATCAGTGGGCTGCTACAGGCGGTGCGCGCCGGAACGGGTCTCGCTGGCTGGCACGGCGGAATCATCGACGCGTTCCGCAGCGAGACCCGCTACCAGCTCCTGACCGGTGGGCAGTTTGTCCACCACCCGCGTGAGTTCACCACGTACGAGGTGCGGACAGTCGCGGATCACCCGATAACGGCCGGGATCAAGCCGTTCACGGTGACCACCGAGCAGTACTACCTGCACATGGACCCGCAGGTCGAGGTCCTGGCGGTCACCGACTACGCCGAGGACCCGGACACCCCGGAACTGGCCGGCGCGGTCGTGCCGATCACCTGGACCCGGCAGTGGGGAGCCGGCCGCGTCTTCGTCACGGCGGTCGGACACCGGATGGCCGACCTGGAGGTACCCGAGGTCGATGCGATGATCAGGAGGGGAATGGCATGGGCGACTCGGTGACGGCGCTGCGTGTGGGCGTTGTGGGTGTGGGGAACATCAGCGGGCAGTACTTCCAGGCCGCGCCGCGGCTGCCCAATCTGCGGATCACCGCGATCGCCGACCTGGACGCCGAGCGCGCGGCCAAGGTCGCCGCCGACGTCCCCGGCGCCCGCGCCGCGGAACCGGCCGAGCTGTACGTGGCCGAGGACGTCGATCTCGTCCTGAACCTCACCATCCCGGCCGCCCACGCCGAGGTCGCGCAGGCCGCGATCGCCGGCGGCAAGCACGTCTACGGCGAGAAGCCGCTCGCTGCCACCACTGCCGAGGCGCGCGCGGTCCTGGAAGCGGCCGAACGCGCGGGGGTGCGCGTGGGATGCGCGCCGGACACCGTGCTCGGCACCGGGATCCAGACGGCGCGCGCCGCCCTGGACGCCGGAGACATCGGCGTCCCGGTGGCCGCGACCGCGTTCATGGTCACGCCCGGCCACGAACGCTGGCACCCGGACCCGGAGTTCTACTACCGCCCCGGCGGCGGTCCGCTGCTGGACATGGGGCCGTACTACCTCACGGCCCTGGTGACGTTGCTCGGCCCGGTGAGGCGCGTGGTGGGGATGAGCTCCACTCTGCGGCCGACACGCACCATCGGCAGCGGGCCGCGGGCCGGGACCGAGTTCGCGGTGGAGGTGCGGACACATGTCACCGGCGTGCTGGAGCACGCGAACGGCGCGCTGTCGACGCTGGTGATGAGCTTCGACGTGTGGGCCGGGCAGCTGCCGCGGATCGAGGTGTACGGATCGCAGGGCTCGCTGGAGGTGCCGGATCCCAACGGGTTCGACGGCGAGGTGAGCATCTTCCGCGCCGAGGCCAAGGAGTGGGAGAAGGTGCCGGAGCTCGGCGGGTACCGGAACGCCTCGCGCGGCTACGGCGTCTCGGACCTCGCCCGGGCGCTCGCCGAGGGCGTGCCGCACCGGGCGAACGGCGCGCTGGCGTTCCATGTGCTGGACGTCATGGAATCGCTGCTCGCCGCAGCGGAGAGTGGGGAATCGGTGACCATCGGCAGCACGTGTGAACGGCCTGCGGCAGTTCCGCACCAGGCCCGACCCGAAGCCCAGTAGTCCACAACCGTCACCCTGCTTCGTCGCCTAAAGGCCGGCGAAGCAGGGTGACGGGCCATATTCCCTGGAGCCACCACTTTGAGCGCCCGACCCACCGCACTGTTCGCGATGAACCTCGACAACCTGCCCCGGCTGTTCCCGCCGAGGGTGCTGGACCGGCTGCGCGAGCTGGTCGACATCGACGCCTGCCTGGTCGTCTCCGACTTCAGGCACCCCGAGGCGGCGCGGGCGCTCGCCGGAACCGATCTGTTGATCACGAGCTGGGGCTCTCCACCGATCGATCAGAGCGTCCTGGAGGCAGCGCCTCGGCTTCGGGCCATTCTGCACGCGGCCGGAACCGTGCGCGGCTACGTGACCGACGCGGTCTGGGAGCGCGGCCTGCTGGTGTCGTCGATGGCGCAGGCCAACGCCATCCCCGTGGCTGAGTACACGCTGGCCGCGATCCTGCTGGCCGGCAAGAACGCCTTCATGCTGCGCGAAACGTTCACCAGCAGCCGCGGCGCCCCCGACCCGGACCGCGAACGGCGCCGGGACACCCTCGGCAACCACCACCGCCGCGTCGGCGTCATCGGCGCCTCACGCGTGGGCCGCCGACTGCTGGAGCTGCTGCGACCACTGGACTTCGACGTCTACCTGAGCGACCCGTACATCGGGCCGAGCGAAGCCACTGACCTCGGCGCCGTCCTGCTGTCCCTGGACGACCTGCTGCGCAGCAGCGACATCGTCACCCTGCACGCGCCGGACCTCCCGCAGACCCGCGGCATGCTGGACCGCCGCCGCCTGGCCCTGATCCCCGACGGCGCCACGCTGATCAACACCTCGCGCGGCGCCCTCATCGAGTCCGACGCCCTGACCGACGAGCTGGTCTCCGGCCGCCTCAGCGCGGTGCTCGACGTCACCGACCCCGAGCCCCTGCCGGAGGACTCTCCGCTGTACCGACTGCCGAACGTCTTCCTCACCCCGCACATCGCCGGCTCGCTCGGGAACGAGCTGTCGCGGATCGGCGACGCGGTGGTCGCGGAGGTCGAGCGGCTGGTCGGCGGCCAGCCGTTGCAGCATCAGGTGACGCGGTCGGATCTGGGGCGGGTGGCGTGAATATCAGTCCTCGTCCTCCAACGTGACCACCATCTTCCCGACGTTCCCGCCGCCGAGCATCGAGATGAAAGCCTCGACCGTCCGCCCGAACCCGTGCACGACGGTCTCGTCGACCGGCACCGCGCCGGAGACGATGTGCGGGATGAGGAAGTCCTCGAACTCCTCGCGGGCGTCGAGGTGGTCGCGGACGAGGAAGCCTTCCAGGCGCAGCGCGTTGCCCACGATGTCGTAGAGGTTGGCCGGTGCGGCGGGCGGGTTCTCCAGGTCGTCGTACTGCGAGACGGCGCCGCACCAGGCAATGCGGCCGTGGTGTCGCAGGACGCTGATCGCGGCCTCCAGGTGTGTGCCGCCGACGTTGTCGAAGTACACGTCGATGCCGTCCGGCGCGGCGGCGCCGAGCTGGTCGACCAGCGGCGTCGCCGCGCGGTAGTCGATCGCGGCGTCGAAGCCGACGTGCTCGACCAGGTGCTTCGCCTTCGCCGGGGAGCCGGTGCTGCCGATCAGGCGCCCGGCACCCATCACGCGGGCGATGCGCGCGGCCGCCGTGCCGACTCCGCCGCCGGCCGCCGAGATGAACAGGTCCTCGCCCGGCTGGAGCTTCGCGATCCGCTTCAGGCCGACATAGGCGGTCAGGCCGGTGCCGCCGAGGATGCCAAGGAACGCGGTGAGCGGGACGCCGTCGGTGACCGGCGGGACCCGCAGGTCGGCCTTGGTGACCACGGCGTGCGTGGCCCAGCTGTGCCGGTGGAAGACGACGGTGCCCTCCGTGATCTCAGGGTCCTTCGACGCCAGGACCCGCCCCAGCGCCCGGCCCTCCAGCCCGAAGCCCTTCTCCCAGCCGCCCCAGTGCATCGCCTCGCGCATGTACGGGTCCACGGACAGGGCCAGGTTCTGCACCAGGATCCCGTCCGGCGGGAGTTCGGGGATCGGGCCGGAGACGAACTCGAAGTCGGCGGCGGTCGGGCGGCCCTGCGGACGGCGGGCTTGGCGGATGGCTTGGTAGGTCGCGGTCATGGACATGACCGTACGGAGAATCACTGCTCGCAAGCAGATCCCCGCGCTTGTGGATAACCGTTTTCCATGAGCCGGCTTCATGGTCGGAACCGATTCGGCCTACAGTGATCACCATGACCGACCTCGCCCCCTCGGAGCTGCGCCTCCTGGTCGCCGTGGCGCGCACCGGCAGCTTCACCGCAGCCGCCGAAGCCACCGGGACGACCCAGTCCGCGGTGTCGCACGCGGTGCGCGGCGTCGAGCGGAAGGTCGGCGCCGTGCTCTTCGAACGCGGCCGCACCGGAGCCCGGCCCACGCCGGCGGGGGAGCGCGCGGTGGTGCGGGCCCGACAGGTGCTGCGCCAGCTGGAGCTGCTGGGAGCCGAGGCGCGCGGGGCCGAGGAGGGCACCGTCACCGGGACGCTGCGCGTCGCGGCGTTCCGCAGCGCGGCCGCGGTGCTGCTGCCGCCGGCGCTCAAAGGGCTCGCCGCACGCTACCCGGGCGTCGCGCCGCGCGTGCTGGTCGTGCCCGAACTCGGCGCCGGCACCGTCGGCGAGGTCGAGGAGGGCCGCGCGGACCTGGCGATCGCCACGCTCGACGACGACGCACCGACCCCGCCCGGCATGGTGGTCGGAGAGCTGCTGCGCGAGCCCTACGTGCTGGCCTACCCGTCGGTGCACAAGGAACCGCGCGGCCTGCCGGTGATCGACTGGCCGGAGAACTGCTCCTCGTACACCCGGGACTGGTGGCGCCGCCAGGACTTCCTGCCGAAGGCCACCCTGGAGGTCGCCGACGACGGCGTCGTGCTCTCGATGGTCGCGCAGGGCGTCGGCATGGCGATCCTGCCCCGCCTGACGGTCACCGGCCCCGTCGCTGGCGTCACCGTGACCGGCCTCGGCCCCGACGGCCCGACCCGGCGCATCGTCAGCGTCGCCACCCGTGCCGACGCCAAGGCCGCCCCCCCGCGCGAGCTGGTACGGCTGCTGCGCGGGGCGGCCCGGGAGATGCTGGCATAGCCGGCGTCCTACTTGCTGCCGTTGATACAGGTCCAGGTACGTGATCGCCGATCGACTGCGGAACCCCCAGCGACGGGTCTATGCCGTCCGTCGGATGGTAGTTCGCCAGGTCGGCGCACTTCAGGCCGTCTTAGCGCAGAACGACAAGGCGAACCACCTGTGTCGGGCTCAGTGTTCTGTGATCCGGGCCCCCTATCAGGACCTTGACCTGCGAATCGCGCTGCTCTGACCCGGTATCGCAAATTTTCAAGGAACAGCAAACTCCTTGCAGCACTAGCACCGGGTTATTGCGCGAAGGTGTCGGCGGCGTTACGCTCCCGCTGCGACATCTCCCCACCGGGCCGAACCCCACGGTCCGTACCCCGCACGGTGCCCCATCGAAGGAGCCCTTTGTGATGTCCAGATCCGCACGCGCCGGGATTCCCGGCGCGCGTCCCCACTCACCGCGCCGAACGCTGGCAGCCGCCCTCGGGGCGGTTCTGGCCACGGCCGGCACCATGGTCGCCCTCGCCGCCTCGCCCGCGGCCGCGGCCGGCGCGACCGGTGGTTCCGGGGCTTCCCTGCCCTACGTGGAGGTCGAGGCCGCCAAGGCCACCGCGACCACCGGAACCCTGATAGGTCCCAGCGTCAGCCAGGGACAGCTGGCCGACGAGGCGTCCTACCGCCAGGCCGTCACCCTGGCCGGTAACGGTTCCGGCCAGAGCATCACCTTCACCACCCCGGTCGCGACCAATTCGATCGACATCCGCTACAGCATCCCGGACAGCTCGGACGGGTCGGTCTACACCGCGCCGCTGTCCCTGTACGTCAACGGGAACAAGCAGCAGAACCTGACGCTGACCAACGCCTACAGCTGGTACTACGGCGGCTACCCGGGCACCAACACCCCGGGCAGCACCCCGCACCACTTCTACGACGAGGTGCACCAGCTCTTCACCACCACCTACCAGGCCGGCACGACGTTCAAGCTGCAGGTCGACTCCGGGGACAGCGCCTCCTCCTACACGATCAACCTCGCCGACTTCGAGAATGTGGGCCCGGCGCTGACCCAGCCGGCCGGCTCGGTGTCGGTGACCAGCGAGGGCGCCGACGCCACCGGCGTCAACGACTCGACGGCCGCGTTCAACGCCGCCGTCGCCGCCGCCGGAGCCGGCGGCACCGTGTGGATCCCGCCGGGGACGTTCAACATCCCGCGCCACATCACGGTCAACAACGTGACCGTGGCCGGAGCCGGGATGTGGTACTCGACGGTGACCGGCGCGGCGCCCGGCTTCTACGGCCTCGGCGAGCCCGACAGCTGCGGCGTCGGGGGCAACAAGGGCTCCAGCAGCAACGTGCACCTGTCCAACTTCGCGATCTTCGGCAACGTCCAGACCCGCAACGACTGCGACCAGGTCAACGGCATCGGCGGCGCGATGAACAACTCGACCGTCAGCAACATCTGGATCGAGCACATGAAGGTCGGCGCCTGGATGGACGGGCCGATGGACAAGGTGACGTTCAGCGGCATGCGCATCCGCGACACCTCAGCGGACGGCATCAACTTCCACGGCGGCGTCACCAACTCCACGGTGACGAACAGCGACCTCCGCAACACCGGTGACGACGGCATCGCGCAGTGGGCGGACACCAGCCTCGGCGCCGACGCCAACGACCTGATCTCCAACAACACGGTCTCCGACCAGATCCTGGCCAACGGCATCGCCATCTACGGCGGCCACGACAACACCGTCACCGGGAACCTGGTGGTGGACTCCGGCATCTCGCAGGGCGGCGGCATCCAAGTCGGACAGCGCTTCACGTCCACCCCCGTCGGCCTGACCACGATCTCCAACAACACCCTGATCCGCGACGGCGACCTGGACCCGAACTGGCAGTTCGGCGTCGGCGCGCTGTGGTTCGACGGCAGCCAGGGCGCGATCACCGGGCCGATCAACGTCAGCAACGCCCTGATCGAGCAGAGCCCCTTCGAAGCGGTCCAGTGGGTCGAGGGCACGGTGAGCGGCGTCTCGCTGAACAACGTGACCATCGCCGGCACCGGCACCTTCGCGATGCAGGAGCAGACCGGCGGCGCCGCGACCTTCCAGAACGTCACCGCCACCGGCGTCGCGCAGGCCAACGCGGGCAACGCCCCCAGCTACAGCTGTGAGGGCAACTCCTTCGCCATCACCGACAACGGAGGCAACTCCGGCGTCAGCCCGACGCAGTGCAACAGCGACAATCCGACGCCGGTCTTCCCGCCCTACCCGGCCAGCAGCGTCACCACCAGCCCCGGCTCGCTGAACTTCGGCTCGGTGGCGACCGGCACGACCAGCGCGGCGCAGACCGTGACGGTGTCGAACCCGACCGGTTCGGCAGCGTCGGTGTCCTCGATCGCAGCCGGCGGCGACTTCGCCCAGACCAACAACTGCGGCTCGTCGATCGCAGCCAACGGCTCCTGCACGGTGAACGTCACCTTCTCGCCGAGCGCCTCCGGCGCCCGCAGCGGCGCGCTGACGGTCAACGCCGGCGGCGTCACCGACACCGTCTCGCTGTCCGGCAACGGCATCGCACCGGGACCGGTACTCAACGCCAACCCGGCCAGCCTAGCCTTCGCCCGCACCGCGGTCGGCGCCTCGGCCGCCCCGCAGACGGTGACCATCACCAACACCGGCACCAGCGCGGCGAGTGTCTCAGGGGTCTCCGTCACCGGCGACTACAAGCAGACCAACAACTGCTCCTCGATCGCCGTCAACGCCACCTGCTCGGTGACGGTCACCTTCAGCCCGACCGCCGGCGGCTCCCGCACCGGCACCCTCACCGTCGCCAGCAACGCCACCAACACCCCGACGACCGTGGCGCTCAGCGGCACCGGCGTCGACGGCACGGTGAACCTGGCCGCCGGCCAGCCGGCCTCGGCCAGCGCCAGCAACGGCTCCTACGTCCCGGCCAACCTGACCGACACCGACCCCTCGACCTACTGGGAGAGCGCGAACGGCGCCTTCCCGCAGTGGGCCCAGGTCGACCTCGGCCAGAACTGGAACGTCGGCAAGGTGGTCCTGCGGCTCCCGCCGTCAACCGCATGGGGCGCCCGCACCCAGACCCTCTCGGTCCTCGGCTCCACGGACGGCACGAACTTCTCCACCCTCGCGGCCTCGAACACCTACACCTTCGACCCGAACGCCAACAACAACACGGTGACCATCCCGTTCACAGCAGCATCGGCCCGCTACGTACGCGTCACCATCACAGCGAACAGCGGCTGGCCGGCCGGACAACTCTCGGACTTCCAGGCCTACCTCGGCACCGGCGGCGGCACCACAGGCCCGTCGATCGCGACCAACACCACAAACCTGTCGTTCGGGAACCAGACGCTCAACACCTCCTCCGGCTCCCAAGCGGTGACGGTGAGCAACTCCGGCACCGGCACCGCAACCATCTCCTCGATCACCACCACCGGCGACTTCGGCCAGACCAGCACCTGCGGCAGCACATTGGCCGCCGGCGCATCCTGCACGGTCAACGTCACCTTCACCCCGACCGCCACCGGCGCCCGCACCGGCACGCTGAGCATCGCCAGCAACGCCCCCGGCAGCCCCGCAACGGTCGCCCTAACCGGCACCGGCGTCTCCACCACCAACGCCAACCTGGCGCTGAACCAACCGACCTCGGCCAGCGGCTCCACACAGAACTACGTGCCAGCCAACACCGTAGACGGCAACACCAGCAGCTACTGGGAGAGCACGGACAACGCGTTCCCGCAGTGGCTCCAGGTCGACCTCGGCGCCTCGAAGAGCATCAGCAAGATCGTGCTCGACCTCCCCCCATCCACCGCCTGGGCCACCCGCACCCAGACCCTGTCGGTCCTCGGCTCCACGGACAACAGCACCTTCTCCACCATCGTCGGCTCAGCGAACTACACGTTCAACCCATCGACGGGGAACACCGTGACCATCACATTCCCCTCGACCAGCCCCCGATACGTGCGCCTGAACTTCACCGCGAACACCGGCTGGCCAGCCGGACAGATCTCGGAGTTCCAGATCTTCCAGTAACGCAGTGATCTGACGCAGTGAGTCTGCGGCGCCGCCTCCGCCAATGCGGGAGCGGCGCCGCTTCACGCGCTGACGGGCCAGCCCCGGCCGACCACGGGTGAGTCGTGTCCGACCGGACCATGCGGGGTGTTGGTTCTGGGTCCCTCGCCGCGTCGGCGGGCTCTGCCAACCTGCCCGGTTTGGCGGTGTCAAGC
>NZ_JBGCCM010000049.1:0-78839 GCF_041262085.1 Catenulispora sp. GAS73
CGGACCGGCGCGTGGTCTTGCACGCGCAAACCGCCACCCGCCAGCGCACTGCCGCAGAAGCCTGAACCGCCGCGCGGTCGTGCCAGCGAAAACCGCCAGCCGCCAACGCAACCCGCAACGCACAACCGAACTGCGCCACCCGTGCGAGGCCATCAACCACCACCCAAAATCACCCCACCCACGAACTATCACCCATTCACATACCCGAACCCCAACTATGGTTATGAACCTTTACTCAGCCTTGACCACCCGCCCATTGCCGGAACAGCCTCCGCCCCAGACGATGAACACGCGCTTCGCAAGGCCCGGACAGTACCACCGGCCACCATCCCCGCCCCACCCCACCTCGCCCCCCGACCGAAGGGACCTCCCATGCCAAGACCCGCATCACCCAAGCTCCTAGCCGCAACCGCCGCCGCAACCGCGATCTGCACCGCCCTCGTGCTCGCCGCGTCGTCGACGGCCGCCCAAGCGGCCCCCGCGCGCGCCGCCTCCGCCGGCGTACACGCGGTCCAGGGCAAGCTCAGCACGACGGTCGCGCCGGGTGGCAACTTCAACCTGTCCGTCTGGGAGCTCCAGGAGCCCGTGGGCAGCCCCGGCTCGCCGCGCACCATCCCTTCCTCGCAGATGCAGGGGGCGAAGGGGTATCAGGACTCGTACTTCTACACCGACACCCACGACGGCGCCATGACGTTCTGGGCCCCGGAGAAGGGCGTCACCACGCCGAACTCCAACTACGCGCGCTCGGAGTTGCGCGAGATGAACGCCGACGGCAGCGTCGCCGACTGGCACCTGGCCGGCACTCACCAGCTGCAGGCCACCCTGCGCGTGGTGTCGGTGACCAACCACGTCTGCGTCGGCCAGATCCACCTCGGCACCGGCGGCTCGTCGACGAAGCCCCTGGTCGAGCTGTACTACTACAACAACGGCAACATCGTGCTCGGCACCGAGAACTCGCCGTCCGGCGGCCAGACCACGCACCAGATCGCGAACGTGCCGGTCGGTACGCAGTGGAGCTACACGATCTCCGTCACCGGCGGGAACACCGTCAACCTGACGGTGAACGGCAAGACGACGAAGTACACGATCCCGTCGTCCTTCGACCAGTACAACATGTACTTCAAGGCCGGTAGCTACAACCAGTCCTCGTCGAACAGCACGACGAAGGGCGCGCGGGTCGCCTTCTACGCACTGACCGTGCACCACGGCGCCTAACCAGCGTCTAACCGCACGCGGCCATTCCCCGCACCCGATCCACAATCAGGGGCGGGGAATCAAGCGCGGGGAATCACGCGCCGAGAATCACCCGCGGATTCACCGAATCACAACCCGAACGCTTCCTTCGTCTTCGCCCGCTGCGCCCGAGCCACCCCGCGCAGCACCTCGTAGCTGCGCCCGTCCATGGTCGACACGACGATGACATCGTGGCCCTGACGCTCCTCGACCGTGGTGATGGAAGCGCGCGCCAGCGAGATGTTGTCGTTGAAAAGCATGCGGAACGGCGCCTTCAGATGAATCGTGTGTTCGTCGAAATCGGTCACGGTCCAGTGCTTGTTCTCGGCCTTGGTGGAAGCCTTGTTGTCCGTCATGCCTGTTAGCGTTGCGCCGGCGGCGGGGCGGTGTCCGCACAAGTGGGCCGTTCGGGTGGGTTTCCGGACGGGTTTTCGGATTCGGCGGTGCGCCGAATCCGCAGGCCGTCGATGATCCGCTCGACCCCGAAGGCGAACAGCTCCTGCGAGTTGTCGCCGACGAGCACGTCGATGAGCGCCGCGATGTTCGGGTATTGGCCGACGTCGGCGCGCTTCTCCTTCAGCGCCGGCTTCGGCGTCTGCTCCTGCAGCACGAAGCCCTGGACGTACGTCGCCATCGTGAGCGTGGCCCAGGCGGCGTCGGCGTCGGAGAACCCGCCGGCGTGCAGTCGGCCCATCATGACGTCCAGCACGTACAGCAGGTTCGGGCCCGCCGTGCGACGCCCGGCCATCAGGCGCGCGGCATCGCGGTTGGCGTGCAGGTGGCGGTAGTAGGCGTGCGCCGCTTCGCGCAGGCAGCGCTCCCAGTCGCCGGTGGTGGCCAGCTTGCGGGCGTCCCAGACCACGCTGTCGGCGAGCAGGTCGAGCAGCTGCTCCTTGTCCTGGACGTGGTAGTACAGCGACGCCGCGCGGACGCCCAGCTCGGCGGCCACCTTGCGCATCGACAGCGCGTCCAGGCCCTCGCGCCGCAGCACCGCCATACCCGCCGCGACGAGGGCTTCGCGGGTGATGGCAGGGGGTCTGGCCGCCGTGTTGGCCGCCGTGTTGTCGTCCGCCGAAACCACCCGGGGCCTCCTTTTCCATACTTCCGCCGCCATGCCTGCTGACCAGCGCTGTCGGCACCCAGACTTGCAGTCTAACGCTGTTAGTGGGAACCTAACGGCGTTAGGCAGCCGTCGCGCGGGGGCTCCGCCCGGCTTCGGGCTGCCCCGCGCCTCGAAACAGGGGGCACCATGGCCATTCCGGAACGAACACGTAGCGGGACCGACGACGGGTCTCCGCCGGAAGCGTCGACGCCGGCAGCACCGACGGCACCGACAGCGACGTCACCGGCAGCACTGGCAGCACCGTCGCCAGCAGCACCGGCCGCGCCGGGCGAACCGACCTCCCGTCGCAAAGCCCTGATCCTCGGCACCCTGTGCATCACACTGTTCATGGCCATGCTCGACAACGTCGTGGTCAACACCGCGCTGCCGAAGATCGGCTCCCAGCTCCACGCCGGCGTCACCGGCCTGCAGTGGGTCGTCGAGGGCTACAGCCTGGTCTACGCAGCGCTGCTGCTGACCGGCGGCACGCTCGGCGACCGCCTCGGCCGCAAGCGCGTCTTCCTCACCGGCGTGGTCGGCTTCACGCTCGGCTCGATGCTCTGCGCGCTGTCCGGCTCGATCGGCGAGCTCGTCGCGGCCCGCATGCTCCAGGGCGTCGGGGCGGCGCTGCTGACTCCGGGCAGCCTGTCGATCATCCGCAACACCTTCCCCGACCCGCGCGAGCGGGCCCGGGCCATCGGCCTGTGGTCCGGCATCTCAGGGCTCGGACTCGCGCTCGGCCCGGCCGTCGGCGGCCCGCTGGTCGACGCCTTCGGCTGGTCCAGCGTGTTCTGGATCAACGTGCCGATCGGCGCCGTGGCACTGCTGGTGGGCTTGCGGGTGCTGCCGGAGTTCCACGACGGCCGCGACCGCTTCGACATCCCCGGCCAGGTCGCCGGCGCCCTGGGCTTCGGGGCGCTGGTGTTCGCGCTCATCGAGGGGCCGAGTTCGGGCTGGGAGAGCGCCCGGGTGCTCACCGCCGCGGCCCTCGCGGTGCTCTCGCTGGCGGCCTTCCTCATCATCGAGGCGACGCGCGCGGCGCCGATGCTCGACCTGTCGTTCTTCCGCGACCGCGTCATCACCGGCGCCCTGATGAGCGGGTTCATGGTCAGCTTCGGGATGTTCGGCGCGCTGTTCTTCCTGCCGCTGCTGATGCAGGACGTCTACGGCTGGTCGCCCACCATGGCCGGCGTGGGCTCGCTGCCCGCCACCGCCTCGATCATGGTGGCCGCCCCGGTCGCCGGCATCGTCACCGGACGCCTCGGCCCGCGCCCGGCGCTCGTCAGCGGCCTGACACTGTGCGCCATCGCCCTCGGCGGCCTGTCGCTCTACGGCCTCGGCGCGCACTACGACCAGTACGTGTGGACGCTCCCGGTCATGGGCCTGGGCATGGGCCTGTCCTTCGCGCCGGTCTCGGTCGCGGTGCTCGAACGCGTCCCGGGCCCGAAGGCCGGCATGGCCTCGGCGGTGACGAACACCATGCGCGAGGTCGGCGGCGTGGTCGGCATCGCCGCCCTCGGCGCGATCCTGACCAGCCGGATGACCGGCCTGCTCCACGACAAGCTGCACGCGCACGGCATCGACGCCGCGCACACGCACCAGGTCGTCGCCGCGGTCACGAACGGAGGCGCCGGCGGGATCACGGCGAGCCGCGCGCTGCCGCCGGTCCTGCGCGACACGGTGGACAGCTCCTTCGTCGAGGCGTTGCATCTCGCGTTCCGCAGTGGCGCCGGAATGCTCGCCCTCGCCGCGATCGCCGCCCTGATCCTGTTGCGGCCCAAGGCGAAGCGCGAGGATTTGTCTCAGCCTTCTGAGGTTGGCGCTCAGACCGTCGCCCAGGTGTGATCTCATCGCAGAGCGCTGTTGAGCTGCCGGGGTCTCGCTTCGAGGCCCCGGAACCGGTAACGGATGCGGTTACGGGAACGGTTCCGGAACCGGTTCTTCATTGACAGTGGTTAACCCGCGCGCAATATTCAAGCCGAACGAGGGCGCCCTCCCTGATCACGTCGCACCGATGACAGCGGCTGTATGCCGCTGCCATCGGTGAGGTCTCCAGGATTGAAGGGACTGTAATGAGGCTCCTCACACCCGCGCGCGGCCGACCACGATCATCCAGGCCAGGTTCGGCCAAACCACGATCGTCCAAACCACGATCGTCCAGACAGCGGCCGGTTTTCCGTACCCTGCTGGCGGCCGGGGCGTTGTTCGCCGCGTCGCTGGCCGGTCTGCCCAGTCAGGCGCACGCCGCCGCCGGGACTCCGTTCGGCGGGACGCCCGCCGCGTTGCCCGGCCTGGTCGAAGCTGCGAACTACGACACCGGCGGCCAGGGTGTCGCCTACAACACGGCCCCCGGCAACGGTTCGGCGAACAGCTACCGCGCCGACGGCATCGACCTGGAGACCACCGCCGACACCCTCGGCACCAGCCCGGCCGGTGGTGCCTACGACATCGGCTGGACCACACCGGGACAGTGGTTCAACTACACGGTCAACGTCGCCACCGCCGGCACCTACAGCGTCGCCTTCAGGCTGTCCTCGCCATACGGCCTGACCGACGCCCTGCACATCGCCGACTCCTCCGGCGCCAACCTCACCGGCTCCGTCGCCGTCCCCAACACCGGCGGCTACGAGACCTGGACCACCGTCACCGCCAGCCTGAACCTGCCGGCCGGCACCCAAACGCTGACGGTGAAGCAGGACTCGAACGGCTTCAACTTCCACAACATGGCCTTCACCCTCACCACCAGCGGTGGCGGCGGGGGCGACAAGCCGTTCGGCGGGACGCCCGCGCCGGTGCCCGGCACCGTTCAGGTCGCCAACTACGACACCGGCGGCCAGGGCGTCGCCTACAACACGGTCGCCGGCAACGGCACGGCCACCGGCTACCGCACCGACTCGGTGGACCTGGAGAACACCAGCGACACCCAGGACACCAGCCCGCCCGGCGGTCCCTACGACATGGGCTGGACCAACGCCGGACAGTGGTTCAACTACACGGTCCAGGTGGCCACCAGCGGCATCTACACGGTCAGCTTCCGGGTGTCGTCGCCGTACGGGGTCTCCGACGGGCTGCACGTCGAAAACGCTTCCGGCGCCAACCTCACCGGCGCGGTCGCCGTCCCGAACACCGGGAGCTACGCGACCTGGACCAACGTCACGGCGACCCTGACCCTGCCGGCCGGGGCCCAGACGCTGACCGTGAAGCAGGACGCGAACGGCTTCAACCTGCACTTCCTGACCTTCACGCAGGGATCGGGCGGCGGCGGACCCGGACCGGGCCAGTACTGCGGCACGCAGGACCTGGCGATGGACCAGCCGACCACGGCGTCCTCGACGTACTCCGCCGCCGGCAACCTGGCCTCCGCGGCCACCGACGGCGACCCCGGCACCCGCTGGGAGAGCGCGTACAGCGACCCGCAGTGGCTGGAGGTCGACCTCGGGAGCCAGCAGCAGATCTGCAGCGTGGGCATCCTGTGGGAGAACGCGTACGCCTCGGCGTTCCAGGTCCAGGTCTCCAACGACAACGCGACCTGGACGAACGTCTACTCCACGACCACCGGGACCGGCGGCCACCAGACGATCCCGGTCTCCGCGACCGACCGCTACGTGCGCATGTACGGCACGGCGCGCGCCACACAGTGGGGCTACTCGATCCTTGAGTTCGACGTCTACGGCCTGACCAACACCCCGCCGGTCACCGGAGGCAACGGCAACGGCGGCAACGGCGTCTGCCCCTGGGTCGGCTCCACCGCGCCGGTCGCACAGCGGGTCCAGCAGGTCCTCAACACCATGAACCAGTCCGAGGAACTGACCCTGGTCGCCGGTGACGGCACGACGAACTACATCGGCCACGTCGCGGGCATCCCCAACCTGTGCATCGCGCAGACCAACATGGAGGACGGCCCGTCCGGGGTCGGCGACGGCAACGGCGGCGTGACGGCCTTCCCCGACGGGGAGTCCGCCGCGGCCACCTGGGACACGACGCTGATCGGGCAGGAAGGCACCGCCAAGGGCGCCGAGTTCGCGGGCAAGGGCGCGAACGTCTCGCTCGGCCCGACATCCAACGTGGTGCGCGACCCGCGCTGGGGCCGGACCTATGAGACCTATGGCGAGGACCCGTTCCTGGCCGGCCAGGTCACCTCGGCCGAGGTGAAGGGCTTGCAGAGCCAGGGCGTGATGGCCGACGTGAAGCACGTCGCCGCCTACGACCAGGAGCAGTATCCGAACGGCGGCAACAACGAGATCGTCGGCAACCAGGCGATGCAGGAGCTGTATCTGGCTCCGTTCCAAGACTCGATCGCGCAGTCCGCGCCTGCTTCGTTCATGTGCTCCTACGCCGTGGTCAACGGTGCCTCGTCCTGCGCGAGCGCCTCGATGCTCCGCAACGGCCTGGACACCCAGGCGAACTACGGCGGCTTCATCGTCTCCGACTGGGGCGCCGCGGGCCCGGCGGTCGCCGACGCCAACGGCGGCCTGGACATCGCGATGCCGTTCAACTCCTACGCGACCAACCTGGGCAACGCGCTGGCCGCCGGCCAGTTCGACCAGGGCACGCTGAACTCCATCGTGGCCAGGATCCTGACCCAGATGTTCGCCTTCGGCATGTTCGACAACCCGGCGTCTGGCTCGCTGTCCGCCACGGTGACCACTGCGGCGCACCAGCAGACGGCGCTGCAGTTGGGTCAGGAGGGCACGGTCCTGCTGAAGAACAACGGCATCCTGCCGCTGAACCCGAATCCGAGTACTGCGAAGAGCATCGCGGTGCTCGGGACCGACGGCGGCGCGGCGGTGGAGCTCGCCGGCGGCGGCAGTGGCGGGGTCGACAGCTCGAACACGGTCTGGCCGATCACCGGGATCCAGAACGCGGTCGGGCCGAACGTGAAGGTCACGTACACACCGGGCGACGACAACGGGACGACGAACATCCCGCAGGCGGTGGCCGCGGCGCAGGCTGCGACGTACGCGATCGTCTTCGTCAGTGCGCCGGAGGGCGAGGAGAGCGACCTGAAGACGCTCGACGTGTCCGCCGCCGACGAGACGATGATCTCGGATGTGGCGGCGGTGAACCCGAACACCATCGTGGTGATCAACAGCGGTTCGCCGGTGGTCATGCCGTGGCTGAACAACGTGGCCGGCGTCTTCGAGAACTGGTACGGCGGCCAGGAGACCGGTGCGGCGGTGGCCTCGCTGATCTTCGGGACGGTGAACCCGTCGGGCAAGTTGCCGGTGACGTTCCCGTCGTCGCTGAGCCAGGTTCCGGCGCAGACCACGGCGCAGTGGCCGGGGACGCCGGCCGGGCCGATCTACAGCGAGGGCGTGAACATCGGCTACCGCTGGTACCAGTCGCAGAACATCACCCCGGCGTTCCCGTTCGGATACGGGCTGTCCTACACCAAGTTCGCCTTCTCAAACTTGGCGGTCGGCGGGTTCAACGCCAACGGGCAGGCCACGGTGACCGCGACGGTGACCAACACCGGCTCGGTGGCCGGGGCCGAGGTGGCACAGATGTATGTCGGCGATCCGGCGGCCAGCCAGGACCCGCCGAACCAGCTGGCCGGGTTCCAGCGCGTCATGCTCAACCCGGGGCAGAGCACGCAGGTCAGCTTCCCGCTGACGGTTCACAACCTGGCTTCTTGGTCTGGTACTGACAACCAGTGGGAGGCGCAGGCCGGGACGTATGCGATCCGGGTTGGCGACGCGTCGAACAACCTGCCGCTGACCGGCTCGACTTCACTCGCGAACACGCTGACCGGCCAGGTCGCCGCCGGCTCCTCCTACGCGGGGGTGTCGTCGGCGAACACCGCGGTCAGCGCGAACGTCACACCGAACTCCGGCGTCCCGGGCGCAGAGACGGTCGGCGTGGTCAACCCCTTCGGCTACAGCAGCCCGAAGGGCGCGGCGGTGTCGTTCCCGATGCAGGCCGTGGACTCCAAGCAGGGGCAGACGCTGACCTTCACGGCCAGCGGGCTACCGCCGGGGATCAGCATCAGCGGCAACGGCACGATCTCCGGCAGCGGGACCACGCTGGGGACGTACACCGTGACCGTGACGGCCACCGATCCTGCGGGGGTGTCCGGCACGGCCACGTTCGTGTGGTCCGTCGTGCAGTGACGATTCGGTAAGGGATCAGTGAGACAGGTCGGACGGATCGGTGTTCGCGCCGCACAGCACGACAGCGATCCGTTCGCCCTCGCGCGGGGAGTACCGCCCGGACACCAGCGCGGCCAGCGCGGCCGCGGCCCCGTGCTCCACCAGCACTCGGCGGTCCTCCCACAGCGCGGCGCGGGCCGCGATGATCTGCTCGTCGGTGACCAGGACCGAGGTGGCCAGCGGGTTGGTCGCGAGGCGGTGGGCCGTCTCGGAGACGCGGCGGGCGCCGAGGGCGTCGGCGGCGACGGAGTGCACGTCGACGTCGGTCGGGCCGCCGGCTTCCAGCGCGGCGTTGAGCGCCCGGCAGTTCTCGGGTTCGACGGCGACGACGCGGACGCCGTGCGGGAACATGGCGGCGGCGGTGCCGGCGAACAGGCCGCCGCCTCCGACCGCGACCATGACGGTGTCGATGTCAGGGGCCTGTTCGCGGATCTCGGCCGCGCAGGTTCCGGCGCCCGCGGCGATCAGGGGGTTGTCGTAGGCGTGGGAGAGTAGGGCTCCGGTGGCCTCGGCGTGCTTGATGGAGGCTTCCAGCGCGTGCGCGTAGACGGTGCCTTCCAGCCGTACGTCGGCGCCGAGCGCGCGCAGCTTCGCGACCTTCACGGCCGGCGCGGTCTCCGGGACGAAGACGGTGACCTTGATACCGGCGGCGCGGCCGGCCCACGCGGCGGCGATCGCGGCGTTGCCGCCGGAGGCGATGGCGATGCCCTCGCGCGGCATGGTGCCGTTCTCCAGGTGGTATACGGCGAGGTTGAGGGCGCCGCGGGCTTTGAACGAGCCGGCGTGCTGCATGAACTCGTACGCGAGCCACACCTCGGCGGCGTTGGGGACGGCGCCGGGGACGACGTCGGCGTCGGCGCGCGTGACGGCGACGCGCCGCACTCGGGAGCCGATGCGGTCGGCGGCGGCTTTGACGTCGGTCTCGGTGATGACGGGGGTGCTCATCGGGCTCCTTGGAATCCTCAGGCGGCGGCTTGGGTCGCGAGGGTGTCGAACTCGGCTGTCGTGCCGTTGAAGATCGCGTCAGTGGTCTGTGACAGGAAGATCGCGCAGAGGCCGAGGTGCGGGTGGTTGGCCCAGAACGTGCCCCAGCCGCCGTCCCAGCCGTAGCGGCCTTCGGCGGTGACGGACAGGCCCATGCCCCAGCCTTCTCCGTCGAGCGGGAACGGTGCTTCGGCGACCTGCTCCGGGGTGAGCTGGTTGGTGGTCATCAGCTCGACGGATTCTGGGGAGAGGACCTGGCGGCCCTCGTGCGTGCCGTGGCGCAACAGCATGCGCGCGAAGGCGTAGTAATCGTCGGCCGTGCTGATCAGGCCCGCCGCGCCGGACGGGAAGACAGCGGGAGCGGCCCAGGTCTGCCAGGGGTCGGCCGGCTGCCGGGTGAGCTTTCCGGCGGCGGGGTCGGTGAAGTACCAGTCGGGGAGCCTGCGCGCCTGGTCCTCGGGGACGCTGAAACCGGTGCCGGCCATGCCCAGCGGGTCGAGGATCAGTTCCCTGACGACGTCGTCGAGGGGCGCCTCGGCGGCGCGGGCGAGCAGGACGCCCTGGACGAGCGAGCCGACGTTGTAGCGCCACCGTGTGCCGGGCTGATCCATCAGCGGGAGCTCGCCGAACAGGCGGATCCACTCGTCCGGGGTGTGCCGCGTGCGGGGTTCCGGCTGCGCGAGCACCAGGTCGCGCTGCTCGGCGGCCAGGTTGATCGGGTACGGCGGGTTGATGTCCGGCGGCGCGCCGTTCATGCCGAAGCCGAGACGGAAGGTCAGCAGATCGCGGGCGGTGATCGGGCGCTCGGCCGGCACGGTCTGGTCGAGCGGGCCGTCCAGGCGGGTCAGGACCCTGCGGTCGGCGAGCTCGGGGAGCAGGCCGTCGACCGGGGCGTCGAGGTCCAGCCCGCCGGCGTCGACGAGGGCCAGGACCGCGGCGGCGACGATCGGCTTGGTCATCGAGGTGATGCGGAAGGGCGTGTCGCGGCGCATCGGGTGGCCGGAGCCGAGCCCGGTCTCGCCGAACACACCGACGTCGACCTGCTCGGCGCCGTCGTCGCCGACGCGGGCCACGAGCGTCACCGCGCCGGGCAGTTCGGCGCGCTCGACGCGGGCCGCGACCGTCTGGCGGAGGGTCTGGAGCGCGTCCGGGTTCAGGTGGGGTGCCGGTGCCATACCAGCTATTGTCCATCCCATGACGATCGTCATCCGCCGCGCCGACCTCTCCGCCGAGGCCGAGGAGATCACCAAGCTGCTGGTGGACTACATCACCACGGCTCTGCGGGAGCTCCACGAGACCTTCGGCGTCGAGGACTCGCCGACCGACGTCGACGGCCTGCGCGACTCGCTGGAGGAGTACCGCGATCCGGCCAAGGCCCTGTTCGTGGCTCAGGACGTGGGCGAGGACGCGGCCGACAGGCTCGTCGGCGTGGCAGGTCTGCGCACGCTGGAGCCGGGCGTCGTCGAGGTGAAGCGGATGTACGTGGTCCCTGAGTGCCGCGGCCGGCGGGTCGGCTCGCAGCTCCTCGATCGGCTGCTCGAAGAGGCAGAGCACATGCGGGCGCCTACGGTGCGCCTCGATACGGTCCGCTTTATGGCGGATGCTCAACGGCTGTACCGCTCGCGCGGGTTCGTGGAGCGGACGCCGTACGCCGGGACGGAGATTCCGCCGCATCTCCAGCAGTACTGGATCTTCTTCGAGCGGGATCAGGCGGCTTCCTGAACGTCGTGACACCGTGTCGAAGGCTCATCGGCTAGTCAGAACCATGCCACGATAAGGCTTTCCTTCTGCGTACTATGACTCCGTCGTTCCGCCCGAACGCACGCCCCGTTGGAGGACCCACCCCGTGATGCGATCGGTGCTCTACGCCATGTCCATCGCGCTGATATGTTCGCTGCTGGGCACGCCGGTCGCGATCAGGTTCTTCAAAAAGCGGGGCTACGGCCAGGAAGTCCGGGAGGACGGTCCGAAGACGCATCTGGTCAAGCGGGGCACGCCGACCATGGGCGGCACGGTGATCGTGCTCTCGGTGCTGATCGGGTACTTCCTCACCAAGGCGATCATCGTCAAGACGCCGACGCCCTCGGCAGTGCTGGTGCTCCTGCTGATGACCGGGATGGGGGCCGTCGGGTTCGTCGACGACTTCATCAAGATCAACCGGAGCCGGTCACTCGGACTGCGGGCCAAGGCGAAGCTGGTCGGCCAGTGCTCGGTGACGATCGCCTTCGCCGTGCTGGCGCTGCGGTTCCGCAACTCCCTGGGGATCACCCCGGCCAGCGATCACGTGTCCGTCCTGCACGACGTCAGCTGGCTGGGCCTGGGCCCGATCCTGTTCGTCGGATGGTGCTACGTCATGACCGCCGGCTGGGCCAACGCCGTCAACATCACCGACGGCCAGGACGGCCTCGCCACCGGCGCCTCGGTGCTGGCGTTCGGCGCGTACACGGTGATCGGCATCTGGCAGTACGGCCAGCCCTGCGGCCTGGCCCCGCACGGCGGCTGCTACGAGGTCCGCGACCCCCTGGACCTGGCGGTCGTGGGCGCGGCGCTGGTCGGCGCCTGCTTCGGCTTCCTGTGGTGGAACGCCACCCCGGCCAAGATCTTCATGGGCGACACCGGCTCCCTGGCGCTCGGCGGGGCGTTCGCCGGCCTGGCCATCTGCTCCCGCACCGAACTGCTCGCGGTGGTCATCGGCGGCCTGTTCGTGACGGAGCTGATGTCGGTGGTGATCCAGGTGGGCTCGTACAAACTGCGGCACGGCAAACGGGTCTTCAAGATCGCACCGATCCACCACCACTTCGAGATGCTCGGCTGGAACGAGGTCAACGTGACGATCCGGTTCTGGATCATCGCCGGCCTGTTCGCCGCCGGGGGACTGGCGATCTTCTACGGGGGCTTCGCGGCGAAGTAGCGGCGGGTGGGCGATGACGGCCTGCCCACCCGGCCGCAACGCCTATCCTGGTAGGCATGCCCGACACCGCGACCGACAAGACCTACATCGTCCGCACCTACGGCTGCCAGATGAACGTCCACGACTCCGAGCGCCTGTCCGGCCTGCTCGAAGGCGCCGGCTATGTGCGGGCGGAGGACGGTGCCTCCGAGGCGGACGTGGTGGTGCTCAACACCTGCGCGGTGCGGGAGAACGCCGACAACCGGCTCTACGGGAACCTGGGGCATCTGGCCTCGGTGAAGGCGGGGCGGCCGGGGATGCGGATCGCGGTCGGGGGGTGTCTGGCGCAGAAGGACCGCGGGGAGATCACGCGGCGGGCGCCGTGGGTGGACGTGGTGTTCGGGACGCACAACATCGGGTCGTTGCCGGTGTTGCTGGAGCGTGCTCGGGTGCAGGACGAGGCCCAGGTGGAGATCCTGGAGTCGCTGGACGTGTTCCCCTCCACGCTGCCGACGCGGCGGGAGTCGGCGTACGCGGCGTGGGTCAGTGTGTCCGTCGGGTGCAACAACACCTGCACCTTCTGCATCGTGCCCGCGTTGCGCGGCAAGGAGAAGGACCGGCGGCCCGGGGAGATCCTGTCCGAGATCGAGGCGCTGGTCGCCGAGGGTGTGTGCGAGGTGACGCTGCTGGGGCAGAACGTCAACGCGTACGGGTCGGAATTCGGCGGAGGCGCTGATGGGTACAGCGGGGACCGGGAGGCGTTCGCGAAGCTGCTGCGGGCGTGCGGGCAGATCGAGGGGCTGGAGCGGGTGCGCTTCACCTCGCCGCATCCGCGGGACTTCACCGACGACGTGATCGCGGCGATGGCCGAGACGCCGAACGTCATGCCGCAGCTGCACATGCCGCTGCAGTCCGGCTCGGACACCGTGCTGCGCGCGATGCGCCGTTCCTACCGGCAGGACCGCTACCTCGGCATCATCGAGCGGGTGCGCGCGGCGATGCCGGACGCGGCGATCACCACCGACATCATCGTCGGCTTCCCCGGGGAGACCGAGGAGGACTTCGAGGAGACGATGCACGTCGTGCGCGAGGCGCGGTTCTCGGCCGCGTTCACGTTCCAGTACTCCAAGCGGCCCGGGACGCCCGCGGCCACGATGGAGGAGCAGGTGCCCAAGGAGGTCGTGCAGGCGCGGTACGAGCGGTTGGTCGCGCTGCAGGAGGAGATCTCCTGGGAGGAGAACAAGAAGCAGGTCGGGCGGACCGTCGAGCTGCTGGTCGCGGAGGGCGAGGGGCGCAAGGACGGGGAGACCCGGCGGATGTCGGGGCGGGCTCCGGACAACCGGTTGGTGCACTTCGGAGTGGGCGACACTGCGGCCGCCGACCTGCCGCGTCCCGGTGACATGGTGTCGGTGGAGATCACGTACGCCGCACCGCACCATCTGAACGCCGACGGGCCCGAGGGCGGCAGCGCCATCAAGGCTCTGCGACGCACGCGATCCGGCGACGCCTGGCAGGCTCGGCAGGAGCAGCCGGAGGCGGAGCGGCGGACTTCGGCTGTGGTGCTGGGGATGCCGTCGATCGGGAAGCCGGCGGTGTCGGCGTCGACGTCGGCCGAGGCGGAGAACGCTTGCGGCGTCTGCTGATTCGTGAACGTGATTGAGGCCCCTGCGAAGGTGATTCGCAGGGGCCTCAATTCGTTCGGTGCTACTGGTTCCCGGACCAGTTCAGCGGACCGGAGGTGTCCACGGCCTTCTTCGCGGCGGCGTCCAGCCACGGCGTGATGTCGGTGGACTGCGAGTGGTTCACGGCCAGCGCCACCGACAGGATGATGTAGCGGTGCTGCTGCTCGCGGTACTGCTTGATGGTCGCCGACTGGTAGTCGCCCTGGCAGGCGTTCGAGCCGGCGCCGCTCGCCGGGCACCAGATGCCGAAGTCGGCGGCGGACTGCTGCGCGAGGTCGTTGTAGACGGTGGTGGCGGTGTGCTGGTCGGGCAGCGGCAGGACCTTGACCGAGACCAGGTACTGGCCGCTGTCGTCGACGTAGGCCGCCGCGATCTCCTTGCTGCAGCTGTTGGAGGTCAGGATGTCCTGCATGTTGTTGGACATGTCGGTCTGCACGCAGGGCTGCACGCTGCCGGCCTTGAGCGAGTAGTGCACGCCCTTGTCGTCGGTGAACTCCTGCGGTACGAGCGAGTTCACGTCCAGCGGCGTCTTGTCGGTCTGGAAGGCGTTGAGCGACGTCGGGTCGAACGGCGTCGAGGTCAGCTCCGGCGGCGAGTCGGTGGTGGTGGCCGTGTCGGTGACGTCGCTGGAGGTGTCGCTGGACGTGTCGGTCGGGGCGGAGTCGGAGCTGGACGTCGACGGGGTGGGGAAGTTGGTCCCGGGTACCGACGTCGGCCCGTTGGACGTCCCGGACCGGGAGGTCGAGGAGTTCGCGACGTTGTTGATGGCGTCGGACGACCCGCCGTTGCCCCGCGTGGCCACCACGACCAGCGACACCACCGCCGCGACCGCGACGACGGCCGCGACGATGATCGCGGCGGTCTTGCCGCCGTTGCCCTTGCCCGGCGGCGGCCCCTGCTGCGGGAAGTAGGGCTGCTGCCCCGGCGGGTACGGCGGCTGCCCCGGACCGGGACCCCACGGGCCCGGCGCGGGCTGGGGACCGGGGGCGCCCTGCTGCCAGGGGCCCTGCTGGGGCTGGAACTGCGGGGCCGGGCCGCCGCCTTGGGGCAGCGGCTGAGGCTGGGGCTGCGGTGGCTGCAACCACGGATTCGGCGCGCCGGGCGGCGGGACCGCGGCCGCGGCCTGCGTCGGGGGCACGGCCGTGGACGGGATGGGCTGCTGGCCCATGGCCTGCGGCTGGCCGGCCGGCTGCGGCGGCACGGCGTCGGCGACCTGGGTCGGGGCGACGAACGGATTGGGCGCCGGCTCGGCAGACGCGGCTGCCGGGATGGGCAGCGCCTTGGTGGCGGAGTCGTCCGGGGAGGGGATCTCCTCGGTCGAGTCGGTGGGGATCGCGTCGGCGGCGGAGGCGAGGTCGAGGGCGGGGACCTGGCGGGTCGCGGTGGAATCGGTGTCGGATGCGAGCGCGCCGGCTGCGGCTGCCGCGGCGACGAGGGGGACCTGCCGGGTGACGGTCTCGTCGGCGGGGGATTCCAAGCTGGCGGTGTCGGATGCGGGCGCGTCGGCTGCGGCTGTCGCGGCGACCAGGGGGACCTGGCGGGTCGCGGCTGAGTCGGCGTCGGTGGCGGATTCGAGGCTGGTGGTTTCGGCTTCGGCCGGCGGGACCTCGTCGGCTGCGACCGGAGCGTCGGCGTCGTCGGCAGGCGATTCCAGGCTCGTGGTCTCGGCTTCGGGCGCCGGGACTTCCTCGGCTACTGCGATGACCGGCACCTGGCGAGTGGCCGCGTCATCTTCCTCGGCGTCATCAGCGGCCTCAGCCTCAGCCTCGACCTCGCTCTCAGCCTCGACCTCGCTCTCAGCCTCGACCTCGCTCTCGCCGGTCTCGGCAAGCAACTCGGCCGCCGACATGGTCTGCGTCGGCACGTCGCTCGACTCGATCGGCTGCGTCGCGTCGTTGGTGTCCTCGTCGGCGGCCGCGGCGCTCGCCGCCTGCGCCTCGTGCAGGGTGTCGGCGGCGTGCGCGGTCTCCAGCGGCGCGCCCAGGCGCGTCAGCTCCGCGAAGGTGCGGTCCAGGGTGCTCGCGCGGTCCGCTTCGGGCTGCGTGAGGCCGCTGATCAGGGTCGTGAGCTGCGGTTGGCGGGGGGTGTCGGTGGTGCCTTCGGAGGCCGGGCGGCCTTCGGCGGCCAGGAAGAGGGAGGCGCCGAGGGCGGGGAGGTCGTTCTGCGTCGTCTCGATCGGGAGGAGGAGGACCTGGCCGTCGTCGGTCAGGAGGATGTGGTCCGGGGTGGCCGAGATGCGGGGGCCGTTCGCGGACAGTGCGGTGGTCGCTCCGGCCGCGATGAGGAGCACCTGTTCGGCGGGGAGGGCGCCCCACTGCGCCACGGCGTCGGAGAGGGTGCGGGCCGCGACCGGGTGCGTCACCAGCCAGGCGCCGGCGTCGCCGGTCGCGGTGGCGGTGACCGGCGGGATGCCGGGGCGGTCGCGCCAGCGGTCGGTGTCCAGGGGGTCGGGGGCGTCGTCGGCGGCGCCCGCCTCCCCTGGCGGTGCGACCGGGACCAGCAGCACTTCGCTGCCGTCGCCGGTCTCGTCGTGCGCACGCCACGCCGGCCCCAGCGGCTCGCCGGTCCGGTATCTTCCGGCGACCAGATCCCCACGCTGCACGGACAAGGCCCCGCCCTCCCTCGTCATCAGGTCCCTGCTATCTCGATGTGTTGCACTGCGACCTACTGCACTGCGACTTACTGCACCGCGACCTGCGGGCCGCCCTGCTTCGCCGCGCTGGTGGCGGCCGGCTTCAGCCAGGACTGGGCCGACGGGTCCGTGGTGAGATTGATGTAGAGCGACACCGCGTGGACCAGGTACCGGTGGTCGGGCTGGATGTAGCCGTACTGCTGCGCGCTGCCGGTGTTCTTGCCGGAGCCGCACACGTCCGAGCCCGGGCCGGTCTTGGGGCACCAGATACCCCAGTCCTCGACGGTGAACGCGTTCTTGCCCTGCATGGTCTGGAAAGCGGTCTTCGCGGTCTGCGCGTCCGGCAACGGCAGGACCGCCATGTCCACCAGCACCCGGCCGGTGCTGTCGGTGTACGTGCCGATCGCCTGGTTCTGGCACTGGTACTGCGTCAGCATGGCCTTCAATTGGGCACTCTCATAAGAGTTGACGCACTTGTCGGTCCAACGGTTCGTCGCGGTGTACACCACGCCCTTGTCGTCTGTGAACGACACCGGCAGCAGCGCGTCCGGGGTGAAGGCCGTCTGGTCCGTGGACGACGTGTCCCACGTCGCCGGGTCCGTGGAGCTCGACGTGCTCGGGCTCGACGAGCCGGACGTCGTCGAGGTCTGCGACGAGTTCGGGCCGTTCGTCGGCGCCGAGCCCGAAGACGAGCCGGACGGGGCGTTCGGCCCCGACGACTGGTTCGTGACCTGCCCGACCGGCGTGTTCGCGTTCTGGTTGTTGTTGTTCCCGCCGCCTCCGCCGGACAGGGCGATCGCCGCGACGACGCCGCCGACGATCACCAGCGCGCCGACCCCGAGGCCGACGTTGCGCCCGGTGTTGTTCTTCGGGGCGGACATGGGTGCGGACAGCGGTGCGGATTGGAAGCCGGAGCCCGGACCCATCGGCCCGCCCGGCCCGCCCGCACCACCAGGCCCGAAAGGCATGCTCTGCGGTGGATAAGGAGTCTGTGAACCGCCATGGAACCCGGAGCCGACACCCGGCCCGGAATTCGGTCCGACCCCGCCGGGCATCCCGAACCCCGGCGCGCCCTGTATGCCTCCGCTGTTCGGGCCGCCCATGGGGCCGACCGCATCGGCCGCCATCGTCGCCGGCGCCGTGGAAACCATGCCGGGTATCGGCGTTCCCGACCCCGGAGTACCGAACCCAGGAGCGCCGAACCCAGGAGTACCGAAGCCCGGAGTCCCCGACCCCGGCGTACTACTGTCCCCATTCGTCCCCGCGACCATCGTCGCCGGCACGACAAAGGGATTCGTCGCCCCGGGTATCCCGTCCACCCGCGTCCCCGAGCCCGGCGTCGCCCCGCTCAGCCGCTCCAACTCCGGCCGCGCCCGCGCCGCGTCCCAGCGCGCCACGGGGTCCTTCGTGAGCAGCCCGCTGATCAGCGGGGCCAGCGCGGGCGCGCGCGTCACCGGCGCCGTCTCCTCGAACAGGATCGCGGTCAGCACGCCGACCGCCGTGTCCCGGCTGAACGGCGAGCGGCCCTCAGCGGCGAAGAACAGCGTGGCGCCCAGCGAGAACAGGTCGGACGAGCCGTTGCTGGCCTCGCCCCGCGCGCGCTCGGGGGCCACGAACTCCGGCGAGCCGACCAGCACGCCGGAGGCCGTCATCGTCAGGTCGGCCTCCTGGACCGCGATGCCGAAGTCGGTGAGCAGCACCCGGCCGTCCGTGGTGAGCAGGACGTTCGCCGGCTTCACATCGCGGTGCAGGATCCCGGCCGCGTGGCTGGCGGTCAGCGCGTCCAGCACGCCCAGGCCGATCTTGGCGACCTGCTCCTGCGGCAGCGGCCCGTACTGCTCGACGGCCTGCATCAGGTTCTGCGAGGGGATCAGGTCCATGACGATCCACGGCATGCCCTGGTCGGACACCATGTCGTGCACCGAGACGATGTGCGGGTGGTTGCGCATGCGCGCGGCGTTGCGGGCCTCGCGCTGGGCGCGGGCCAGCCGGTCGGCGCGCTCGGCGTCCGAGAGCATCGGCGGCAGCCAGACCTCCTTGACGGCCACCTCGCAGTCCAGCGACTCGTCGTAGGCCTTCCAGACCCGCCCCATGCCGCCGGCGCCCAGCCGTTCGAGAAGCCGGTACCGCCCGGCTACCAGAATCCCCTCCGCGCCGTGGCTGTCTTCTGCGTTCTCTTGATCCCCAGCCACCGCTGGCCCCTCCGTAATCCGACTTTACGCAGACCAGTGTGGCAGCACCGGCCGGTAGCCGCGACCATGTGCCCCACCTGTGTCCTACCCTGGACGGGTGTTGATCGCCGCCGCCGTCGTGCCGCACCCTCCGGTCCTCGTGCCCGAGGTCGCGCAGGGTCTTTCCCCGGACCTCGACTCGTTGCGCGCCGCCTGCGGCACCGCGGTCGGCCGCCTGTACGCGGCCGGAGCCGACGAAGTGCTGATTGTAGGGGCCGGACCTCAGCAGGGTACCGAGGTCGTCTCGCGGGGGAGCTTCAGGGCCTACGGCGTCGATGTGGACGTCGACGGCCAGTGGGATCCGGTTACGCGGAGCGCCGCACCGATGACGCTGCCGTTCCTGATCGCGGCCTGGCTGCTGCGCGACTCACCGGCCGAGCCGGTACGGCGGCCGGTGATGGTGAATGAGCACAGCGGGGCGCTCGCGGTGGCCGGCGGGCGTCAGGCGATGCTGGTCCTGGGCGACGGAAGCGCCTCCCGCACCCTGCAAGCCCCCGGCCACTTCGACGAGCGCGCCGAAGCCTACGACGCGGCGGTCGCGCGGGCCTTGGCCACGGCCGACGCCGCGGCGCTCGCCGGCCTCGAACCCGGGTTGTCGCGCGAACTGCACGTCGCGGGGCTCCCGGCGTGGAAGGTGCTGGCCGCCGCGGCGACCGCATCAGGAGTCGAATACGACGCCGACCTGCTCTACGACCAGGCTCTCTATGGCGTCGGCTACTTCGTCGCCACGTGGCTCGCGCGCTGACGCTGTCCTTCTTCGGACACGGCAACGGCCGCGGCCACCATCTCTGGCGGCCGCGGCCGTATTCCATCCCCCTTCCGACGGCGCCCGCCGCTGAACCGGCGCCGCAGGCGTGTCAGCCCAGCCGGTCCTTCGCCTGCTGGACTCCGGAGTCGATCTTCTCGTCGAACCGGTTCCCGGTGGCGCCCTTGGCCATCTCGCCGGCCTTGTCGGTGCCCTGGGCGACGTTGTCCTTGATGCTCTGGGTCATCCCGCCGCCGCTGGAGGAGGAGTCCTGGGCCGGGGCTCCGTCGTCGCCGACGCCGGGCGCGGCCTCGCCAGCGGCTGCCACCGGGGCGCCTTCGGACACCATGTCGGCCGCCTCGCCCTCGACACCGCCGGCGGGGGTCATCGGAGCCTGAGCTGCCTGAGCCGTCTCGGCCGGGGCCTGGGCGGCGGGCTCGCCGGCCTCGTCACCCTTCTTCTTGTCCATCATGTCGGAGACCTTGTCCTTGGCCTGACCGGCCACGTCCCCGGCCTTGTCCCAGGCCTGCCCCGCCACGTCGCCCGCCTTGTCCGCGGCTTCGCTCACCTTGCTCTTGAAAACATCGAAGATGCCCATGTCGCCTGCGTTTCCTTCCGTGAACGGGGAACCTTCCCCCAAGTGGATCACGACGGCGGTCACCTGTCGAGCCGAGTCCGTCACGGTCTGTGACAGTGCTCGGGTGCCTGGTCCGCGGGTCCGTGGCGGGATGGGAGAATCGGTCGGGTGAGCGCAGCAGGGTTGCCGGCATGAACACGGCCAGAGTCCCGGTGATCGCGGTGGTCGGCCCGACCGCCTCCGGCAAGTCCGACCTCGGGGTCGCGCTGGCCGAGGCGCTGCACGGCGAGGTGGTCAACGCCGACTCGATGCAGCTGTACCAGGGCATGGACGTGGGCACCGCGAAGCTGACCGCCGCCGAGCGCCACGGCGTGCCGCACCACCTGCTCGACGTCTGGCCGGTGACCCGCACCGCGAACGTCGCGGAGTACCAGACCCTGGCGCGGGTCGAGGCGGACCGGCTGATCGCCCGGGACCGGCCGCCGGTCTTCGTCGGCGGCTCCGGCCTGTACCTGCGCGGCGCCCTGGACGAGTTCGAGTTCCCCGGCACCGACGCCCTGATCCGCGAGCGCCTGGAGGCCGAACTCGCCGAGGTCGGCTCGTTCGTCCTGCACCAGCGGCTGAAGGAGCGGGACCCGGCCGCCGCCGAGACGATCCTGCCCTCGAACGGCCGGCGCGTCGTGCGCGCGCTGGAGGTGATCGAGCTGACCGGCGGCCGGTTCACCGCCACGCTGCCCGAGCACACCGACCACTACCCGCGCACCGTGCACGTCGGCCTGGACGTCGACCGCCCCGCGCTGGACGAGCGCATCGCGCTGCGCGTGGACCGGATGTGGGACGCCGGGTTCGTGCAGGAGGTGCGGGATCTGGAGCCGCGGGGGCTGCGCGACGGTCTTACCGCCAGCCGCGCCCTCGGCTATGCCCAGGTCCTGCGTTTCCTCTCGGGGGAGTACACGGAGGAACAGGCCAAGGAGGAGACGGTGCGCGCCACCAAGCGGTTCGCGCGGCGCCAGGACTCCTGGTTCCGTCGGGACCCGCGCGTGCACTGGTTGCGATACGACCGGTCCGACCTGGTGGAGGTCGCGCTCGATAGGATCGGAGCATGATCCTCGACGGCCTGCCGGCCTCCACCCCGCTGACCAAGGGGCACGGCACCGAGAACGACTTCGTCATCGTCCCGGACCCGGACGGCACCCTGGAGGTCTCGCCGGCAGCGGTCGCTGCGCTGTGCGACCGGCGGGCCGGGATCGGCGCCGACGGCGTGCTGCGCGTGGTGCGCACTGCGAAGGTCCCCGGGTACGAAGACCAGGCGGCTGAGGCGGAGTTCTTCATGGACTACCGCAACGCCGACGGCAGTGTGGCGGAGATGTGCGGGAACGGAGTCCGCGTCTTCGCGCTGTTCGTCACTGCGCGCGGCTACGTAAAGGGCGGCGCTTTAGGGGAACCGGTGGAGTTCGCTGTGGGGACGCGCGGCGGGATCAAGCGGGTAACGCTGAAGGCCACCGGTAAGAACACCGCGGACGTGACCGTCGACATGGGTGTCCCGGTGTTCCCCACAGAGCGGGGCGCTGTGACGGTCGACGTGAAGGGCACGCCTAAGGTGGCCGTGGACGTGGACATGGGGAATCCCCACGCTGTGGTCTTCGTGGACTCCACTGCCGACGCCGGCCCTCTCTATGAGATGCCCACAGTGCTCCCTGCGGGGATCTACGCAGAGGGCGTCAATGTGGAGTTCGCCGCAGACGTCGCTCCGCACCACCTCGCTATGCGCGTCCATGAACGCGGCGTCGGCGAGACCCGCTCCTGCGGCACCGGCGCGTGCGCCGTGATGATCGCCGCCGCGCGCCGCGACGGCGCTCAGGCCGGAACCGACTACACCGTGGACGTTCTCGGCGGCCGACTGCGCTTCGTCGAGCGTGCCGACGGCCACCTGGAGATGACCGGCCCCGCGGCGCTGGTCTTCGACATCATGGAGTCCCGCTGACATGTCGAACACCGCTCCGTACGACGCTCTGCTCCTGCTGTCCTTCGGCGGCCCCGAAGGACCTGAGGACGTGGTGCCCTTCCTGGAGAACGTGACCCGAGGCCGCGGCATCCCGCCGGAGCGGCTGAAGGAGGTCGGGGCCCACTACTTCGAGTTCGGCGGAGTGAGCCCGATCAACCAGCAGAACCGCGACCTGATCGCCGCGCTGCGCCAGGACTTCGCCGAGACCGGACTGAAGCTGCCGATCTACTGGGGCAATCGGAACTGGACGCCGTTCCTCGCCGACACGCTGGCTGAGATGGAGGCCGACGGAGTGCGGCGCGCGCTCGTGGTGTTCACGAGCGCGTACTCCTCCTACTCCGGGTGCCGGCAATACCGAGAGGACCTGGCGCGCGCGCTGGAGCAGTCCGGCACCTCGATCCAGTTCGACAAGATCCGGCCGTACTTCAACGACCCCGGGTTCGTGGAGCCGATGGCGGACGCCGTCGCGGCGGCGGTCGCCGGACTCCCCGAGAGCGCGCGCCTGGCACCGCGTCTGGTGTTCGTCACGCACTCCCTGCCGCGCACGTACGCCGAGACCTCCGGCCCCATCGGCGGCGCGTATGTCTCCCAGCACCTGGAAGTGGCGCGCCTCGTGGCCGAGGGCGTCAGCCGCCGCACCGGCCTGGTGCTGCCGCACGAGCTCGTCTTCTGCTCGCGCAGCGGCCCGCCGCAGATGCCGTGGCTGGAGCCGGACGTCAACGACCACCTGCGCGACATCAAGGCGCAGGGCGCCACCGGCGCGGTGCTCGCCCCGATCGGCTTCGTGTCCGACCACATGGAGGTCATCTACGACCTCGATACGCAGGCCGCCGAGACCGCCCAGGAGATCGGGCTGCCGACGGCGCGCGCCGCGACGGTCGGCACCGATCCGCGCTTCGTGGCCGCGCTGCGGCGCCTGGTGCTGGAGCGGGCGTCGGTGGCGCGCGGGGACAGCGAGGGCGATTCGCTGTCGAACGTGGTCGGCCGGCTGCGGGCGTTCTCGGACGTGTGTCCCCTGAATTGCTGCCCGAATCCGCGCGCGCCGCTCCCGGCGGTGGCGGGGGAGGACTGAGCGCCTCCCTCACTGCGCACCACGCACCGAACCCAGGAAGGCCCTGCCCACTCATGTCTGAGAACGCCGATTCCCCCAATCCCAAAGACCTGCTGGAACTGGCGGTGCGGCTGGCTGCCGAGGCGGGACGCCTCCTGGTCCAGGAGCGTCCCAGCGACCTCGGTGTGGCCGACACCAAGTCCAGCCCCACCGACATCGTCACCGTCATGGATCAGCGTTCGGAGAAGCTGATCGTCGAGGGCATCCTCGCCGAGCGCCCCGAGGACGGCATCCTCGGCGAGGAGGGCTCGGACCGCGAGGGCACCTCCGGGGTGCGCTGGGTGATCGATCCCATCGACGGCACTGTGAACTACCTCTATGAGATCCCTCTGTGGGGCGTCTCCATCGGTGTGGAGGTCGACGGCGAGACCGTCGCCGGGGTGGTCGAGATCCCGATGCTGCGCGAGACCTTCACCGCCTTGCGCGGGCATGGCGCCTACCGCAACGGTCAGGCGATCCGCGCCTTCAGCGCGCAGTCCGAGGGGAAGCCGGTTCCGATGGAGCGCGCGCTGATCGCGACGGGCTTCGGGTACGCGGCCCAGCGGCGTGCGGTGCAGGGGGAGATCGTCGCCGACCTGCTTCCGAAGGTGCGGGACATCCGGCGCGGCGGCTCCGCGGCGCTCGACCTGTGCTCGGTGGCGTGCGGGCGCGTGGACGGCTACTTCGAGCGCGGCGCGAAGCCGTGGGACCTGTCGGCCGGCGCGCTGATCGCGCAGGAGGCCGGCGCGAAGGTCGGCGGACTACACGGAGCGGCCGCCTCCGACGAGATGACGGTGGCGGCCGCTGAAGGGCTGTTTGAGGCGCTGTGCGAGTTTCTTGAGGAACACGACGCGGCGCGGGACTCCTGAGGGGTTGAGGGTGTGAGTCCCCGCCTTCCTGCCGGGGTATCCGGTCAGGCGGCGCGGGGGAGGTCGTCGCGGACCTCCACGTGGTGGTTCGCGGCGATCCGGAGCAGGTTGTCCAACTCGGCCTGTTCCACCTGGACCGCGTACGCGTCCTCGGCGATCATCGCACCTTGCAGGCGGGACTTCGTCTCGCGGATACGCTGGGTCAGGCCGGTGACGAATTCGAGCATGGTCTCTCTCCTGCGGGGGTGACGCTAGGGGGCTTCGTGCCTTCTGCCCGGCATCTTCGCCACGGAAACTTTGGATCACCTGAGAAAACCCTGTGATCATGAGACGTTTCTCACTTACTCGGTGTTTACGCGATGACCAGGCATGATGACCTCAGGACCGAAGATTGCTTGCCGTACTTAGGGAGAGCGCGCTGTGCGGGTGCTGGTCGTTGAGGACGAGCAGGTGCTGGCCGACGCCGTGGCCACCGGGCTGCGCCGGGATTCCATGGCCGTGGACGTCGTCTACGACGGTGACGCCGCGCTGGAACGCATAGCCGTCAACGACTACGACGTGGTCGTGCTGGACCGCGATCTGCCGCTGGTGCACGGCGACGACGTCTGCCGGCACATCGTGCACAGCGGCCTGTCGACCAGGGTCTTGATGCTGACGGCCGCCGGCGATGTTGCGGACCGGGTCGAGGGCCTCACCCTCGGCGCGGACGACTACCTCTCCAAACCCTTTGCGTTTCCGGAGCTCATAGCGCGCATCCGTGCCCTGGGCCGCCGCGCGGTCCCGGCGCTGCCGCCGGTGTTGGAGCGCGCGGGGATCCGCGTGGACCCGAGTCGGCGAGAGGTGTTGCGCGACGGTCGGCTGGTGCCGCTGTCGCCTAAGGAGTTCGCGGTACTAGAGGTGCTCATGCGTGCCGATGGTGCTGCTGTGAGTTCTGAGCAGTTGCTGGAGAAGGCGTGGGACGAGAACGCCGATCCGTTCACGAACGTGGTGCGCGTCACGGTGATGACGCTGAGGCGCAAGCTCGGTGAGCCGCCGGTGGTGCTGACGGTCCCGGGCGCCGGATACCGGATTCCATGATGCAGGACGTTCAAGGTATACAAGGCCTGATGGCGGGCGATTCGGGAGCGGTCGACAGCACCTACGGCGGCGAGGCCGGACCGGATCAGGCGCCGGCCCGCGTGGGACGCCGCGGGCTCACCATCCGGCTGCGGATGACCATCACGTATGGCGCCGCGGTGTTCCTGACCGGCGCCGTGCTGGTCTACACGGCGTACTCACTGTTCCGGTGGCGTCTGTCGCACATGAACTCGGACGTCGTCCTGGCGCCGGGCTGCTCGGTCAACGGACACGTGGTCCAGTCGAAATACTGCATGGCCGCCCGGGACCAGAACATCCTCAGCCAGATCGACAAGCCGCTGATCTTCGTGCTGCTGATCTCCGCGGTGGTCGCGGTGCTGATCGGTTACTTCCTGGCAGGCCGGTTCCTGGCCCCCATCAACAAGATCACTCGTACCGCGCGCCGGGTCGCCAGCCGTCCGGACCGCGCCCTGCACGCCCGCATCGACATGGAGGGCCCGCAGGACGACGAGCTCGTCAACCTGGCGCAGACCTTCGACGGCATGCTGGACCGGCTGGACCACGCCTTCGAGGGCCAGCGGCGGTTCGTCGGCAACGCCTCGCACGAGCTGCGCACGCCGCTGGCGATCAACCGCACGCTGCTCGAAGTGACCCTGATGGACCCCGACGCCTCCGAGCAGACCCGGCAGCTGTGCCACACGCTGCTGGCCACCAACGAGCGCAGCGAGCGCATGATCGAGGGCCTGCTGCTGTTGGCGAGGGCGGACAACGAGCCGACCAACCGGGAGGACATCGACCTCGCGGAGGTGGCGTACCGGTCGGTGACGCAGTGCGAGATGGAGGCGGCCGAGCGGCACGTCGCGATCCGCACGTCGCTGCAGCCGGCGGTGGTCTCCGGCGACGGGATCCTGATCGAGCGGATCGCGATGAACCTGATCCAGAACGCGCTGCGCCACAACATCGGCGCGGGCGGCTGGGTGGACGTGCTCAGCTACGACCGCTCGAACGACGTCCCCGGCCACGGCCTGCTGGTCGTCGCGAACACCGGCCCGGAGGTGCCGCCGTACGCGGTGGAGACGCTGTTCGAGCCGTTCAAGCGCGGCTCGCAGCCCTCGGGCGCGTCCCCCGCGCGGGACCCGAAGGACAAGGGCGTCGGTCTGGGGCTGTCGATAGTGCGCTCCGTGGTGCGGGCGCACGGCGGCCGGGTCGCCGCCGAGCCGCGGCCCGGCGGCGGGCTCATCGTGCGGGTGTGGCTGCCGGTGCGGGTGTGACCGCCCGCCCTGAGTCCGCCCTAGGATCGAAGCATGATTATCGCGTTCTCTGTGACCCCGATCGGTGTCGGCGAAGGTGTCAGCGAGTATGTGGCCGACGCGGTGCGCGTGGTGCGCGAGAGCGGCCTGCCGAACTCCACCGACGCGATGTTCACGAGCATCGAGGGGGAGTGGGACGAGGTGATGGCGGTGGTGAAGGCCGCCGTGGACGCGGTGGCGGCCAAGGCGCCTCGGGTGAGTGTGGTGCTGAAGGCGGACATCCGCGCCGGGGTCACCGACGGGCTGACGGCGAAGGTGGCCGCGGTCGAGGCGAAGCTCGCCGAGGGCTGATTCGCCGGCGATGTGGCGGCGCGCCGCGATGCGCCGGTGGTGCGCTGGAGAAGCCCCGCGGCGCGCCAGATGTGCCTGGGGAGATGTGCCAGAGGTGCGCCGGTGGGTCGGCCGGAGACGCGCGGGCGGTGCGCCGGCGCTCGGCCACGGCGTCAGCGGAATACTCCGATCCGGTGGTCTTTGAGCGTGGCGGCCCTGGCTCCGTCTCGCGAACGGGTGACTGCGTGCGGCGGTATTTTCCCGTTATGTCCGCTTCGGCGGGATGATCGGCAGTGTGCTGAATCACCTTCACCCCATCCCGCGCCGGGTCCGGCGGGCCGTCGTCGTCGCGGTGGCCGCGGCCTTGGCGTTCGTCGGCATCGCGGGTCCCGCTGACGCGCATGTCCGGCTCTCGCACCAGGTCGACGTCACGGCCGTGGAGCCGCTGACGTACGACGTCGACACGCACGGTGTCCTGGCCGCCGGCGTCGTCCACATCCGGTTCGAGAACCGCGGCACCGATCTGCACCAGGCGCAGCTGTTCCGGCTCAACGACGGTGTCACGTTCGCGCAGTGGCAGGCGGACATCCACGGCCCGAACGCGAACGCGGCGCTGTTCGCGGACGGTGTGCCGGCCGGAGGCGCGAACCCCGTCGTCCCGCCGCGCGGCCGGCAGGACGTGTGGGACGTCCTGCGGGGCGGCACCTATGTCGTGACCTGCTTCGTGCCCGGCCCCGGCGGCGTGCCGCACATCTTCCTGGGCATGTACAAGTCCTTCGACGTGCGGGGCACGGTGCCGGAGTGGGCGGCGGCCGACGACCGGGAGGCGGCGGAGTCGTCCTTCGTGATCCGGGGCCACGACCTGACCTACACGATGCCGCGCTACCTGGTGCACGGCACCGTGGTCCGGTTCGAGGACACCGACGCCACCGACTACCACGAGGTCAACCTCGGCAAGCTGCTGCCGGGCAAGACGGTCGACGACGCCAAGGCGTGGTTCGTCGCCTCCTCCGCGACGCCGCCGGTGAACCCGGGTCCGCCGCCGTTCGTCTTCGAGGGCGGGCACGGGGCCGTGGCGCCGGGCCACGGCGGCTGGTTCAAGGTCCAGGCCGATCCGGGGCGCTACATCGCCTTCTGCCTCGTGCCCGATGACAAGACCGGGCTGCCGCACGCGGCCATGGGCATGGTCGTCGGGGTGACCGTCCTCGGTTGATCTCGGTCGATCCTCTGATCCTCTCGGCGGCTTCCTCAGTCTGTGAGGAGTTCCGCCATGGCGTTGCGCAGTTGCCCCCAGGGGAACTGCGCAACGCCGTCTTCCGGCTGGATGAAGCGGACGCCGCTCTCGAAGAGCAGCTGCGCGTGGCCGTCGAACGCCGGATGCTTCTGCAACTCGTCCTTGGCCCACACGGTCGCCGCGATGGGCAGGCCCGCGCCGAGGTGCTCGTTGAGTATGCCCAGGACCAGGGTGTCGGAGATGCCCAGGGCCCACTTGTTGAGGGTGTTGAAGGTCGCCGGCGCGACCATGATCGCGTCCGGTGACGGCAGCACGTCCGGCTCCCCCGGCTGGCGCTGCTCCACGCGGACCGGATAGCCGGTCGCGATCGAGACCGCCGCGGGGTCCAGGAAACGCTCTCCGGCCGGCGTGCACAGCACGCACACGGTCCAGCCGTCGGCCTGCAGGCCCGGCACCGCCTCGGGATGGGACAACAGCTCGGCCGCGGGCGGCGCGCCGCAGGCGACGAGGTAGAGCACTGGCACAGGGAACCTCCCGGCTCGTCGGGGACATTCTGCCGTCCGTGCACGAACGCCACGGCGCCGGGGCGGACGATGGGCCCGTATACGGGATGTTCCTCATTGACCGCATTGTGAGGCCTGGCATGGTGACCTACGAGCAGGAACCCGACGGCGGGCGGATCCGCCGGCTGCGCAAGCGTGCCGGCTTGACGCAGTCCGAGTTCGGACAGCTCATGGGCCGCTCCCAGGGCTGGGTGTCGGGCATCGAGAACGGCGATCTGGAGCTCGATTCGGTGACCCTGATCGTACGCGCCGCGAGTGTCCTGAAGGTCTATCCCAACGAAATCACCGGACGCCCCTACGACCCCGGCACCCCCGCCGAGGACCGCGGGCACCGCGCGATCCCGGCCCTGCGCCGCGTGGTCTCGCGGCACGACCTCCCGCCGGACTGGCCGGTGGAACCGCGGTCGCGCCGGGAGTTGGAGGCCGCGGTGGAGCATCTGGCGGTGCTGCGCATGGCGGCGCGCTACGCCGACCTCGGGGAGGCCGCGCCGAACCTCATCCGGGAGATCCACGCCGCGGCCTACGTGGCCCCGGCGGGGGAGGAATCGGAGCGATTACACGGCCTCCTCGCGCGCGCCTACAAGGAAGCCGACACCGTCGCCCACGAACTGGGCTACGACGACCTCTCCACGCTCACCACAGAGCGTTTCCGCGCCGCCGCGGACCGCGCCGGGGACCCGTGCCTGTCAGTGGTCTTCGACTACCTCCGGGTGCGCGACCTGTGGGCCGCCGACTTGTGGCCCGACGCGCTGGATCTGATCGACGGCGCGATCGGCTTCGTCGGCGAACCGCGCCAGAAGGAGCAGGCGTCGGTGTGGGGCTCGCTCCAACTGCGCGCGGCGATCACCGCGGCGCTGTCGTCCAAGGAGGACGAGGCATGGCAGCGGATCCGCCTGGCCGACGAGACCGCGCACCGCCTCGGCGAAGGGTACGACCCGTACAAGCTCGCTTTCTGCCCGGCCAACGTCGATCTGCACAAGCTCGCCGTGGCCGTGGAGATCCGCGACGGGGCGCGCGCCGTCGCGCTGGCGTCCCAGACCAGGATCCCGCCGAACTTCCCGGCCTCCCGCCGCGGCCGCTTCCATCTGGACTCCGCCCGCGGCTGGATCTACTACGGCGGCTACGACCAGGCGCTGGACGAGATCGAGCGGGCCGAGCGCATCGCCCCGCTGCTGGTGCGCAACAACCCGGTCGCGAAGGCCGCCGTGCGCTCGCTGCTGAGCCACGAGCGGCGCAGCCAGCGGGAGCGGCTGCGGCGCATGGCGGGGCGGATGCACATCTCCTGAGGCGGCCTCTGGAGCGCGTCCAGGGAGAAGGCGCGCAGACAGAACGCTTAAGGGCGCGGGATGACCATGTGCCCGGTTCTGCTCGGTTCTGCTAGGCTCCGCCCGGTTTCGGTGCGGCCGGGAGCCGGAGCCGGAGCCGGAGCTGGATTGATGGGCAGCGGGGACGAACACGAGAGGGCTGGGCGGAAGGCCGGTGGTCAGTCGATGCGCCGCAGTTCCTCGCGGTACCGCTTCCCGTTGGCCACGTAGCGGGCGACCGCGTCGTCGAAGCTGCCCGCCGGCACCGCGTTCTCGCGGATCTTCGCCGGCACGCCGAGGGCCATCGCGCGGGAGGGGACTTCCACGTTGTTGCTCACGACAGCGTTCGCCCCCACCAGAGCCCCCGTGCGCACCACGGCCCGGTGCAGCACCACGGAACCCGATCCGATCAGACAGCCGTCCTCTACCACGCACCCCTCCAGATGCGCGATGTGACCAACAACACAGTCCGATCCGATCACTGTGGGCAAGGTCTCAGTGGCGTGCACCACTGTGCCGTCCTGAATCGACGTACGGTCGCCCACGGTGATCCGTCCGTAGTCGCCCCGCAGTACCGCACCAGGCCATACTGTGCTGCCGGCACCGACGCTGACCTGGCCGATGACGGTCGCGTCCGGGTGGATGTAGGCCTCGGGGTGGATTTCCGGCACTGCGTCGCCGATTGCGTAGACGGCCATGGTTCGTCATCCTTCCTGGGTGTGGCTGCTGTGATGTCCGGAACGAAACGGGACGAGGTAGGACGGATGGGGCCGGGGATCAGGCCTCCGGATCACCTGTTCGGGTCTGTTCCGGGGTGTCGATTGCGTAACGGGTCTTGAAGTACGGCACAATCTGCGCTTCAGCGGGCACAATTGCGCTCCTTTCCGCGTTACTGCGCTGACGGCGAAACGCCGACGGCGCCCGAGCGCAGACGGTAGCGCACCGCTTGTGCCGGCCGCGTCGGGGCGCCACCGCCGTCGCCGCACTGAACACAGCACCAACACGACGACGAAACAGCCGTCAGGGGAGAGGGATCAAGAATGGCTACCGACTACGACACACCGCGCAAGACCGACGACGACCTCAACGAGGACAGCCTGGAGGAGCTGAAGGCCCGCCGCACCGACAAGGCTGCGGGCCTGGCCGACCTGGACGAGGGCGACAACGAGTCGCTCGAACTCCCCGGCGCCGACCTGTCCAACGAGGAACTGTCGGTGCGCGTGCTGCCACGGCAGGCGGACGAGTTCACGTGCACCAGTTGTTTCCTGGTGCACCACCGCAGCCAGCTGGCGCGCGAAAAGGGCAACGAGATGATCTGCAAGGACTGCGCCTGACCGCGTCGTCGCGAGGTAGTCTCTGCGCCCCTGGGCCCCGCGTTCGCGGGGCCTTTACCTTTGTGGCGCCTATATGGGCTCTGAGAGGGCTCTACGGGCTCTGCGGAGCCTGTAGCGGACGGTCTGGAGGCTCCATCGGGGGAGAGGGCCTCGCCCAGGATCTGTGCCCGGCCCGGCGCGGGTCAAGGAATGCCGACGGAAGTTGCTGCGAACGGGCGAGTAACGCGGGGGTGGTGCGCAGGCTGGTGCGCGGACCTCAGCGTGCGGAGAGCACCTTCACGAGCTTCTCCGGCCGCCGCGTCGACAGGTACAGGTACGGCGTCGGGTCCTCGGGGTCTGTGATGTCCACCTTTACGGCGGTGCTCACGTAGCCGCGCAACAACATGAACGCGCGCGCGTCGGCCTCCGTGGTCCGCAGCCGTCGGGCTGCCTCGGCGTCCAGGGCGGTGGCTGCCCCGAGCGCCGTGAGGGGGAGACGTGCCGGGCCGGCTTCCAGGAACCCGTCGTGGACGCGCACTCCGACGCGTCCATAGGCGACGACCAGCGCGCCGCACAGCGCCGCCGTGACGATCGCCGCCGCCAGGGCCGCGGCCGGGTTCACGCGGAGAAAGACGAGTCCGCCCATGATGCCGGCCATCGCGGTGACGGCCCACCATCCGGCGGGCGCGGTGAGGTGTTCCTCGTAAGTACTGGCCTTCGTGCTGGCCTTGGCCTTGTCTGCCATGCCGACAATCTCCCACATCCTTCTGAGGAGACCGTCACCGGTCCTGGACCGCCCCCTCCTTTCCGGCACCGGCCGTGTCCCATCCGGGGATCTCGGTGATGGTGTCGGGCTCGACGTCCCACTCCCGGCCCCCGCCGGGCGGACGGAGCCACGCCCGGGCGCGGGTGTAGGCCATCAGTCGGCCGATCCGGCCGCTGGCGTCGCGGACGAGGGCGCCGATCTCCGGAAGGTCGTCCGTTTCAGGGCTCTTCATGGACTTCATACCCAGGAAGGTAGGACGCGGCCGCGACCTGGATATCAGCCACGGTGATACGAGACGGATACGGAGGGTGTCCGTGGGGGGTGTCGATCGATTGCCGTCCGGGTGTGAGCGTGGCCACGCCGGTCGGACGCGCCGCGGTCGTGCCGGTAGATTCCTCACCGTGAGACCTGCCTCCACGACTCCGCCGGCCGACGCTGTGATGCCGGACAAGCACCCGAACGCCCCCGCACCGGGAACCAAGCTCGGCTCGCACTACTCGCGCTGCTTCGGCTGCGGCGACGACGCGCTGGGCGGCCTGCGGGTGTCCTCGACGGTCGGCGAGGGACTGAGCGTCACCACCGAGTTCACCGTCACCGACAACCACCAGGGCGCGCCCGGCCTGGCCCACGGCGGCCTGCTCGCCCTCGCCTTCGACGAGGCGCTGGGCGCCGTGAACTGGCTGATCGGCGCGATCGCCGTCACCGGCCGCCTGGAGACCGACTACCTGCTGCCGGTCCCGGTCGGCACCACGCTGCACATCACCGCGCAGTGCGACGGCATCTCCGGCCGCAAGATCTACACCTCGGCGGTCGGCCGCCTCGACGGGCCCGAGGGCGAGGTCGCGGTCCGGGCGACCGCGATCTTCATCCAGGTGGAGGTCGACCACTTCCTGAACAACGGCCGCCTGGAGGACGTGCAGGAAGCCATGCACGACCCGGAACAGCTCCGGGCGGCGCGCGCCTTCGAGGTCAACCCGTAGTGCCCGGGGTCGACGTCCTCATCCGGCGGCTCGACGACGCCCTGCCGCTGCCCTCGTACGCCCATCCGGGGGACGCCGGGGCCGATCTGCTGACCACCGTGGACGCCACATTGGCCCCCGGAGAGCGGGCCGTGCTGCCCACCGGCGTGGCCATCGCCCTGCCCGACGGCTACGCGGCCTTCGTGCACCCGCGCTCGGGTCTGGCGGCGCGCTGCGGGGTCGCGCTGGTCAACGCCCCGGGCACGGTGGACGCCGGGTACCGCGGCGAGATCAAGATCATCCTGGTGAACCTGGACCCGGTGCACCCGGTGACGCTCAAGCGGGGCGACCGGGTGGCGCAGCTTGTAGTACAAAGGGTCGAGAGGGCGGTCTTCCACGAGGTCGCCGAACTCCCGGGCTCGCATCGCGGTGAGGGTGGTTTCGGTTCGACGGGCACGGCTGCGGGAACACCTGCGTAGATCCCGCGCGTTTCCCGGAGAGAGGCCGAGTGACGGTACTCTCGCCGAGGTCTCGCGTGACGACCGTGCACCAAACCGGTTCTGGAGTGGGCCGGGCTAGAACCGTGTCCGTCGGCGTGGCCTTGCCGGCCCTGGCGGCCGGGGCGGGTGGCGCCCCGTGGAGTAGAGCGTTGCGTCTCAGGACGCAGAGATAGAGAGAGTGGGAAGCCGTGGTTTTCCGACGCGGACAGAAGGGCGACGCGGACCGCCGCGACAAAGTGAGCGAGGCGGACGCCTACGGCGACCTGAGCGAGATCAAGGACGAGGAGCGCAAGATCAGCCTCGCCGACGTCTCGCGGGCTGCGGGCCCCTGGGACTTCAACGAGGTCGAGGACCCCAAGGCCGGCCGTGTCGACCTCGGCGCGCTCCTGGTGCCGGCCGTGGAGGGCATGGAGCTGCGGCTGGAGATGGCCGACGCCGAGCAGGTGATCGCGGCCACGGTCGTGGCCCGGCAGTCCGCGGTGCAGCTGCAGGCGTTCGCCGCGCCGCGCAGCGAGGGCATCTGGGCCGAGGTCCGCGCGGAGATCGCTCTGGAGATCTCCAAGCAGGGCGGCACCGTCGACGAGCGCGAGGGACCCTTCGGCATCGAGCTGCGGGCCCAGGTGCCGGTGCAGGCGCCGGACGGCAGCCGCGGCATCCAGCTGGTCCGCTTCATCGGCGTGGACGGCCCGCGGTGGTTCCTGCGCGGCGTGGTGTCCGGGCAGGGCGCGGTGCAGCCCAAGGAGGCCCTGGACATAGAGCACGTGTTCCGCGACACCGTGGTCAGCCGCGGCAACTCCCCGATGGCCCCGCGCGACCCGATCCCGCTGCGGATGCCCGCCGAGGCGCAGCAGGCCATGCAGCAGCAGGCCGCGCCGGAGGACGCCGAGGGCAACCAGTACACGCAGGGCGACCTGAACCCGTTCCAGCGCGGGCCGGAGATTACCGAGCGGCGGTAATCCGCTCCCTGGAGTGATTGGTGGGCCGAGCAGTCCTGTTTGGTACAGCTCGGCCCGCTACAGTTCGCAGTATGTCCCTGGAGAGCGGCCAGCGTGCCGAACCGATGAGCCGGCCCCGGCACGCGGCGCCGGGCACCGAGGTCCTGGTCGGCGACGAGGCCCCCGGTCAGGCCGAGCGTGACGCGCAGGCCAAGCAGGCCGAGACCAAGGCCTATGAGGACGCCGTCAAGAAAGCGTTCGGCGGCAAGATGGGGATGGCCGACGCGGGGCTCCCGGCGATCTGCTTCCTGATCGTCTACACCGCGACCAACAACCTCAACCCCGCCGTCATCGGCTCGGTGGCGGTGGCGCTGGTGATGTTCGTCATCCGGCTGCTGCGCAAGGAGACCCTGCAGCACGCGCTGTCCGGCCTGTTCGGCGTCATCGTGTGCGCGGCGTTCGCGAAGTTCTCCGGGCACGCGCAGAACTACTACCTGCCGGGCATCCTGATCAATCTCGGCTCGTTCCTGCTCTTCTCGATCACCGCGCTGGTGCGGTGGCCGATCGCGGGCCTGATGATCGGCCCGATCACCGGCGAGATGACCACCTGGCGCCAGGTGCCCGGGCGGCTGAAGGCGTTCACCAAGGCCACGTGGCTGCTGGCCGGGCTGTTCGCGGTGAAGCTGGCGGTGCAGGTGCCGCTGTACTTGACGCACCACACGACGGCGCTCGGCGTGGCCCGGCTCGCGCTGGGCTACCCGCCGTACCTCGCGTGCCTGTACGTCGCGTGGCAGTGGATCAAGAACGCGCCGCCGCCGGTGATGCCGGTGACCGACGAGGACGAGTCCGACGCCGGCGCGGCTGCGGAGACCGCGCGAGTGACCGCGGCCGAGCAATAGCTCGCCAACGCTTAAGCGAATCCCATGGGGAGCCCCTACGCAGGGGCTCCCTTTTCGCGTGTCCCCGCGCGCATCCCCTCCACGACGATCGCGGCGATCTGGGTCCCGACGGTGTCGGAGTCGACCTGCGGCCGCTCCGGGTCGCGAGCCAGCCGCAGTCCCGCCGACAGCGCGCCGAACAGTGCGTGGCGCAGGACGTCGGAGGCCACGTCGCCGCGGAGTTCACCCGCCGCCTGGCCGTCCTCGATCAGCTCGTCGACGCGGGCGACGAGGTCGTCGACGTCCTCGGTGTGCGGGGTCTGCAACACGATCGGGTAGTCGGCGCCGATCCTGGCCAGTTCCCGGATCAGGCGCGCCAGGGTCGCGGCCGCGCCGTCGCCGGCGGCCCGCGCGTGGCCGAGGGCCGCCGCGAACTCCTTGGCCGCCTCGTGGCCGATCGCCTCGACCAGTGCCACCTTGGTCGGGTAGCAGCCGTAGACGGTCGGGCGGGCCACCTGGGCCTCGTCGGCGACCTGCTGCATGCTCGCCGCCGGATCGTCGGCCAGGACGCGGGCCGCGGCCAGGAGGATCCGCCGCTGGGGAGCTCCCAATTGCTGTGGTTCCATCTCATTTGCCACCGTACAGAGGTAAAGGTCCGCAGGACCGAACTCCTGCGGACCTTTACGTGTACATCGCTATAGCGTTTCCGCTCAGGACGCGGGCGTAGCGGGGGAGAGCAGTTCTTCGAGTTCTTCCTCGCGGTCCACGTGCGCCACGAACAGCAGCTCGTCCAGCGCCGCCAGCGGCTCCTCGGCCGTCGGGATCAGCACCCGGCCGCCGCGGATGATGGTCACCAGCGCGGTGTCCTCGGGCCAGTCGACCTCGCCGACCGTGACGCCGACCAGCGCCGTGTCCTTCGGCAGGGTGAGCTCGACCAGGTTCGCGTCGCCCTGGCTGAAGCGGAGCAGGCGCACCAGGTCGCCGACCGAGACCGCCTCCTCGACCAGCGCCGAGAGCAGGCGCGGGGTGGAGACGGCGACGTCCACGCCCCACTTCTCGTCGAACATCCACTCGTTCTTGGGGTGGTTGATGCGGGCCACCACGCGCGGCACCCCGTACTCGGTCTTGGCCAGCAGCGACACGACCAGGTTGGCCTTGTCGTCGCCGGTGGCCGCGACCACCACGTTGCAGCGCTGCAGGGCCGCCTCGTCCAGCGAGGAGATCTCGCAGGCGTCGGCCAGCAGCCACTCGGCCGTCGGCAGGCCCTCCACGGCGATCCGCGACGGGTCGCGGTCGATCAGCAGGACCTCGTGGCCGTTCTCCAGCAGCTCCTTGGCGATGGAGTTGCCGACGTTGCCGGCTCCGGCGATTGCGACACGCATCAGGCGCCCGGTCCCTTCGCGAAAACTTCCTCGACCCGGGCGACGTCCGCCGGGTGCACCAAGACCTGCACCAGGTCGCCGTCCTGCAGGACGGTGTCGGAGGCGGGCAGCACGGCCTCGCCGAGCCGGGTCAGGAACGCCACCCGCTGGCCGGTGGCGTCCTCCAGCTTGGCCACCCGGTGGCCCATCCACGCCGGCGAGGTGTGCACCTCGACCAGCGCCACCTGGCCGCTGGGGTCGCGCCAGACCTCGGTCGAGCCGGTGGGCAGCAGCCGGCGCAGCATCTGGTCGGCGGTCCAGCGCACGGTGGCCACCGTGGGGATGCCCAGGCGCTGGTATATCTCCGCGCGGCGCGGGTCGTAGATGCGCGCGCAGACGTTCTCCACTCCGAAGTTCTCGCGGGCCACCCGCGCGGCGATGATGTTCGAGTTGTCGCCGCTGGACACCGCCGCGAAGGCGCCGGCGTCCCCTATCCCCGCCTCGGCGAGGGTGTCGCGGTCGAATCCGGCCCCGGTCACCCGGCGGCCGCCGAAGTGCGGGCTGAGCCTGCGGAAGGCCCCGGGGTCCTGATCGATGACCGCGACCGTGTGGCCGAGATCCTCCAGGCTGTGCGCCAGGGTGGAGCCCACCCGGCCACACCCCATGATGACGACGTGCACGTTCGACCCTCTCGGGAGACTTCGGACGACGGACTTTCGATGTTCGTAACTCGACGGTACTACGGGGCGTGAGCCCCTGTTTCCGAGCCCGGCGGTGAGCAGCCTGGACTACCCCTAGGCTTGCGATGTGAAACGACCTGCTGACCGCCGCTCCGCCGCTCCTGCCGCTCCCGCCGCCCCCGAACGCCGTTCCGGAGGCTCTGGCGGCGCCCGCCGCGCCACCGCGGAGCGCGGCCCCGGCGACGCGGTCGGGACCCGGATCGAGGTCGAGGTCGGGGCGCCCGGGCACGGCGGTTTCTGCGTGGCGCGGCACGAGGGGCGTGCGGTGTTCGTGCGGCACGCGTTGCCCGGCGAGCGGGTGGTCGCGGAGGTGACCGAGGGGGACTCCAAGGACTCGTTCTGGCGCGCCGACGCCGTGGAGGTGCTGGAGGCCTCCGAGGACCGCGTGGAGGCGCCGTGCGAGTACGCGGGGCCGGGGATGTGCGGCGGCTGCGACTGGCAGCACGCGAGCTACGAGGCGCAGCTGCGGATCAAGGGCGAGATCGTCGCCGAGCAGCTGCGGCGGCTGGCGAAGCTGGACCGCGAGGTGGTTGTCGAGGAGGTCGCCTCGCCGTTCGGCTGGCGGACCCGGGTGCAGTTCGCGGTGGACCCCGAGGGGAGTCTGGGATTCCGCAAGCACCGTTCGCATGAGGTGGTCCCTGTAGAGGAGTGCGCTATTGCGTCCTCCGGCGTGGACGAGGTCGGCGCTCTGCAGAGGAGCTGGCCGGGTATGGAGACGGTCGAGGTGATCGCCGCGACCGGCTCCGCGGACCGGGCTCTGGTGGTCACGCCGAAGCGCGGCGAGCAGATGCCCTATGTGGATGCTGACGTAAAGGTGTCGGTGCTGCGGGGCGTCTCCAGGAACACGCACATCTCCGGTGTGCAGCGCATCCATGGACGTCCTTATGTGCGCGAGGTCGCAGAGGGCCGCACCTGGCGGGTCAGCGGAAGCGGTTTCTGGCAGGTGCACCCGGCGGCCCCGGACGTCCTGACCGAAGCGGTCCTGGACTTCCTGAAGCCGCGCGCGGGCGAGTCCGCGTTGGACCTCTATTGCGGTGTCGGCTTGTTCGCGGTGCCGCTGGCGGAGGCGGTCGGCGAGGACGGCACCGTGCTGGCCGTGGAGCTGGACCGGCAGGCGGTCAAGGACGCCGCGCACAATCTCGGGTTCGTGGAGGACGAAGAGGAGAGCACGGAGTTCCCGTGGGTGGACCTCGTGGAAGGCTCCGTGGACGAGGTCCTCGCCGACGACAGCTACGCGCCGGACCGCGCCGACCTCGTGGTCCTGGACCCGCCGCGCGCCGGTGCCGGACGCGAGGTCTGCGCCCGGATCGCCGCTCTGGCGCCGCGCGCCGTGGCCTACGTGGCCTGTGACCCGGCCGCCCTGGCGCGGGACGTCGCGTACTTCGCGGAGGCCGGGTATGAGTTGACGAACCTGCGGGCCTTCGATCTGTTCCCCATGACTCGGCATGTGGAATGCGTGGCGCTCTTGGAACCCGCGCAGCGATAGCATCTACCCATCGCGACTGGCGCAGAACGCACGCTTTTCTCCGGGGATGTCTCCGGAGCGGAGTGTGTGGAGGTGGAAGCGACCACCGGGAAGCGATCGATGTAGCGGGCACCGCGCGCCTGGGTGTCCTTCCGGACGATGACGCCCGAGGAGGCATCACATGCACTCGCCCGCCATTCCCGAGCTCGCCCAGGAAGACCCGCAGATCGCCGGTCTGATCGAGGACGAAGCGCGCCGCCAGTACGAGAAGATCCGCATGATCGCGTCGGAGAACTACGTCTCCGCCGCGGTTCTGGAGGCTTCCGGCACGGTCCTGACCAACAAGTACTCGGAGGGCTACGCCGGCCGCCGCTACTACGAGGGCCAGCAGTTCATCGACCCGATCGAGAACATCGCGATCGAGCGGGCCAAGGAGCTGTTCGGCGTGGCCCACGCCAACGTGCAGCCGTACTCCGGCTCGCCGGCGAACCTCGCGGTGTACCTGGCGTTCCTCAAGCCCGGCGACACCTTCATGGGGGCCGGCCTGGCCGCCGGCGGCCACCTCACGCACGGCTCGCCGGTGTCGGTGACCGGCAAGTGGTTCAACCCGGTGGCCTACGGGGTCTCCCGCGAGACCGGCATCGTGGACATGAACGAGGTCCGCGACCTGGCCCTGAAGGAGCGCCCGAAGCTGATCTTCTGCGGCGGCACCGCGATCCCGCGCACCATCGACTTCCCGGCCTTCGCCGAGATCGCCAAGGAGATCGGCGCGATCCTGGTCTCCGACATCGCGCACATCGCGGGCCTGGTCGCCGGCGGCGCGCACCCCTCGCCGGTGGGCTACGCGGACGTCATCACCACGACCACGCACAAGACCCTGCGCGGTCCGCGCGGCGCGATGATCCTGACCACCGAGGAGTACGCGACACCGATCGACAAGGCCGTGTTCCCCGGCCTGCAGGGCGGCCCGCACAACCACACCACGGCCGGCATCGCGGTGGCGCTCAAGGAGGCCGCGCAGCCGGAGTTCAAGACCTACGCGGCGACCGTCGTGGCCAACGCCAAGGCGCTGGCCGCCGGGCTCACCGAGCGCGGCTGGGACCTGGTCTCCGGCGGCACGGACAACCACCTGATCCTGGCCGACCTGACGCCCAAGGGCGTCACCGGCAAGGTGGCCGCCAAGGCGCTGGACGCGGCCGGGATCGAGCTGAACTACAACTCGGTGCCGTTCGACCCGCGCAAGCCCTTCGACCCCTCGGGCATCCGGCTCGGCGCCGCCGCGATCACCACGCGCGGGCTCAAGCCGGAGCAGATGGGGCAGGTCGCGCAGTGGATGGACGAGACCGTGGAGGCCGCGGCCAAGGGCGACACCGAGGCGTACCCGCGGATCGCCGGGCAGGTGCGGGAGTTGATGGCGCAGTACCCGATGCCGGGTTGGGCAGCGGTCTGATGTCGGACTAAGGGGCGCTCACTTCTGTGGGCGCCCCTTAGCGTTTCAGCGGGATGGGCGACTGCGTGGCTTGAGGCGGATGCCCGGCAGAGGCGGCGCGGGGATGCGCTCCTCGACTGCGTGCCCTGCGATGTCCGGGAAGCGTTCCAGGTTGCGCTTCTCCCAGTCATTGCGGGCTTCCTCGATGTCTTCATGAGTACGCCCCACGAAGTTCCACCACATGACGATGTCCTCGCGGAACGGCTCGCCGCCCAGCAGGATCAGGTGTGCGCCGGCGCGACTGGTGAGCGTCAGCTCACTGCGTCCCGTGCCGAGGTAGAGGAGCGGCCCGGGCGGGACGTCGGTCTCGGTGTCAGAGTCGGCCACCGTGAGGTCCCCGTCGATGACCATCACCGCGTGCTCGTGGTAGTGGGTCAGCGGGATCGTCGCCGACGCGCCGGGGTTGACGGTGATGTCGGCGCCGACGATCGGGGAGTAGGTGGTCGCCGGGGAGGTGACGTCGTCCAGCGTCCCGAGGAAGACCAGCGCGCGCAGACCGGGGAGTTCGTAGACCGGGAGGTCCCGGTGCTGCTCGAAGTGCGGGGCGGTGTCGCGGTGCTCCCGCGGCAGTGCGGTCCACAGCTGCAGGCCGTGTCCCACCTGCCCGGCTTCGATGCCGATCTCCGAGTGCGCGATCCCTCGGCCCGCGGTCATGATGTTCAGCTGGCGCGGCCGCACCACGACGTCGGAGCCGACGCTGTCGCGGTGCCGCACGTCGCCCTGGAACGGCCAGGTGACGGTCTGCAGGCCGATGTGCGGGTGCGGGTTGACGTTCATCGCCGAGGCCTGCGGCCCGAAGTGGTCCAGGAAGCACCAGGCGCCGACGGTGGGCAGCACGCGCTGCGGCAGGGCGCGCATCACGTGCACGCCTCGGACCCCGCCGAGCGGGACGTCGCGGGCTTCGTGGAACTCGACGACCGGACCCGGGTCGTCCTTGGCCGGGCAGTCCTGCTCGGCGGGGTTCGCTTCCAGGTCGCTCACGGCGCGGGCCACTCCACGTGCTCGTCGTACTCGGGGTGCTTGCGCAGGTAGGCGGCGATAAAGGGGCACACCGGGATGATCTGCTCCCCGCGCGCCACGGTCGCGTCCAGCGCCTGCCGCGCCAGCACCGACCCCAGGCCCTTGCCCTCGAACTTCGGCTCGATCTCGGTGTGTACGAAGACCGTTCCCCCGGCGCGGCGCCGGTAGGCGGCGAAACCCGCTAGTTCGTCGCCGTACCAGATCTCGAAGCGGTCTTCGAGTTCGTTGTCGACTACCTCAGTCTTGGTGGGCTCTTCAGTCATGCTGCCGATGCTAACGCCGGGGGTGGGGGTGTGCCTCGCGGGCGGATCAGGCCGGGGCGGCATCGGGATCGGGATCTGTGTCGGGATCGGCGTCGGTGTCGGGGTCGGCGAGCAGTGCCAGGGCTTCGCGGGCGACGGCGGCCGCGTCGACGAGGTGAAGCGCCGGATCGTCGGCCCACACGGTCTTGATCCGGCCCGGCTCGGACCACGGGCTCTCGAAGCGCACGGTCACCCGGCCCAGACCGCTGCCCTGGACCCATCCGCTGCCGAACTCGTCGTGCGCGACGTCCTGGCCCGGCAGGAAGCGGCGCTCGCCGACCGCCGTCTCGACGGCACCGCGCGTACCGGGCGGCAGCGGGCCGAACTGGCGCGGCGAGCGTTCGCCCTCGACGGTGTCGACCGGGGTCGTGACGTCGGCCGGGTCGGGTCCGGGTTCGGGCTCGGGCTCGGGATCTGGTTCGGGATCTGGGGCAGGTTCGGGATCAGGTTCGATGACCGTGCCCCGCGGCATGTCGAAGTCGCCGTCGTCGGCCGCCGGTCCCGGCTCCGCCGCCTGCTCCCAGAAGTCCAGCCCGGTGGCCGGCTCGTCGTCGGCGGCGAACAGGTCGAGCTGGGCCCACTCGGCCAGGCCGGACAGGCCCACGCCGAGCAGCCGGACGCCCGGGACGGTCTGGGTGGCGGCGGCCACGGCGCCGGGGAGCATGCGGTGCGTGGCCGCGCGGATGGTGGCGGGGTCGTCGGTCGGGTTGGGCGTGGTCTCGCTGCGGGACACGGTCGTGAAGTCGTGGCCCCGCACCTTGATCGTGATGGTCCGCCCCGACCGGCCGGCCTTGCGGATCCGGCTGCCCAGGCGGGTCACCAGGTCGTCCATGTGCGCGGTGATGGTCGCGGGGTCGAGCAGGTCCTCGGCGTAGGTGTCCTCGACGCTGACCGATTTCATCTCGCGGTCGGTGCTGATGTCGCGGTCGTCCTGACCTCGGGCGATCGCGTAGAGGGTGCTGCCGTAGGAGGCGCCCACGACGGCGGTCAGTTCGTTCCGGCTCAGGGTGCGCAGCTCGGCGACCGTGGTGGCGCCGATCTTCCGGAGCCGGTCCGCGGTGGCCGGGCCGACCCCCCACAGGGCCCGGACCGGCAGCGGGTCCAGCCAGGTCTGCTCGGTCCCGGGTTCGATGACGACCAGACCGTCCGGCTTCTCGGCGTCCGAGGCGATCTTGGCGATGAGTTTGCTGGTCCCGGCGCCGACGGAGGCGGTCAGGCCGGTCTCGGTCTTGATGCGGTCCCGCAGTTCCGCTGCTATCCGTTGTGCTCTCAGTGTCGCAGAATGCGTGCTTTCGGTGTCAAGTGGTTCGAATAAGTGTGATATGTCGATGAACGCCTCGTCCAGGCTGAGCGGCTCGACCAGCGGGGACAGCTCGTGCATCAGGGCCATGACCCGCTCGCTGTACGCCTGGTACGCGCCGAAGCGGGGGATCAGGTAGGCGGCGTTCGGCGCGCGGCGGCGGGCGATGCCGGTGGCCAGGGCCGAGTGCACGCCGAAGGCCCGCGCCTCGTACGACGCGGTCGACACCACACCCCGGTTCCCGATCCCGCCGACCACCACCGGCTTGCCGCGCAGGCTCGGCTTGTGCAGCTGCTCCACCGACGCGTAGAACGCGTCCAGATCGACGTGGAAGATCGAGGGCAGCCGGCGCACGTCTCCATCGTGCACCGGGCCACTGACATCTGCTGGCAGTGACAGGAGTGGACAAGAGTGACAGGTGGGGCGGGGCGCGGAGCCGGCCGGGCCGGAGCGCGGGATGGACCACCGCAGGTCCGCTCGGGTGACCCGGACGCCCCGACCGGCCACGACGCCCTGCGAGACACCCCGGACCACCGGCCACCCGGTCCACTACGCTGGCACCGGAGCCTGTCTCCCCGGCCGAGCCGAGTCCCAGCCGGGCGCAGTCGGGCCCCGCCGAGCCCGAGCCGACCCGCAGGAGTGCACCCCTCATGGCCGACAGCGCCGCCAGCGCGACCGCCACCCCCGCCGCCCAGGGACCCGCCGAAGGCGCCGCCGCGGGACCGGGCGGATCCGCCGGCCCGGCCGCCGGCCCGGCCGCCACCGGTCCGGCCGCGGCGCGCCGCGCCCAGGCCCGCACCGCCGTGCTGTGGCAGGCCGTGCGCACCGTCCTCGACGACTCCGCGCCCCGCGACGTGCTCGACGTCGGCGGCGGCACCGGCGGCTTCGCCGTGCCGATCGCCGAGCTCGGGCACCGGGTCACCGTCGTCGACCCCAGCCCCGACGCGCTGGCCGCGCTGGAGCGCCGGGCCGCCGAGAGCGGCGTGCCCAAGGACGCCCTGCGCGCCGTCCAGGGCGACCTGGCCGGGCTGCTGGAGTACGTCGAGCCCGCGAGCGTGGACCTGGTCCTGTGCCACGGCGTCCTGGAGATGGCCGACGACCCGGCGGCCGGTCTGGCGACGGTCGCCGACGTGCTGCGCCCCGGCGGCGTGGTGAGCGTGCTGGCGGCCAACCGCGCAGCCGCGGTGGTGGCCCGCGCGCTCGGCGGCCACTTCGCCGAGGCCCGGCGCGCGCTGGCCGACCCGACCGGCCGCTTCGGACCGCAGGACCCGCTGGCCGCCCGCTTCGACGAGGAGCAGCTCACCCGGCTGGTGGGCGACGCGGGGCTGGTGGTGCAGTCGGTGCACGGCGTGCGGGTGTTCACGGACCTGGTGCCCGGGGCGCTGGTGGACGCCGACCCGCAGGCCGCCTCGGACCTCGCGGCGCTGGAGGCGGCGGTCGCCGACCGGCCGGAGTTCCGCGCGGTGGCCGGGCGGCTGCACGTGCTGGCGCGCAAGAGCCCGGCGTAGCGGTCCCGTCCCAGGCCTCTCGGCCGACACGTAAGATCACTTCTTAATACGTGCTTACAACTGATCTCCCGGCTCTTCGGAGCGAACCTTTTCCGGCCCGGGAACGTTCTTGTAAGGGGTGGATCCGAAAGCGCCCCCGACACCGAGATCACCCCATGCGTAGCACAGCGCATACCAGGGCATCGTTCGGGTGAAGGGGTCACAGGATCTGTCTCTGATGGGAGCTTTCGTAGACCCCGGGGTCTGCTTATTCTTAAGACAGTCACCGCCGATGGGTGGCTGTGGATGCTGGGAGGATAGGCCAAGTGCCGCTGTCTGATCATGAGCAGCGCCTGCTGGAGCAGATGGAGCGCGCGCTGCACGCGGAGGACCCCAAGTTCGCCTCCGCGCTGCAGGGAGCGGATCTGCGCGCGCTGTTCCGGCGCCGCGCCCTGCTGGCCGTGATCGGGTTCGTGCTCGGCATCGGCGCACTGGTGGCCGGCGTCGTCATCTCCCAGATCCCGCTCAGCGTGGCCGGCTTCGTGGTGATGCTGGGCTGCGCCTGGCTGGCCTACGCGAGCTGGCGCCGGATCCCCGCCCCCGGCGAGATCGTCCCGGTGGCGCGCCGCAAGGTCCGCGCCGCCGCCCGCAAGCCCGGCCGGTCGCCCGGCCAGCCCCGCCAGCCGACGATGCGCCGCTTCGAGGAGCGTTGGCAGCGGCGGCGCGACGAGGGCAACCTCTGAGAGAGCTTTAAAGCCGGGTCCCTACTGGGGCCCGGCTTTTGTCGTGCCGCGGTTCATAACACCCGCCGACCACAGCGCCGAGCTTTTCTGCTGATCACGTCATCGCCTACGCATCGGCCGGCGCGGCCGATACTGAGATCAACCGCGCCGGCCTCGTCATCTCCCTGCTACTGCCGCGTCTTCTCCTCCGACCCCCGCCCCTCCGACGAAGACCCCGGCCGCCGCCCGTGCGGCGCTCGCGCCCGGAGCCGCGTGCCGGCGCCCTGCACCCTCTCGTACACCCGGCCGGTGAAGTCTTCGCGGCGCTCGCGGAGGGCGGCCAGGGCCGAGGGCGGCATCACTGTGGCGCGGATGCGGGTGCGGCGGGAGACCGGTTCGGCCAGGCCGGCGCGGATCTCCTTCACGTCGTCCATCAGGTCCGGCATCGGTGCGGCGCCGGAGTTCGTCGGGCGGCGCAGGGTGCGGGCGTAGTTCGCGCGTTCGGCCAGGCCGGTGACGCGGCCCATCGCGTCCTGGGCCGGGCGGGAGAGGTGCGCCTGCTTGATGATCCGCTCGGCACTGCGGCGCGGGGTCTCCGACGTGGGCCAGGCGTAGCCCAGGTCGGTCGCGCTGTCGCGGACCTCGTCCCAGGCCGCGAGGATCCGTCGGCGTTCCGGGTCCTCCTCGGGCCGGCGGTTCGTGGGCGCGTCCGCCGACTCCCATTCGAGGCCGTCCTCGTCCTCGGCTCCCGGTTTGCCGCGCCGTCCCGCGCGGCGGCTGAGGCCGGCGGCCAGCTTGCCGCGGGCCCGGCGGCGGGCGATGCGCAGCAGCATCGGGACGGAGGCGATCAGCAGCAGGGCCAGCAGGATGAAGCGCACTGCGATGGCGTAGCCGGAGCCGCCGAACAGCCAGTACTCCAGGAAGCGCGGGACGGCGCCGAACCAGCCCAGCCAGCTGAACTTCGGCTTGGGCCCGGCCGCCGCGGCGCCGGTCTGGCTGTTGTCGTTGCAGCCGTTGAACTTGCGGATGTTCACCGGGCAGTTGCTGGCCGAGGAGGCGCCGGCGCCCGACGGTGCCGAGGTGCTCGGGCTCTGCGACGGCCCCGTGCTGGTGTTGCCGCTGGTGTTGGTGCTGTAGTTCGGGACCACGCCGTGCCCGCCGCTGACCAGGGCGTTGGTGATGCCGACCGTCGGCTCGAAGCGCAGCCAGCCGATGCCGTGGAAGAACAGCTCCGGCCAGGCGTGGTAGTCGTGCTTCCGGACTTCGTAGTTGTCCCCGCTGATGGGCTGCCCCGGGGTGAAGCCCACCGAGACCCGCGCCGGGATGCCCAGGGAGCGCGCCATCGCGGCCATCGTCTCGGCGTAGAACTGGCAGTAGCCCTTGTTGTACTTCAGCAGGTACTCCATCGCGCCGACGCCGTCCTCGGACGGGACGCTCAGCGAGTAGCTGAAGCGGTTGCCCTTCTGGAAGAAGTCCTGGATCGCCTGCGCTTGGGCGACCGGGTTCGCGATGCCCTTGGTGATGGTCTGGGCCTGGGCGGCCACGTCCGCCGGGATGCCCTTCGCGTCCAGGTCCATGCCCAGGTTGTAGCGCGTCTTGTCGTCCCCGGTGATCCCGGTGACCTTGGCCAGGTCGGCGGGGGCGAAGGAGGTCGTGTCGAACACCGTCGCGCTGTACGGCATGCCCTTGTAGACCGAGGCCGTGCCCAGGATCGCCAGCGAGTCGCGGTCGACCTGGAACCCCGGCGGGGCGTTCACCACCTGGGCCGGATAGGGCACCGGCAGCGAGCTGATGTCGGTCTTCTCGATCTTGGTCGTCTGGTCGGAGACGTACTTGACCTGCACCTGCACCGTCTTCGGCGGCGTGATGTCGCCGGCCAGCCCGGGGACGCCCGCCGAGACGGTCCCGTCGGTGCCGATCTGCGTCAGCTGCTTGTTCGGGTCCGGCGCCCAGGCCACGTCGGCCTTGGCGTCGAACACGTCGAGCGTCTGCAGCCGCAGGTACTCCGGCTTGCCCGCCTGGTAGTCGAGCACCGGGTCGTCGGACGCCGCACCGAGGTTGTTCTTGAGGTTCAGCACCTGGCTGAACGAGCCGTTGTCCTTCTTGTGCCCGTCGCCGTTCCCGTTGCCGCTGTCCGGTCCGATCCCGAACAGGCCGCCGGATATCGTCGGCAGCAGCAGCGGTGCGAGCACCGCGACGATCAGTGCGTACATCGTGATCTGGTGCCCGGTGGCGGCGATCGGACCGGTGTCCACGCGGGCCTTGGGCGCCGCGACCGGCTTGCCGTCGGCGCCGGCCCGCTGCCGTCCGGCGTGCACCAGCGGCCGGCCCCAGCGGCCCAGGCGGTCGCGGCCCTCGGCGGACAGCAGCGCGGTGTAGCCGGCCGCGGCCAGCCCGAACGCCAGCCAGTCGTAGCCGCCGCCGCTGCGGGTGGCCGGGACCAGGTAGAGCGCCAGCAGCGGCAGGCCGGCCAGCGGGGCGGCGGCGTAGGTCGCGGCCAGCGCGTCCACCAGCACCGCCAGCGCGCTCAGCGACAGCACCAGGATCGCGGCTATGCCGGGCGTGGCCTGGCCGCCGATGACGGTGTCACGGATGTCGTGGGCGCCGCTGGAGTACAGGTCGCCCAGCTCCCGGAACACCGCCCAGGTCGGCAGGACGCCGCCGAACGCCTCGTCGTGGGCCAGCAGCACCATGTCGTACCAGAACACGACGACGGTCTGGGCCAGCACCACCAGCGGCCGCGGCCGGATCAGCCGGCGGAACAGCTCGCCGGAGGCGGTGGACACGATGACCGCCAGCACGATCGGCCAGACCCACGAGCCCGGCGCCAGCAGCCGCAGCAGCCCCGTGGAAGTGAGCAGCAGCGCGACGGCCGCGGCTATGCCTATGCGCAGTCTGCCGGTCATCGCCACGTACCCCCGTTGTCCGGGCCTCCGGCCCGCGTCATCACCTGTACCCGCACTCGCACTCGCATCTCGGCGCGCGCGCTCGTCCGTCCCCGCGCCCCCGAACTCCGACCGACGTTCATCGCGCAGCCCCCAGTTCCGTCCCGGCCATCCCGGAGAGCCCGGCGCCGCGGCGCGCCGCCTGCTCCCACAGCTCGGGCAGCCGGTCGCCCGGCTCCACCCCCACCACGCGCCAGCCCCCGACCCGCAGCACCTGCGCCGAGCCCGCGAACCGGGTCTGCGCCTGGGCCATCGGCCGTCCGCCGAGCCAGGACGCGGTGTCCATCGCGAACGCCACGCCCGAGGTCGTGGAGTGCCGCACCCGGGCCAGCTCCGAGGCGTCGTCCCCGGACAGGTCGCCGAGCACGGCGATCACCAGGCTGTCCCCGCCGCCCTGGCGCAGCATCGCGTTCGCGCCGGACAGCGTCGCGGCGTTGCTCATCTCCACCACGGCCAGCGCGTCCAGCAGCATGCCCTCGAAGTCCAGGCCGACGGCCGCCGAGGAGTCGTGCGCCGCGGCGGTCACCGCCTGCCCGGTCTCGGTCAGCAGCCGCACCGCGTAGCCGTGCCGCGCCATGTGGATGGCGATCGAGGCGGCCGCGGACACCGCCCACTCGAAGGACGAGGCCGGGCCGTCGCCGCGGTGCGCGATCGCCCGGGTGTCCAGCAGGATCGTCGCGCGGCTCTGCCACACCTGCTCCTCGCGGCGCACCATCAGCTCGCCGGTGCGGGCGGTGGAGCGCCAGTGCACGCGGCGCAGGTCGTCGCCGTGCCGGTACTCGCGGGTGCCGATGTCGTCCTCGCCGGCCGCGGCCACGGACGTGGCGTGCCCCTCGCCGCGGCCGCTCCAGGCCTGACCCACCGGCGCGTTCGGCAGTGCGAAGACCTGCGGCGTGACCGTCAGCGCGTGTTGCGCCGAGAACGAGCGCGACAGCTCCACCAGCCCGAACGGGTCGGCCAGGCGCAGCGCCAGCGGACCCAGCAGGTAGCGGCCCCGCACGTCGGAGCGCACCCGGTAGACCACCCGGCGCCGGCCGTTGGGCTCCACCTTGTTCAGCACGAAGCGCGGCCGTGAGCCGAGCACGTACGGCACCCGGTCCTCGACCAGCAGCGTGCCCGAGGGCAGCCGGGAGACGTTCTCCAGCCGCAGGTGCACGCGCGCCTCCTGGCCGACCCCGACCCGGGCCGGCTCCAGCGCGCGCCGGCACGAGACCCGGTAGCGGGTCCGCGCCAGCACCATGATCGCGATCAGCGGCAGCATCGCCAGCATCGCGCCGACCCGCAGCAGCACCTTGTAGTCGAAGAGCATGCCGCAGGCCATCGCGGCCAGCCCGGCGGCCAGGAACGACCGCCCGCGGGTGGTGAGCCCGGCCAGCCGCCCGCCGCGGCCGTCGGTGTTCTCCGTGTTCTGATTCTGTTGGGCGGACATCGTTGCCCTTCCCTCCTAGCGGCGGGCGTGGTGCGTGCCGCCGAGCGACGGCACCGGCACCGCCGACACCAGGCCGGCCACCACCTGCTCGGTGGTGCGGCGGCTGATCTGAGTCTCGGCGGTGGGCAGCAGGCGGTGCGCCAGGACCGAGACCGCCAGGTGCTGGATGTCGTCGGGGAGCACGAAGTCTCGGCCCTCCATGGCCGCGGCCGCGCGGGCCGCGCGGACCAGCTGCAGCGTGGCCCGGGGCGAGGCGCCCAGGCGCAGTTCGGGGGAGGTGCGCGAGGCGTTGACCAGGTCCACGGCGTAACGCCGGACCTCGTCGGAGACGTGGATGTGCCGCGCGGTGTCGATCAGCTGCGCCACCTCGTGCGCGTCGGTCACCGGGCGCAGCTCGTCCAGCGGCGAGACCTGGCCGTGGGTGTCCAGCATCCGCAGCTCGGCGACCGGCGCCGGGTAGCCGATCGAGATGCGGGCCATGAACCGGTCGCGCTGGGCCTCGGGCAGCGGGTAGGTGCCCTCCATCTCGATCGGGTTCTGGGTGGCCACCACCATGAACGGCGACTCCAGGTGGAACGTGGTGCCGTCCACCGTCACCTGCCGCTCCTCCATGGACTCCAGCAGCGCCGACTGGGTCTTGGGGGAGGCCCGGTTGATCTCGTCGCCGACCACGAAGTTGGCGAAGATCGCGCCGGGCTTGAACTCGAACTCCTTGCGCTGCTGGTCGAAGATCGACACCCCGGTGATGTCCGAGGGCAGCAGGTCCGGGGTGAACTGGATACGGCGCACGGTGCAGTCGATCGACTTGGCCAGCGCCTTGGCGAGCATGGTCTTGCCGACCCCGGGCACGTCCTCCAGCAGCAGGTGGCCCTCGGCGAGCAGCACCGTGACGGCCAGCTTGACCACCTCGGGCTTGCCCTCGATGACCGTCTCCACCGCGGCGCGGATCCGAGCTGTGGTGGCCGACAGGCGCTCCAGGTCCGCCCCGCCGACCGGGCCCTGCGGACGCACCGCGGGAGTCGCGACGGCGTCCAGGCCGCCGCCCCCGGTGTATCCCAGCTCGCTGTTGCCGACCGTCACAGGATCCTCCCACCACACTGTCCTTATCGGCCGCACGGTGTTCGCACGGCCGCCCCACCCGACGTCACGGGTCCCCCGGAGCTTCTCGCTCCGGGCCCCGGGCCGCCAGGCCCCCGCCACGCGTCTCCTCCGCGCGCGGGGCGTTCACTCTTCCCGCTGATCGCGCGGTGCGCCAGCGAAAACATGTACTCCTCAGATCTTCGCTCACAGCGGGGCGCCTAGGGCAATAGATGCGGCCAAAACTTTGACGCACTGGTCTGGACCACCCCGTCACGTTCCCGTTGATGTCAAGACGTGCGGAAGACCCCCGGCGTTGCACGCCCCGTTCGGGGCAATCCCCACCCCGGTGCTCAGGGCCACTGTGACCTGCTCGGATCCGGTGATCCGGGGTTGCCCGGGAAGTTTGGTGGAGTACAGTGGGGGGAAGTGGAGCGGGACCGGGTCCGGATTCGGACTACCGCGCAATGCGCAGATTTTTTACGGACCCGACGACCTGCATGTCGACTCGCCGGGATAGGAGGCGCGAGTGTTCCTCGGGACCTACACGCCCTCCCTCGACGACAAGGGCCGGCTGATCCTGCCGGCGCGCTTCCGCGAGGAGCTCGCCGCGGGTCTGGTGGTCACCAAGGGGCAGGAGCGCTGTCTGGCGGTGTGGACCGCCGAGGGCTTCGCCGAGCTGACGGCGCAGATGCGCAGCGCCGCCCGGCCCGGTGCGCCCGACGCGGCGATAGGCCGCTCCTCCCGCGACTACCACCGGGTGTTCTTCGCCAGCGCCTACGACTGCCAGCCGGACGCGCAGGGGCGGATCGTGATCCCGCCGCCGCTGCGCGCGTACGCCGGGCTGAAGCGCGAGTGCGTGGTGATCGGCGCCGACACCCGGCTGGAGATCTGGGACGCCGAGGCCTGGGCCGGCTATCTGGACGGGGCCGAGTCCGCGTTCGCCGCGTCCGGATCGGAGGCGGCTGCTGAGTAGTCGCCGGCGACCGGTGGACCAGCTCCGGCGGACCCGGCGGCAGTCGAACCGTCAGCACCGTCCGAACCGTTCCCGCACGCCGCGTGCCCTGTGGCCTCCTCCCGCTCGACCGGCCCGCCCGGCTGGCACACCTTCCCCGGTGCCAGCCTGGCGGCAGCCGGCCTTGACGGGCGGGGACCAGAAGGCGCGCGGCGTGCGCCACTCCCGAGGTCCGCTCGATACCGTGGGGCCCGGACCTGCAGCAGACTTCGAAGGCGGAACCACCACCGATGACAAGCGCGACACACATCCCGGTCATGCTCGAACGCTGCGTCGAGATCCTCGGCCCGGCCCTCGGGCGGCCCGGTGCGGTCGTGCTCGACGCCACCCTGGGACTCGGCGGCCACAGCGAGGCGTTCCTCCAGCGTTTCCCGGAGGTGCGGCTGATCGGCCTGGACCGCGACCCGCAGGCGCTGGACGCCGCGGGCAAGCGCCTCGCGCCGTTCGGCGACCGCGCGACCCTCGTGCACGCGGTGTACGACGAGATCCCGGAGGTGCTGGACCGCCTCGGCGTCCGGGCGCTGTCCGGGACGTTGTTCGACCTCGGAGTCTCCTCTCTGCAGCTGGACATGCGCGAGCGCGGCTTCGCGTACAGCTACGACGCCCCGCTGGACATGCGCATGGACTCCTCGCGCGGCATCACGGCGGCGGAGATCGTGAACACGTATCCGGCTCCTGACATCGCCCGCATCCTGCGCGACTACGGCGAGGAGCGCTTCGCCCGCCGCATCGCCGACAACATCGTGGCCGAGCGCGAACGGGAACCGTTCACCACCACCGCCCGTCTGTCCGAACTGGTGAGGGACTCCATCCCGGCGGCCACCCGGCGCACCGGCGGGCACCCGGCCAAGCGCACGTTCCAGGCCCTGCGCATCGCGGTGAACGACGAACTGCCGGTCCTGGAGCGGGCCCTGCCGGCCGCGATCAAGGCCACCGGCCTGGCGGGGCGCATCGCGGTGCTGTCCTACCACTCGCTGGAGGACCGCCTGGTCAAGCGCGCGTTCGCGGCGGTGTCGGAGTCCACGGCCCCACCCGGCCTGCCGGTGGTGCCGGAGGAGTACCAGCCGAAGTTCCGGCTGCTGACGCGCGGCGCGGAGCCGCCGACCGACGCCGAGGTCGCGGAGAACCCGCGGGCGGCGTCGGCGAAGCTGCGGGGCGCCGAGCGCGTGAGGGAGGGGTAGCGATGGGCGCGGAGGGTCCCGGCGGCGGCGGTGGTACCGATGGCGAGCCGGGCGATTCGGGCGCGGGGAGCGCGAGCGGTTCCGGTGCGCGGGCGAGTGGCGGCGGCGGGGCTGGCGGTACCGGTGCCGGCGTTGGCGGCGGGGAGCGATTAGGCCGGTCGGGCGGCGATGACCGGTCCGGCGAGGCGGGCGGTTCGGGCAGCGCCAAGTCCGGGAGCGAGGGCGGCACTGGTGCCGGGTCTGCTGCGGGCAAGAGCGGCGGTGCGGTCGGCCGGTTCGGGGCTTCCGGGGGTTCTGGCGGGTCCGGCGGCTCGGGCCGCGGCGGTGCTCTGACCCCGCGGCTGGTGGTCCTGGCCGGGCGCAAGGGCACGCCGTCGTTGCTGCCGTTCGTGGCGGTGCTGCTGGCGCTCGGGCTGGTCGGGCTGCTGGCGCTGCTGGTCCTGAACACCGAGCTGAACAAGGGCGCGTTCACCATAAAGCAGCAGAAAGCCACCGCGACCAAGCTCCAGCAGGATTCCGAGCAGATCCAGCAGTCGCTGAACGGTCTGGACGGTCCCGGAGCCCTGGCGACGAAGGCCTCGCAGATGGGCATGGTGCCGAACCCGAACCCGGCGTTCCTGGCGCCGAACGGCTCGGTACTCGGCTCGCCGACGCCCGCGCCGAAGCCCTCCACCTCCGCGCCGACCGCCAACGGTGCGGTCCCCGGCGCCGCGGTTCTGCCGACCACGCCGGCCCCGACCACGCCGACGCCCAGTCCGGCCGCGCCGACCACGCCGGTCGCGCCTCAGGCCAAGCCCGGCGCGGCTGCTCCCCACGTCCCACCCGCGCCGACCCCCACTCCGACCGGGGTCGGCCGATGACTTCCATCACCTCCCGAGCAGCAACGGGGAGCAAGTATGAGTGACCGCGACCGTCCCGAAGACCCTCGCCCCCGGCGTCCTGCCGGCGATCGTGATGCCCTGAAACTACCGCGTCCCGCCCGCCCGCCGCGTCAGAACTCTGACCGCGACGTGCCGCGCCCCCGCCCCCGCAAAACCGCCGTCCGCCAACTCGCGCCCCGCCGTCCGGCCGGCACAGGCGGCACAGGCGGCACAGGCGGCACAGGCAGCGCCCCTGCCCGCCCCCGCCCGCCGCGCCCCCCGGGCCCGCGCACCCCGACCCTGCGCATGGGCTCGCCGCGCCGCCGTCTGCGGGTCACGATGTTCGGCCTGCTCTTCGCCTTCTCCCTGTTCGCCGGCCGCCTGTTCCAGCTGCAGGCCGTCGACGCCGGCGGCTACGCCGCGGCCGCCGAGAAGGGCCGCGAGGCCACCGCCACGCTGCACGCCAGCCGGGGCGCGATACTGGCCGCCGACGGCACGCCGCTGGCGGTCTCCGTCGAGGCCTACGACGTCACCGCCGACCCGACCCTGGTCGCCCGCTACCACGAGGACGTCGACGAGCTCGCCGCGAAGCTCGCCGGCCTGTTCTCGGCCGCGCCGGAGTACGCGCAGGGCGGCGCGCCCAGCGTCGCGGACCTGCAGGCCGCGCTGGCCAAGACGGACACCCGCTACGTCGTGCTGGCGCACAAGGCCTCGCCGGCGACCTGCGCCAAGATCCGGCAGCTGGCCGTGTCCAACACCAGCAACCCGAGCAGCACCGTCGGGGTCTACACCAACTCCCGCGACGACCGCCGCACCTATCCCGGCGGCACGCTCGCGGCGAACCTCATCGGCTTCACCGACTCCGACGGCGTCGGCAAGGCCGGGATCGAGCAGATGCTCAACGACAAGCTGGCCGGCAAGAACGGCCAGGAGTCCTACCAGGCCGCCTCCGGTGTGGAGATCCCGACCACCGGGGTGAACCTGAAGCCGGCGGTGGACGGCGAGAGCGTCAAGACCACCATCGACCCGGACATCCAGTGGGCCGCCGACCAGGCGCTGTCCAAGGAGGTGCAGCAGACCGGCTCGGTCTCCGGCACCGTCGTGGTCGAGGACGTGAAGTCCGGCCAGATCCTCGCGCTGTCGAACTACCCGACCTTCGACCCGCGCCACCTCACCAACGCGGACGGCCCGAACCTGGGCAACCGCGCCTTCACCGAGCCCTTCGAACCCGGCTCGGTGGCCAAGGTCATCACCATGTCCGCGGCCGTGCAGACCGGTGTGGCCGAGCCCGACACCCAGCTGCCGCAGTTCACCTCGCCGCAGCGCGTCGGGCGCTACATCTTCAACGACGACGTCTCGCACGGCCCCTGGAGCCTGACCATGACCGGGGTCCTGGCCGCCTCCTCGAACATCGGCACCATCGAGGTCGCCGACCTGTTCCAGCAGCACGGCCTGGACCGTGACCAGACCATCGCCAAGTACCAGCGGCTGTTCGGCTTCGGCCAGAAGACCGGCATCGGCTTCCCCGGCGAGAGCGCCGGCCTGCTGGACCCGCCGGAGAAGTGGAACGACACCGAGCGCTACACCGTCCTGTACGGCCAGGGCCTGGCCGCCACCGCGGTCCAGGACGCCTCGGTCTACCAGACCATCGCCAACGGCGGCGTCCGCATCGCCCCGACCCTGATCCAGGGCTGGACCGACGCGGCCGGCAAGTACACCCCGGCCGCCGCGCCGCAGCAGACGCCGGTGGTCAGCGCCGCGACCGCGTCGAAGGTCGCCGACATGCTGGAGTCGGTCACCACCTCCCAGCGCGGCACCGGCACCACGGCCCAGATCCCCGGCTACCGCGTCGCAGGCAAGACCGGCACGGCGAACCGCTACGACGAGAAGCTGGGCCGCTACAACGGCTACACCGCGTCGTTCATCGGTTTCGCTCCGACCGACAAACCACAGATCGTCGTCGCGGTCTCGCTGCAGGCCCCGGTCGGCGCGCACTTCGGCGCCGAGATCGCCGCGCCGGTGTTCACGCAGGTCATGTCGTTCGGGTTGCAGAGCCGAGGGGTCGCGCCTACCGGGACTCCGCAGGCCAACCTGCCCACCACCTACGGATCCGGTAACTGACCGGCCACTGGGAGCTGATTGTTAAGTCATTGACGCAAAGGGCCGTCCCACCCGCGTTCGTCAGGCCTCACCAGCCGGTTCGGCCCGAGCGCGGGACGGGACGCGAATATCGGCGAGGAGCTGAACGCACGACCGCGCTCCGCGAACCGGTAGCCTTCCGCTCGTGCCCCAAGTGACCGTCCCCGCCGATCCGACGACGTATCGGGATCCCATGACTTCCACGCCGCGCCCGCAGAACATCCCGCAGCACAGCGTCCGCGCCTGTGCGGACTACGTCGGCGCCGCCGTCGTCCCGGCGGACGCGGCCATGGAATTCCTGGAAGCGGCGGTCACCGGGATCTCGCACGACTCGCAGGCGATCCGGCCCGGCGATCTGTACATCGCCTGGCCCGGCGCGGCGCGGCACGGCGCCGAGTTCGCGCCCGGCGCGGTGGACGCCGGCGCCGTCGCGGTCGTGACCGACGCGGCGGGCGCGGCGATGCTCGACGGCCTGGCCGTCCCGGTCCTAGTGGCCGAGGACGTGCGCGGGCTGGCGGGCCGGCTGTCGGCGTACGTGTACGGCGAACCGGCCACGCACCTGGCGATGTACGGCGTCACCGGCACCAACGGCAAGACCACCACCAGCTACCTGATCGACGGCGGTCTGCGCCGCGCGGGCCTGACGACCGGCGTGATCGGGACCGTGCAGATCCTGATCGGCGACGAGGTGGTGCCCTCCGTGCGCACCACCCCGGAGTCCCCGGACCTGCAGGCGATCCTGGCGACCGCCGTGGAGAAGGGTGTCGACGCGGTCGCGATGGAGGTCTCCAGCCACGCGCTCGCCTACGGCCGCACCGCCGGGATCCGGTTCAAGGCGGCCGCGTTCCTCAACCTGACGCAGGACCACCTGGACTTCCACGCCGACTTCGAGGACTACTTCGAGGCCAAGGCGAAGCTGTTCACCCCGGGGTACACCGAGCGCGCGGTCGTCGACGTCGACGACGCGCACGGCCGCAGGATCGTCGAGCGCTGTCGGGCCAACGGCGTCGAGGTGCACACCTTCTCCATCAAGGGCGAGCCCGCCGACTGGAGCGCGGAGGACATCGATCTCGGCGCCGACGCCTCGACGTTCACCGTCGTGGGCCCGGACGGTGGCCGGCACAAGGCCCGCGCGGGGCTGCCCGGTGACTTCAACGTCGCCAACGCGCTGGCCGCGATCGTGCTGCTGGCGGTGAGCGGGATCGAGTTGGAGACCGCGATCGCCGGGGTCGGCGACGTGCACGGCGTCCCGGGCCGCATGGAGCGGGTCCAGGTGCCCGGCCAGGAGTTCCTGGCGGTCGTCGACTACGCTCACACCCCCGACGCCGTCGAGACGGCGCTGCGCGCGCTGCGCCCGGTCGCCGAGCGCGGCCACGGCCGGCTGCGCGTGGTGGTGGGCTGCGGCGGGGACCGCGACAAGAGCAAACGGCCGCTGATGGGCGCCGCCGCGGTGCGGCTCGCCGACGAGGCCGTGTTCACCGATGACAACCCGCGTACGGAAAGTTCAGCGGACATTCTCGCGGCCGTCACCGCCGGCGCCGACGCCGAACTGGCCGGTGCCGACCAGAATTACCGCGTGGTGGCCGACCGGGCCGAGGCGATCGCCTCGGCGGTGGCCGCCAGCGGCCCCGGCGACGTGCTGATCGTCGCCGGCAAAGGACATGAGCAGGGGCAGGAGATCGCAGGAGTGAAGAAGCCGTTCGACGACCGGGTGGTGCTGCGCGCCGCTTTGGAGGCGTCGGCTGGGGCCATCGCGGCTGGGGCCAAATCAGAGAAAGCAGAGAAGGGCCACAGCGAGCAGTGAGCCCCCATAATCTCGGTTGGATCGCGCAGACCGTGGGCGGGACCCTCAGCGGCCCCCCCGGCGCCACACAGGAGGAGCTCGCAGAGCTCGCCATCCCCGGGCCCGTGGTGTTCGACTCGCGGGACGCCGCCCCCGGAGCGCTGTTCGTCGCGTTCCCCGGCGAGAACGCCGACGGGCACGCCTTCGTCCCGGACGCCGTGGCCAACGGCGCCGTCGCCGTCCTGGCCGCCCCGGACGACGTCTACCGCAAGCCGTGGGAGGGCCGGGGGAGCGTCCCGACTGTGACCATCCCGGACGGCGGCCTGCTGCGGGCACTGTCCGCGCTGGCCACCGCGCACCTGGCGGAGCTGCCCCGGACCACCGTCGTCGGCGTGACCGGCTCGGCCGGCAAGACCACTACCAAGGACCTGATCGGCCGGCTGGTCGGTGAACTGGGCCCCACGGTGGCGCCGAAGGGCAGCTTCAACAACGAGCTCGGATTCCCGATCACCGTGCTGCGCGCCGACGAGGACACCCGGTACCTGGTCGCCGAGATGGGCGCGCGCGGCATCGGGCACATCAGGCATCTGACGACGATCGCCCCGCCCCGGCTCGGTGTGGTGCTGAACGTCGGCAGCGCGCACCTCGGCGAGTTCGGCAGCGTCGAGGCCATCGCCGAGGCCAAGGGCGAGCTGCCCGCGGCCGTGCCGGAGGCCGGGAACTGCAACCCCGACCGGGACGGCGTGGCGATCCTCAACGCTGACGACCCCCGGGTGCGCGGCATGGCCGAGCGGACCAAGGGCCGCGTGGTGCTGTTCGGCGAGTCGCCGGACGCCGACGTGCGCGCCGAGGACGTCCGGGTCGGACCCGACGGCCGCGCGAGCTTCACGCTGCTGTACCGCGACGGCGAGGGACCGCACCGGTACCCGGTCGCGCTGCGGCTGGTCGGCGAGCACCAGGTGTCCAACGCGCTGGCCGCCGCCGCGGCCGCGCTGGAGCTGGGCCTGCCCGGCGCGAAGGTGGCCGAGTTGCTCTCCGCCGCCGAGCCGGACAGCAAGTGGCGGATGGCTATCGGCGAGTCGCCGGACGGCGTGACCGTCGTCAACGACGCCTACAACGCCAACCCGGAGTCGATGCGCGCGGCGCTGAAGACGCTGGCCACGATGGCCCGCTCGCGCCCCGGCGCGCGCTCCTGGGCGGTGCTGGGCACGATGGCCGAGCTCGGCGCGGACTCCGCGGTCGAGCACGACGCCGTCGGGCGCCTGGCGGTGCGGCTGAACATCGCGCAGACCGTCGCGGTCGGCCCGGGCGCCGCCGCGATCCACAGCGGCGCGTCGATGGAAGGGTCCTACGACGGGGAGTCGGTCGCGGTGCCGGACGCCGAGGCCGCGCTGGCCTTCGTGCGGGCCGGGGTGCGGCCGGGTGATGTGGTGCTGGTGAAGGCTTCGCGGGCGATCGGCCTGGAGTGGGTGGCCACGGAGCTGTTGGCGGGCGCGGCCCCGGGCGCCGGGGAAGGCGCGCCGCGGCGGACGAGCAGTGCGGGAGGTGGCGTCCGGTGAGCACGTTCGTTGCGGTCCACGCCGGGGTGGGCGCGGTGGTGCCGCACGCCGGCTCGGAGGGCGGCCTGCAGATGCGCGGAGTGCTGTACGCGGCGGGGATCGCGCTGTTCTTCTCGCTGATCGGCACCCCGATGGCGATCAAGACCCTGGCCCGCTACGGCTTCGGCCAGCCGATCCGCGAGGACGGCCCGACCACGCACCAGGCCAAGCGCGGCACGCCGACCATGGGCGGCGTGGTGATCGTGCTGGCCACGGTGCTCGGCTACGGCTTCACCAAGCTGGCGACCATGCGCATGCCCACCGCCTCCGGGATGCTGGTGCTGTTCCTGATGGTCGGCATGGGCGTCGTGGGCTTCACCGACGACTTCCTGAAGGTGTTCCGGCAGCGCTCGCTGGGCCTGCGGGCCAAGGCGAAGATGATCGGGCAGTGGATCGTGGCGATCGCCTTCGCGGTGATGGCCCTGCACTTCCCGAACTCGCTGGGCTTCAAGCCGGGCGACACGCACCTGTCGTTCGTGCGGAACATCTCGGCGATCGACCTCGGCGCGGTCCTGTTCGTGATCTGGGCCGGCCTGCTCATCGCCGGCACCTCCAACGGCGTGAACCTGACCGACGGCCTGGACGGCCTGGCCACGGGCTCGTGCGTGATGGTGTTCGCGTCCTATGTGCTGATCGGAGTCTGGCAGCACGGGGAGTCGTGCGCCACGCTCGGCACCGGCGTCCAGGGCTGCTACCCGGTCCGAGATCCGCTCGATCTGGCGATCGTGGCGGCGGCGGTGATGGGCGCCTGCTTCGGCTTCCTGTGGTGGAACACCTCCCCGGCGAAGATCTACATGGGCGACACCGGCTCCCTGGCCCTCGGCGGGGCGCTCGCGGGCCTCGCGATCTGCTCGCAGACCGAGCTGCTGCTGGCGCTGCTCGGCGGGCTGTTCGTGATCATCACGCTGTCGGTGGTGATCCAGGTGGGCTACTTCAAGATCAGCGGCGGCAAACGGGTGTTCAAGATGGCCCCGCTGCACCACCACTTCGAGCTCGTCGGCTGGGCCGAGGTGACGGTGGTGGTGCGGTTCTGGATCATCTGCGGGCTGTTCGTGGGGCTCGGGCTCGGTGCCTTCTACGCCGGATGGATCACGGTCAAGTAGCTGATACGCGAGGAAGACCCCGCGCCGGTGTGATGTGGCGCGGGGTCTTTCCGTCTCAGCCCCGCGCCCACTGCGTCCCCCCCGCTACGCGTGCGCCCAGCTCTTCGCGACCCGCTCGGCCAGCGCCGTCAGGTGGAACTCGGCGTGCGCCATCGCCTCCTGCGCCGAGCCGGCCTGCTCGGCGACCTCGTACGCGGCCGCGAACCCGGCGGCCGCCAGCTCGCGCTTGCCGACCTCCACGAGCCCGGCCAGGACCAGGCAGGGGCGCCCGGACTCCAGCGCCGCCTCCGCCACGCCGGTCGGGACTTTGCCGCCCAGCGAGCTGTGGTCGAACCGGCCCTCGCCGGTGATGACCAGGTCCGCCTCGGCGATCAGGTCGGCCAGACCGGTCTCGGCGATGACCGTGCCGATGCCCGGCACCCGCCGGCCGCCGAGCAGCATCAGGCCGTAGCCGAGGCCGCCGCCCGCGCCGGCGCCGGGGGCGTCGAGGGTGCGGCGCAGCGCTCCGGGCTCCTGGCCGATGGCGCCGGCGAGCTCGGCGAAGTGTGTCAGGGCGGCGTCGAGGCGCTGGACGTCGTCGTCGGTGGCGCCCTTCTGCGGCCCGAAGACCGCCGCCGCGCCGCGCAGGCCGAGCAGCGGGTTGTCCACGTCGCTGGCGATGACGATCTCGACGCCTTCCAGGCGCCGCCGCGGCTCGGTCAGGTCCAGCGAGTGCAGGCTCTTCAGCGCCCCGCCGCCGGCCCGCAGCACCTCGGCCGGCTCGGCGCCGAGCGCGGCCAGCAGTCCCGCGCCGCCGTCCGTGGTGCACGTCCCGCCGAGCCCGACGACCAGGCGCTTGGCGCCGTCGTCCAGGGCCGCCGCGATGAGCTCGCCGACGCCGTACGTGGTCGCCGCCTTGGCGTCGCGCTGTTCGGCCGGCACCAGGTGCAGCCCGCAGGCCTCGGCGACCTCGATGTAGGCGGTGGGGTGCCCGGCGACGTCCGTCTCACCGGCCGGACCGCCGCTCAGCTCGATCAGATACCGCCCGGTCACCTCGGTGCCCAGCGGGCCGGTGATCGTGGCCAACTGCTCGCCGAAGCGCCGCCGCCCCTCGAACGCGTCGGCCAGCGAGTCCAGGAACCCCGGACCGCCGTCCGACATCGGGACCCCGGTCACGGTGTCGGACGGCGACGTCCGCAGCCATCCCGCGGTGACGGCTTGCACGGCCTCCGGCGCGGTGAGCGTGCCGGCGAACTTGTCCATGGCGATGACGATGTGCACGCTCCGGATGGTAATCGCTTCCCGTCGGGCGGCGTTGTGACGTCCACCACGCCGGGCCGACCCGGCTTCTCGTCACACTGACACCAGGGTATGATCTATTAACGTCAGATAGACGAAAAGGGGTAACGGGATGAGCACCACCACCTTCCAGGAGCCGGCTCCCACACCGGTCAGCCTGCTCCTCCTGGGCCGCACCGCCGACCCGCGCAGCGAGCGCGGCGTCGAATGCCCGGGCGACCTGCCCCCGGCCTCCGACCCCGACCTGGTCGCCCGGGCCGCGGCGGCGAAGGCGAAGCTGGGCGATCGGCTGTTCGTCCTGGGGCACCACTACCAGCGCGACGAGGTCATCCAGTTCGCCGACGTCACCGGCGACAGCTTCAAGCTGGCGCAGCAGGCTGCGGCTCGGCCGGACGCGGAGTACATCGTCTTCTGCGGCGTGCACTTCATGGCGGAGTCCGCGGACATCCTGACGAGCGACGCGCAGCAGGTGATCCTGCCGGACCTGGCGGCCGGCTGCTCGATGGCCGACATGGCCACCGCGGAGCAGGTGGAGCGGTGCTGGGAGCGCCTGGAGGACCTGGGGCTCGCCGAAAGCGTGGTCCCGGTGTCGTACATGAACTCCTCGGCGGACATCAAGGCGTTCACCGGCCGGCACGGCGGGACGATCTGCACCTCGTCGAACGCCGAGCGGGCTCTGGAGTGGGCCTTCGGCAAGGGTTCGCAGGTGCTGTTCCTGCCGGACCAGCACCTGGGGCGCAACACCGCCGTCCGCGACATGGGCTTCTCGCTCGACGACTGCGTGGTCTACAACCCGCACCGGCCCGACGGGGGCCTCACCGACGACCAGCTCCGCGCCGCGAAGATGATCCTCTGGCGCGGGCACTGCTCGGTGCACGGCCGGTTCACCCCGGAGTGCGTGGACGAGGTGCGCGAGCGGATCCCGGGCGTGAACGTCCTGGTGCACCCGGAGTGCCGGCACGAGGTCGTGGAGAAGGCGGACTACGTCGGCTCGACGGAGCGCATCATCGCGCTGCTGGACGAGGCCGAGCCGGGCAGCGCCTGGGCGATCGGCACGGAGCTGAACCTGGTGAAGCGGGTCGCGGCGGCGCACCCGGACAAGCAGGTCGTGTTCCTGGACAAGAGCGTGTGCTACTGCTCGACGATGAACCGCATCGACCTGCCGCACCTGGTGTGGACGCTGGAGGCGCTGGCCGACGGCCGGGTGCCGAACGTGATCGAGGTGGACTCGGACACGGCGCACTACGCGCGGGTCGCGCTGGAGCAGATGCTGGCGCTGCCGTAGGGGTGGCGCAGCGCGGTGCGGTGCTCGGCGAGCCCCGGCAACCCGTGAAAACACCCCCGCGCGGGGTATGACCCCCCGCACAGCCCCGCCCGCACCTTCCAGACCTGTGCGACGATGGAGACGGAATAGCTTCCGGCGGCGCGTGGTTCCCCCTTGTTGTGCAGGCGCGCTCCACGGGGCGCCGGTGTCCAGATGAAGGAGTACGCATATGACCGTGCAGACGGAGACCTCGTCGGAGGCGACTGTCGCGCAGGGCATCATCCTGAGCGCCGAAGCGGCGTCCAAGGTGAAGTCGCTGCTGGAGCAGGAGGGCCGCGACGACCTGTCGCTGCGCGTCGCCGTGCAGCCCGGTGGCTGCTCGGGTCTGCGCTATCAGCTCTACTTCGACGACCGCTCCCTCGACGGCGACATCGTCGCCACGTTCGACGGGGTGAACGTCGTCACCGACCGGATGTCGGCGCCGTACCTCGCCGGTGCGAAGGTGGACTTCGTCGACACCATCGAGAAGCAGGGCTTCACGATCGACAACCCGAACGCGGGTTCGTCGTGCGCCTGCGGCGACAGCTTCAGCTAGACGAAAACGACCCGCCCGGGCCCGCGCGGCACCTCTGAAGGTGTGTGAAGGCCGGGGCGGAGGTTAATACGGTGGGTGGGCCCGTTCGCGGGTCCACCCATTTGCCGTGCCCGCGAGACGTCGCGCCTACGTCACTCCCGAGCAGAATCGAGTCCCCCGTGCGTGTTGCCGTCGCCGGTTCCATCGCGACCGACCACCTGATGAGCTTCCCCGGCCGCTTCTCCGAGCAGCTGGTCGCCGAGCAGCTCCACACCGTTTCGCTGTCGTTCCTGGTCGACTCCCTGGAGATCCGCCGCGGCGGCGTGGCGCCGAACATCTGCTTCGGCATGGGCAAGCTGGGCATGCGCCCGATCCTGGTCGGCAGCGCCGGCGAGGACTTCGGCGAGTACCGCTCGTGGCTGGAGCGGAACAACGTGGACTGCGAGTCGGTGCGGATCAGCGAGCTGCTGCACACCGCGCGCTTCGTGTGCACGACCGACGCCGACCACAACCAGATCGCGTCCTTCTACACCGGCGCGATGGCCGAGGCGCGGCTGATCGAGATCGGCCCGATCGCCGAGCGGGTCGGCGGGCTGGACCTGGTGCTGATCGGCGCCGACGACCCCGAGGCGATGCTGCGGCACACCCAGGAGTGCCGCGAGCGCGGCATCCCGTTCGCCGCCGACCCCTCGCAGCAGCTGGCCCGCATGGGCGCCGAGGACATCAAGCAGCTCGTGGACGGCGCGCGGTACCTGTTCACCAACGAGTACGAGGCCGCGCTGATCGAGCAGAAGACCGGCTGGGACGCCGACGAGATCCTGCGCCGGGTCGGGGCCCGGGTGGTCACCCTCGGGGCGAACGGTGTGCGGATCACCCGCCGGACCGAGGGCGGCGAGGTCCAGGTGCTCGAAGTCGCCACCCCGAAGGAGGAGGCGAAGTCGGACCCGACCGGGGTCGGCGACGCCTTCCGCGCCGGCTTCATCGCCGGCCTGTCCTGGGGCGCCGGCGAGGAGCTGGCGGCGCAGGTCGGCTGCATGCTGGCGACGCTGGTGATCGAGACGATCGGCACGCAGGAGTACGACCTGAGCCGCGGCCGGTTCCTGGAGCGGTTCTCGGTGGCCTACGGCAGCGCCGCCGCCGGCGAGGTCGTGCGGCACCTGGCGGCCTGAGCCCGCTGGGCCGAATGAGCTGAACCTGCTAGGCCATCAGAGTTAACCGAGCCAGCCGAACCAGGGGAGAAGCCGCGCTCAGCGCAGTTTCTCCAACACCCCGGGCAGCACGGCCAGGAAGCGCTCGACGTCTTCCTCGGCCGTGCCGAACGGCAGCGACACCCGCACGTTGCCCCGGTCCGCGGCGCCCATGGCGACCAGCACGTGGCTCGGCGTGACGGTGTCCGAGGTGCACGCCGACCCCGACGACACCTCGAACCCGGCCTCGTCCAGGTCCAGCACCAGCGCCTCGGCGTTGACCGCCGGGCAGGAGAACGCGACCAGGTTCGGCAGCCGGTCGTCCGGGTCGCCGAACACCTCGATGTCGTCCGCGACCGCCGGCAGGGCGGAGCGCAGCCGGTCGGTCAGAGCCCGCAGCCGCACCGCCTCGGCCTCCCGCTCCTGCTCCCGGGCCACCAGGGCCGCGGCCGCCGCGACGATACCCGGCAGGTTCACCGCGCCGGGCACCCGGCCGTCTTCGTGTTCGTCGACGGCCCACGTCGGCGCGAACCGCGTCCCCTTGCGGACAGCGAGGATCCCGACGCCGGTCGGCCCTCCCCATTTGTGAGACGAAGCACACAGCACCGACCACTCCCGCGGCACCGGCATCCGGCCGACCACTTGAGCGGCGTCCACCAGCAACGGCACCGCGGCCTCGACCGCGGCTTCGAACACCGGCGCCAGCGGCTGCACCGTGCCGACCTCGTGATTGGCCGCCTGCAGGCACGCCAGGGCCGTTCCCGGGACCCGCAGCTCCCGCGCGAAGGCCTCGACGTCCACCCGGCCGAGCCGGTCCACGCCGATCGTGGTCACTGTGCTGTGCAGCTCTGCGGCATGCAGCACCGCGGAGTGCTCGACCGCTGACACCACCAGCCGGTCCCCGACCCGGCGCCGTCCGGCCATCACCCCGGCGACGCCGTAGTGGATCGCGGCCGTCCCCGAAGGAGTGAACAGCACCTCCCGGGCCCGGCACCCGAGCACCTCGGCCACCGCCGCCCGGGACTGGTCCAGCAGCATCCGCGCCTGCCGCCCGGACCGGTACAGCCGGGCCGGGTCGGCCCAGCCCTCGTCGAGGGCCGCCAGCAGCGCGGCGCGGGCCGCCGGGTGCGGGGGCTCGGCGGAGGCGGCGTCGAAATGAGTCACACCCTTGACGATACGGACCCTGCGCCCTCACCCGCGGTACTGGTCCGGCCGCGCACCGGGCCCGCACCGGGCCGCGTACTCGGCCGCACGCTCCGGTCGTACGACCGGTCGTACGACCGGGCGCACCCCCGGTACGCCGCGCCGTCGCGACCGTCGCGGCTGGTGCGCTCATCGGATCAACGCCCGTCAGTTCGGCCGGAAGTGTGACCGTCGCACCCCGCCACACGCGTTAACCGGGACCTCCGCGCGAGAGGCAATTGGGGCTGGAGTAGGGTTTGGCCGCGAGAGAGAAGACACCGCCCCTGGCAGGGCCGTGACGTGCGGGCACACCGGGTGCGATCCCGGCGGTCCGCCGCGTGCCTGCCGCCAAGGCTTGAACCTCGGGAAGGCAACCTTGAGTCCACACGGCTCCGACCCGTCGCCGCAGCGCACCTCACCGGCGCGGCGATCGCGGCGCGCGAAGCTCGGCGTCCTTGCCGTGGCCGGCTTGGTCGCCATGACCGCGACCGGCTGCAACGTAGACGAAGCAAAGCGGCTCGGGGTTCCCGCGCCCGCCACCAAGGAAGCGCCGATCATCCTGCACCTGTGGCAGGGCTCGTGGATCGCCGCGCTCGCCGTCGGCGCCCTGGTGTGGGGGCTGATCCTGTGGTGCGTCGTCTTCTACCGTCGCAAGCGCACCGGTATCGAGATCCCCGCGCAGACCCGCTACAACGTCCCGATCGAAGTGCTCTTCACGGTCGTGCCGTTCATCATGATCGCGGTGCTGTTCTTCTTCACGGCCAAGGACGAGTCCAAGCTCCTCGCGCTGCACAAGAACCCCGACGTGAAGGTGAACGTCGTGGGCCGGCAGTGGTCCTGGTCCTGGAACTACAACTACGACGCCGTCTCCGGTCAGGCGACCCCGGGGCAGCTGGCCGTCTACGACGCCGGCACCCCCGCGGACCTGCCGGTGCTGTGGCTGCCGGTGAACGAGCGGGTGCGCTTCACGCTGACCTCCACCGACGTCATCCACTCCTTCTGGGTCCCGAACTTCCTGTTCAAGCTGGACGTGGTCCCCGGTCGCATCAACGAGTTCGAGCTCACCCCGAACAAGGAGGGCGAGTTCATCGGCCGCTGCGCCGAGCTGTGCGGTGTCGACCACTCCCGGATGCTGTTCAAGGTCAAGGTCGTCTCCGCGGCCGACTACCAGCAGCACCTGCAGGACCTGGCCAACAAGATCGACCCGGTGACCGGCAAGGGCCAGACCGGTCAGATGCCGGTGGGCTACAACCCCAACGGCGTCCCGCTGCGCGTCGGCCCGCTGACCGGCATCGGCAACGACTCCACAGGGAAAGAAAAGTGACGGCCATCAGTGAACCGCGCGCAGTGAGCGCGCCGTACGAGCGCCGTGAGCCCGGCAACATCGTGGTCAAGTGGCTGACGTCCACCGACCACAAGGTGATCGGGTACATGTACCTCATCACGTCGTTCTGCTTCTTCGGCATCGGCGGCCTGCTGGCCCTGCTGATGCGCGCCGAGCTCGCCCGGCCGGGTCTGCAGTTCCTGACCACGGAGCAGTTCAACCAGGCGTTCACCATGCACGGCACGATCATGCTGCTGATGTTCGCCACCCCGCTGTTCATCGGGTTCGCGAACGTCATCGTGCCGCTGCAGATCGGCGCCCCGGACGTGGCCTTCCCGCGGCTGAACATGTTCGCCTACTGGCTGTTCCTGTTCGGCTCGCTGATCGCGGTCGGCGGCTTCCTCACCCCGCAGGGTGCGGCCGACTTCGGCTGGTTCGCCTACGCGCCGCTGACCGACGCGATCCACTCCCCGGGCATCGGCGCGGACATGTGGATCATGGGTCTGGCGCTGTCCGGCTTCGGCACCATCCTCGGCGGCGTCAACTTCATCACCACGATCGTCTGCATGCGCGCGCCCGGCATGACGATGTTCCGCATGCCGATCTTCACCTGGAACATCCTGCTGACCGCGGTGCTGGTCCTGATGGCGTTCCCGGTGCTGGCCGCCGCGCTGTTCGCGCTGGAGGCCGACCGCCGGCTCGGCGCGCAGATCTTCGAGGCGGACAACGGCGGAGCGCTGTTGTGGCAACACCTCTTCTGGTTCTTCGGACACCCAGAGGTGTACATCGTCGCGCTGCCGTTCTTCGGCATCATCTCCGAGATCATCCCGGTCTTCAGCCGCAAGCCGATCTTCGGCTACAACACGCTGGTGATGGCGACCATGTCGATCGCCGGCCTGTCGGTGACGGTGTGGGCGCACCACATGTTCACCACCGGCGCGGTGATGCTGCCGTTCTTCGCCTTCATGTCGTACCTGATCGCGGTGCCCACCGGCATCAAGTTCTTCGACTGGATCGGCACCATGTGGCGCGGCTCGCTGAGCTTCGACACGCCGATGCTGTGGTCGGTCGGCTTCCTGGTGACGTTCCTGTTCGGCGGTCTGACCGGCGTGCTGCTGGCCTCCCCGCCGATCGACTTCCACGTGCAGGACTCGTACTTCGTGGTCGCGCACTTCCACTACGTGCTGTTCGGCACCGTGGTGTTCGCGATGAACGCCGGCTTCTACTTCTGGTGGCCGAAGTTCACCGGCAAGATGCTGGACGAGCGGCTGGGCAAGATCCACTTCTGGATCCTGTTCGTCGGCTTCCACACCACGTTCCTGGTGCAGCACTGGCTGGGCGCGGAGGGCATGCCCCGGCGGTACGCGGACTACCTGGCCAGCGACGGGTTCACGACCCTGAACACGATCTCCTCGATCGGCTCCTTCGTGCTCGGCGCCTCGACCCTGCCCTTCCTGTACAACGTGTACATCACCGCCAAGCGCGGCAAGAAGGTCACGGTCGACGACCCGTGGGGCTACGGCCGCTCGCTGGAGTGGGCCACCTCCTGCCCGCCGCCGCGGCACAACTTCACCTCGCTGCCGCGCATCCGCTCCGAATCCCCGGCCTTCGACCTGCACCACCCCGAGGTCGCCGCGCTGGACATGGGCCACGGGCACGGCAGGAAGGCCGCGGTCGGCGCCGCGGACCCGCTGCCGTCCACCGACGACGAGGACGGTGCCAAGTGAAGGTCGAAGCCAAGCTCTTCGGGTTCGTCGCCGTCTTCCTGATGATCGACATCCCGGTGTACTGGTACCTGTCCAAGGACACCGTCGGCACCACCGCCCTGTCGATGGCCTTCGGCCTGTGCGCCCTGGTGTGGTTCTACCTGTACTTCACCGCGATCCGCATCGGCCCCCGCCCGGAGGACCGCGACGACGCGGAGATCTCGGAGATGGCCGGCGAGCTCGGCTTCTTCGCCCCGCACTCGTGGTGGCCGCTGTACACCGCCGGCTCCGCGGCGCTGGCGTTCATGGGCGTCATCTTCGGGTGGTGGCTGCTGCTGGTGGCGTTCCCGTTCGGCGCCTACTCGGTGATCGGGCTGGTGTTCGAGTACTACCGGCGGGAGAACAACCGGTACGGCGAGGCGGGGGCTGGGCACTGACGCCCTTGGGGTGACACCCGCTGTCTTTTCGAAGGGGCCGGGCCTCGGAGCGATCCGAGGCCCGGCCCCTTCGTGTCTCAGGAGTGTAATGGTCGCCCATCTTTCGAGATCACATGCAACGCGACCGGGGACTTCGGCGTCTATCCAGGTGTAAGGCTTGAAAGCGCAGGAGAACCAGGACAGGGAGGGCCTCGTGGCACACCGCATCGGGCAGGGTGTTACCGCGGGCGGGCGGCGTCGGTGGCGGCGGGCCGCACAGTGGACGGCGGGGGCGGCGGCGGTGGCGCTGCTGACGGCGGCGTGCGGCGGTTCGTCGGGCGGCAAGAGCGCCGGGGCGCCGGTCGGGGACGGGAAGACCGCCTCCACCGGGACCTCGGGCGGCGCGAGCGGCGGTGCCAACGGGGGTGCGAACCCCGCGAGCCCCTCGTCCTCCACCGCGCTGCCGCTGGCGCTTTCGACCAGCCCCGCGGACGGCGCGGCCGGCGTCGATCCGGCCAAGGGCATCCAGATCAACGCCGTCAACGGCAAGCTGGAGAGTGTCACGGCCACCGACGCCGCGGGCAAGACGGTGTCCGGCGCTCTGGCCGCTGACGGGTCCTCCTGGGCCTCCAGCGGCACGCTGGCGATCTCCAGCACCTACACGGTGGTGGCGAAGGCGCAGGACGGCTCCGGGGCCGAGAAGACGACCACGTCGAAGTTCACGACCCTGACCCCCGGCAAGCGCCTCGGCCTGGACCACTACGTGCCGGACAACGGCACCACGGTCGGCGTCGGCCAGCCGGTCGCGGTCTTCTTCACCAACGCGCCGAACGAGAAGGACCGCGCGGCCGTCGAGAAGGCGATGACCGTCACCACCACGCCGCACGTCGACGGCGCCTGGAACTGGCGCGGCGACACGGAGGCGGACTGGCGCCCGCAGGGCTACTGGCAGCCGGGCACGAAGGTGCAGGTGCACCTGGGCCTGAACGGCGTCAAGGCCGGCCAGACCACCTACGGCTCCTTCACCAAGGACTTCTCCTTCACCGTCGGCGACTCGGTGATCAGCACCGTGGACCTGGTGAAGGACAAGATGACCGTCACCAAGAACGGCCAGGTCCTGCGCACCATCCCGGTCAGCGCCGGCGAGGTGCCCAAGCACCCGACCTGGAGCGGCAAGATGGTGATCCTGGACAAGTTCCCCAAGCTCCAGATGACCTCCGCCTCGGTGAACTTCACCGACGCCTCGGACTTCTACGACCTGCCGGTCCAGTACGCGGTGAAGATCACCGACTCCGGCACCTTCCTGCACGCCGCGCCGTGGAACGACGGCAAGTTCGGCCACGTCAACAGCAGCCACGGCTGCATCGGCATGAGCCTGGACGACGCCGCGTGGTTCTACAACACGGTGAAGCCCGGCGACGTGGTGGACGTCCAGCAGTCGGCGAACACCAAGCCGAACGTCACGACGAACTCGATGCCCGGCTTCGACGACTGGAACCTGAGCTGGAGCGACTGGCTGAAGGGGTCTGCGGCGGGGGTACAGGCGGCTCAGTAGACTGCTGTCGCGGGTGGTAATCGGTTGGCCACGTCCTGCCAGAGGGCGTGGCTAGCCTTTGGGGTATGACAGTAGCTATGACACACGAACCGCCTCCACCATCGGCCGCCGAGTTGGAGGCGTCTCCAGAACTCTGGGCCGCCTTCGAACTGGTGGAGAAGGCAGGCCTGCTCGACGGCGTCACCCTGGAGATGTGGAAGCACATCCCCGAGGACTTCTGCCGGGATCACGAGCTCGACAACGGCCGCCTCATCCGTCGGCAGTCGGGCAACCGAGGCCACCAGCTTGCTTCGCGCCGTCTCGCGAACGCGATCGAGGGGGCGGCTAGAAAAACGATGCGCGACGGCGTGCATCCATGCCTGACGGTGTCCCAGGACCTGGACACCCGGCTGTGGGAGGTGCCCCGTGCCACGGTGCGCCGCCCCGACGTCCTCGTTTACCGCTGTCTGGAGCCCGACGAGGACTTGTGGGCGAAGGACGTGTTGCTCACGGTTGAGATCGTCTCGAAGACCAGCCAGGCGACCGACACCGGGCGGGACGATCCGGAGATCGGCTTCGAGTCGAAGATGACTCAATACGCGCGCTCGGGGATCAAGCACTATTGGATCGTGCGGCTGAAGCCGGACGACTCGGCAATCGAGTCGATCGAGGAGTGGCGTGTGGGTGAGCACCACGGCCGATACACACTCGTCGCGGTCTGGGAATCCGGGCTCAGCCGTGACGCGGTCCTGACCGACGGGCCTTTCCCCGTCGCCATCAGTTGGACCGACCTCGCGTTCTGACCCGCGCCCGCCCGCCCCGGCGACCGGCGGGCGCCCGCGTCCGGCAAGCCCTACCGCTCCTGAACCAACCGCTCCGAAACCTCGACCCACGTCGCCAGTACCCGCTCCGCGGCCCCCGAATCGATCGCCTCCGCGGCCTTCGCCAGCCCCGCGCCCAGCCGTGCCGTCACCGGCTCGCGGGTGGGCTCCAGTGCCGCCAGGGCCGCGGCCGCCGACAGCAGTACCGCGTCGCGTACCGCGCCCTGCTCGCCGGCCAGGAGGCGGCGGGCCACGGCCGCGTTGAACTCCGGGTCGGCGCCGCGGAGGGCGCTGATGGGGGAGTAGGTGAAGCCGAGGTCGCGAGGGTCGAAGACCTCGCGGGTCACTTCGCCCTCGGACGCCGTCCAGATCGTCGTGGTGGTGGCCACCGAGATCTCGTCCAGGCCGTCGTCGCCTCGGAAGACCAGGGCCTCCACGCCTCGGCGGGCGAAGACGCCGGCCACGATCGGGGCCATGCGCTCGTCGAAGACGCCGACTGCCGAGGCTCGGGGGCGGGACGGGTTCGTCAGGGGTCCGAGGAAGTTGAAGAAGGTCGGGATCGCCAGTTCCTTGCGGGGGACGCCCGCGTGGCGCAGGGAGGCGTGGAAGACCGGGGCGAAGCAGAAGGTGATTCCTGCTTCCTTCGCGACCTGGGCCACCGCCTCGGGCGCGAGGTCCAGGCGGACGCCGAGGCGCTCCAGGACGTCGGCGGCGCCGGAGGAGGACGAGGCCGCGCGGTTGCCGTGCTTCACCACCGTCGCGCCCGCGCCGGCCGCGACGATGGCCGACATCGTCGAGATGTTCACCGTGTGCGCGCGGTCGCCGCCGGTGCCCACGATGTCCACGGTCGCCCCGGGGACGTCGATGAGCAGTGCGTGCGTGTACATCGAGCGGACGAAGCCCTCGATCTCGTCGACCGTCTCGCCCTTGGCGCGCAGCGCCACCGCCAGGCCCGCGACCTGGCTCGGGGTGGCCTCGCCGGTCATGATGCGGTCCATGGCCCAGGCGGCGTCGTCGACCGACAGGTCGTCGCGGCGCAGAGCCGCCGACAGGAGCTCGGGCCAGGTGCGCTGCTCGGTCATCGGCGGATCGCCTCCGTCTCTACGGAACGCTCTATTGGGTGAATCTATAGAGAAGCGCCGGGGCCTCTCTATAGGGGAACCCTACGCGGAGACGCGCTTCGCGAGCCGGGCCCGGACCAACTCCGCGACCGAGTCTGCCAGCGCGACCGGGTCGATCGGGTGCGGCGTCCACGCCTCGGCCCGGGACCAGGTGGCCAGCCAGCCGTCCTGCGGCCGCCCGGTGAGCACCAGGACCGGGGGGCACTGGTAGATCTCGTCCTTGAGCTGCCGGCAGACGCCCATGCCGCCGGCCGGGGTGGCCTCGCCGTCCAGGATCAGCAGGTCGAAGCCGCCCTTGTCGACGGCGTCGACCACGGCGAGCGGGGTCGCGAACTCGTGGGTCTTGATCGGCGGCAGGTCGGCCGCCACCCGGCGCCCGAGCGCCAGCACGACCTTTTCCCGGGTGGTGGAGTCGTCGCTGTAGATGAGGACTTTGATGGCGGTCTCGCTGGCACTACCAGCGTTGCCTTGCTGGTTGTTCATGAGTCGGAGCTTACTCGGCGTGCTCGCCCCGCTTCCAGACGGTCGAGGTCTCGATCTCGTCCATGATCAACTGCCGTTCCGACCTTCCGGGAACTGCTTGATCCGGACCTTCGTTAACTCGTTCAGCCCCATACACACAGGACACTGGTTCCTTAACACCCACCCCCGGCGCGGAGCCGCCATGGGGTGACGACATAATGGCGGCCGTGGCGACAGCAACTGCAACTACTCAAGCGGGGCAGGCCCACCGCCTGCCCAACCGGCCGAACCTGGTCAGCGTCGGAACGATCGTCTGGCTGAGCTCGGAACTGATGTTCTTCGCGGCGCTGTTCGCGATGTACTTCACGATCCGCTCAGTGCACGGGTCGCAGTACTTCGTGGAGCAGGCCAAGCACCTGAACATGTCCCTGGCCGTGCCGAACACCACCATCCTGGTGCTGTCCTCGGTGACCTGCCAGATGGGCGTGTTCGCGGCCGAGCGTGGGGACGTGCGGAAGCTGCGGAGCTGGTTCATCCTCACGTTCATCATGGGCGCGGTCTTCGTGGCCGGCCAGGTCTGGGAGTACTCGGCCCTGGTGAAGGAGAACTACACGATCGGCCACAACGCGTGGACGTCCGTGTTCTACCTGACCACCGGCTTCCACGGGATGCACGTCACCGGCGGGCTCCTCGCGTTCCTGCTGGTGCTGGGCCGGACTTATCTCGCCAAGCGCTTCACCCATGACCAGGCCACCTCCGCGATCGTCGTGTCCTACTACTGGCACTTCGTCGACGTGGTGTGGATCGGCCTGTTCTTCGTCATCTACATCATGAAGTAGTCCGGACCAGTGGAATCGGTAAGGAATCCTCTGTCGTGAACACGCTTTCGGCACGACGGCGCCATCCGCTGGCCGCGTTCGTCGTCCTCTTCCTCGCGCTGGGTGTCATCGGCGCGACCTACGCCACCCTGGGTTCTGCCAAGGCGAAGGCGTCGGCTTCGGCCGCCGTCACGCCGGAGCAGCTCACGGAGGGTCAGAAGCTCTTCCAGTCGACCTGTTCCTCGTGCCACGGCCTGCAGGGCCAGGGCGTGCAGGGCTCGGGCCCGTCGCTGATCGGAGTCGGTCCCGCCGCAGTCGACTTCCAGGTCGGCACCGGCCGCATGCCGGCGATGCAGATCGGCCCGCAGGTCACCAGCAAGCCTCCGGTCTTCACCCAGGACCAGATCGACGCGATGGCCGCCTACATCGGCGCCCTCGGCGCCGGCCCGGCCGTCCCGGACGCCTCGCTCTACGACGCGGACCCGACCAACGCCGCGAGCGTCTCCAACGGCGGTGTGCTGTACCGCACCAACTGCGCGTCGTGCCACAACATCGCCGGCGCCGGTGGCGCGCTGACCGACGGCAAGTTCGCGCCGTCGCTGCGCCAGACCTCGCCGAAGCACATCTACGAGGCCATGCTCACCGGCCCGCAGAACATGCCGGTCTTCAACAACAACGTGATGTCCCCGCAGGACAAGAAGGACATCATCGCCTACCTGCTCCAGACCCGCAGCGGTACCAACCCCGGCGGCCTGGACCTGGGGTCGATCGGCCCGGTCTCCGAGGGCCTGTTCGTCTGGACGATCGTGCTGGGCCTGCTGATCGTGTTCGCCTGCTGGATCGGCGCGCACACCACCAAGGCGTCCCGCGCCCGCGTCGCCCACTTCGAGGCGACCACCGGGAAGGACGCCACCGACAATGACTGATCGGGACATGGAAACGGACCACCTGCCAGAGAACACCGGTGGGGCGGGCCACGGCACCCTGACCAAGGACGCCGCGGCGGAGAACCCCTTCCAGGACCCGGGTCTGCCGGCGTACCGGCCCCGGGTCACCGACCTCGACCCCAGGGCCGCCAAGCGCGCCGAGCGCCAGGTCGCGGGCCTGTTCCTGGTCGCGATCGCGGGCATCATCGGGTCGATGGTGTGCTACACCTTCATCCCGAACACCAGGCTGACCAGCCACATCACCGGCCTGGGGGCGGTCAACGCCAACAACCTGGCGCTGGGGCTGACCCTGGGCGTGGCGTTCCTGGCCCTGGGCGGCGGCGCCATCCACTGGGCCCGGACCCTGATGACCGACGTGGACCTGGTCCAGGAGCGGCACCCGATGAAGTCGGACCCCGAGTCCCGCGCGTTCGCGGTCTCGGAGTTCAAGCAGGGCGTCGCGGACTCCGGCTTCACCAAGTACCCGCTGATCCGGCGCTCGCTGCTGACCGCGATGCTGGTGCTGCCGCTGCCGGCGGTGTGGCTGCTGCGCGACCTGGGCCCGATGCCGAAGGACAACCTGCGGCACACGCTGTGGGCGCCGGGCCAGAAGCTGGTCAACCCGAACACCGGGCAGCCGCTGAAGGTCTCCGACGTCTCGGTCGGCACCCTGGCGCTGGCCAACCCGGCGGCCCTGGCCGACGACCCGGAGAACCGGATCGACAACCTGGCCAAGGCCGCGGTGCTGGTCGTCCGGCTGCCGCAGGAGGCCCTGAAGGGCTCCGAGGCGCAGAAGAAGAAGCAGTGGGACTGGTCGGTGGACGGCGTCATGGCGTTCTCCAAGATCTGCACCCACGTCGGTTGCCCGGTGGCGCTCTACGAGCAGCAGACGCACCACATGCTGTGCCCGTGCCACCAGTCGACCTTCGACCTCTCCGACGACGGGAAGGTCATCTTCGGCCCGGCCGCGCGCTCGCTGCCGCAGCTGCCGATCACGGTCGACGCCGACGGCAACCTGGTCGCCGTGAGCGACTTCCGGGAGCCGGTCGGCCCGAGCTTCTGGGAGCGCGGATGAGCGCCACGACCGCCCCGGCACACGGGGCCGCAGGCGAGAACGAGGAAGTGAAGACCGACCCGGTCTCCAACTGGGCGGACGAGCGGCTCGGGATCTACAAGGGCTCGAAGAACCTGATCCGGAAGGTCTTCCCGGACCACTGGAGCTTCCTGCTCGGCGAGATCGCGCTGTTCTCGTTCATCCTGATCCTGCTGTCGGGCGTGTTCCTGACGCTGTGGTTCAACCCGAGCATGAGCGAGGTCGAGTACCACGGCTCGTACTTCCCGCTCGACGGCGTGTCGATGTCGGACGCGTACGCCTCGACGCTGAAGATCAGCTTCGACGTGCGCGCCGGCCTGCTGATGCGCCAGGTGCACCACTGGGCCGCCCTGATCTTCATCATGGCGATCATGGTGCACATGCTGCGCATCTTCTTCACCGGTGCGTTCCGCAAGCCGCGCGAGATCAACTGGCTCATCGGCTTCACGCTGATGGTGCTGGGCCTGCTGGAAGGCTTCGCGGGCTACTCGCTGCCAGACGACCTGCTGTCCGGTACCGGTCTGCGCATCGCCTCGGGCGTCATCCTGTCGATCCCGATCGTCGGCACGTACGTGTCGTACTTCCTGTTCGGCGGCGACTTCCCCGGGCACGACTTCATCCCGCGGCTGTTCACCATCCACGTGCTCCTGATCCCGGCGCTGATCGTCGGCCTGGTGACGGCGCACCTGATCCTGGTGTTCGTGCAGAAGCACACGCAGTGGGCCGGCCCCGGAAAGACCAACGACAACGTCGTCGGCCTGCCGCTGCTGCCGGTGTACACCGCCAAGGCCGGCGGGTTCATGTTCGTGATCTTCGGCGTGGTCTTCCTGCTGGCGGGCCTGGTGCAGATCAACCCGATCTGGGCCTACGGGCCGTACACACCGGACCAGATCAGCGCGGGTTCCCAACCAGACTGGTACATCGGCTTCCTCGAAGGCTCCCTTCGCATGATGCCGAACTGGGAGTGGAACATCTGGGGCCACACGCTGTCGTTCAACGTGCTGATCCCGTCGCTGATCGTCCCGGGCATCCTGTTCACCGCCCTGGCGGTGTGGCCGTTCCTGGAGCAGTGGATCACCGGCGACAAGCGCGAGCACCACATCCTGGACCGCCCGCGCAACCGCCCGACCCGCACCGCCCTGGGCGTCGGCGGCATCACGTTCTACGGCGTCCTGTGGCTCGGCGGCGGCAACGACCTGATCGCGACCCACTTCCACCTCTCGGTGGAGGCGCTGACCTGGACGTTCCGCGTGCTGGTGTTCCTCGGCCCGGTGATCGCGTTCTGGTGCACCAAGCGCATCGCCCTGGGCCTGCAGCGCCGCGACAAGGACAAGGTCCTCCACGGCCGCGAGACCGGCATCATCAAGGTCTCGCTGGAAGGGGAGTTCACCGAGGTCCACGAGCCGCTGTCGGCCGGCGAGCGCTACCGCCTGACCGCGCACGAGGTGCAGAAGCCGTTGGAACTCGGCCCCGCCACGGACGAGAACGGCGTCGAGCGCCCGGGCAACCGAGCGCTGAAGCTGCGGGCCAAGGCCTCCAAGGCGATGTTCTCCGACCACGTCGAGACGACGGTCGAGGAGTACAAGGAGATCGAGGCCGGGCACGGCCATCACTGAGTAGTTCAGTTCGCTGTCGCACACACGCAGGGGCCTCGCCTTCGGGCGGGGCCCTTGTGGCTTTGCTTTGGTGGTGGGGGGGCAATGGCAAGCCGGGCAGTTGGACCATAGGGCAGAAGAGTTTCTGGAAAGCACAGAGGGACCGCGACAATGCGCGGTCCCTCTGTCAGTACTCAGTCTGTCAGTACTCAGTCAGTACCCGGCGATCACCAGCGACGGTCACGCGGCGGACGGCTGTCCCGCTGCTCGTTGCTGTAGCCGCCGCGCGGCCGGCCGAACGCGGTGCGCTCGCCGAAGGTGCGACGCTCGTCGTCGCGGCTCGGGCGACGGTCGCCGCCGGCAGTGCCACGGCTGTCGCGGTCGCCGAACGACCGACGCTCGCCGGTGCCGCCGCGGTCGTCGCGGTTGCCGTAGCTGCGACCCTGCGAACCGTTGCGGTCGAAGGAGCGACGCTCGCCGCTGAAGCCGCCGGTGCGACCTTCGGAGCCGCGGTTGTCGCGGTTGAAGCCACCGGTGCGGTTCTCGGTGCCGCGGTTGTCGCGGTTGAACCCGCCGGAGCGGCCCTCGGTGCCGCGGTTGTCGCGGTTGAACCCGCCGGTGCGACCCTCGGTGCCGCCGCGGTTGTCGCGGTCGAAGCTGCGGCCCTGGGCGCCGTCGCGGTCGCGGAACGAGCGACGCTCGCCGCTGAAGCCGCCGGTGCGGTTCTCGGTGCCGCGGTTGTCGCGGTTGAAGCCGCCGGTACGGCCCTGCGCGCCATCGCGGTCGCCGAAGGACCGACGCTCGCCGCTGAAGCCGCCGGTGCGACCCTCAGTGCCGCGGTTGTCCCGGTTGAACCCGCCAGTGCGACCCTCGGTGCCGCGGTTGTCGCGGTTGAAGCCCCCGGTGCGGCCCTGCGCGCCATCGCGGTCGCCGAACGACCGACGCTCGCCGCTGAACCCGCCGCTGCGGTTCTCGGAACCGCCGCGGTTGTCGCGGTCGAAGCTGCGGCCCTGTGCGCCATCGCGGTCGCCGAACGAGCGCCGCTCGCCGCTGAAGCCGCCCGTGCGACCCTCGGAGCCGCGGCTGTCCCGGTTGAAGCCACCGGTGCGACCCTGCGAACCGTCGCGGTCGAACGACCGACGCTCGCCGCTGAACCCGCCGCTGCGGTTCTCGGAACCGCCGCGGTTGTCGCGGTCGAAGCTGCGGCCCTGTGCGCCATCGCGG
>NZ_JBGCCM010000050.1:0-77543 GCF_041262085.1 Catenulispora sp. GAS73
CCCGAACCGGATGCAGAACCGGCAGCCCTGATCGCCTAACAACAACACAGGATCACCCGCTGGCCACCCCATACACCACCAGCGCGGACGTGACCATGGGAAGAGTCGAAAACTGTTCCAGAAGCGTGACCATGCCGTGGCTTGAATAGCCCTTTCCCCATATGCACAACCACGCTTCCGTGAGCCCGGGGATCGTGCAAACCTTTTCAAAAGTGTCGGCGTTTTCCACAAGCAGCACACCGCCAGCGCGGCATCGGAGGTCACCTACCGTTTGCAGACCCCGTGCAGGCAGTGCGATCCATGGATCGGCCGTGGACGCGTCAGCCGCGACACTTCCAATCCACCACTCGAGCGGACCCCTCACGCGGATGTCCGTGTCGGCGCGGTCGAGAGCCTGGTCGAAGCTTATGCCGATGAGATTGGTGAAAGCCGCCGCACGTTCAGGCGTCCAAGCCTTCGAGTTGCGGAACGCGCGCCCCGCAACGTCGTGAGCGGTGAGCTTCGGCAAGGCTTTGTCGTGATGTGGCCACCAGATGACGGCGGCTCGGATCGCGTTCTCGTACACGCTCCAGGCCGCCGTCGCTGTTGCGCTCTTCGCGGGAACACGCAAGGGCGTTCCTGCGGGGCAGGCGTCTAACAGGGCGCGCTCCTCGTCGAGCTTCGGAACGCTGCTCATCAATTGGATGAGTTCGGCGCGCAATGCGTCTGGATCAGGGCGGCCTCGGAGATCGTTGAGCAGGTCGGCATGTTGAAGCGACCAAGCGTGGGAGCGTCGCCAACCCACTGGTAGAGCCAAGTCCAGGTTTTCATCGGTCTGGCAGCGCAGGACGACGCCCCCTGATCGAACGAGGGACAGGGCCGCTGAATGCACGCGGTTGATGCCGAAGTAGTCGACGATGGTCGACCAGTCACGTCGCCCCGCTTCCAATGCGAAAATCAAGTCACGAGTGCTGAGGTCTGCAGACGGTGAATAAGCACTCGAAGGCTCCTCCGCGATGAGGTCGACATCGGCTACGCGTAATCGTCCGCGCCGATCCCGCGGTGCGTGAGATTCGCGATCGCGCCGTACGGGAACGGTGACTGCGATGACTCCGTCAGGAAGGCCGCCGACCGGTATGCGGACGCGGCCTTCACTATCGCCGACAAGAAGATGCATCTAGCCCCCATCGTCAAGTCAATTACATACAGTTCGGCGAGCGTGGCAGTGAGTGGTCGATCGTATCAGGGCTCTTCATTGGCGGGGCGTTGATTCGCGATGCGATGGCTTGATCGAGGGCGGGCGCCATGGCCGTCGCCGAGCACGGCTCGGGCTGGCGCCAAACTCTTGCGCCGAAGCTTGTTCCGGTCCGGCAATTCGCGTGAAGCAGGCCGGGTCACCCCCGTACTCTGGTGCGCGTGATCAGAGCAACACGGAGCGAAGCCGGGTCGTACGGCGGCAGGCAGGGTACCGCGCAACAGGGTGAGGACACCGCCGATGCGCCTGGCTAGGGTCAAAGTCGCCAACTACATCCGGTTGCAGGACGTCGACATAGAGGTTCGGCACCACCTGGTCTTGATCGGCGCCAACGACGTCGGCAAGACCTCGCTGCTTCGGGCGGTGCAGGCTGTCCTGGGCCTCGGAGTGGGGCAGTTGTACCAGACCTACGGCTCCTCAGATCTGCGGGACCCAATGCAACCCCTCGTCGTCGAGGTCGTGCTGGAGGAGTTCACCGCGCAGGAGAAGACCCTGTTCCACCGTGAGATCGACGTCTCGCCCGACGGCCGCCGCGAAACGCTGACCGTCCGGCTGGAAGTCGCCCTGGATGAGGATCCCGAGCAGGTCGTGGTCAGCCGATGGTTCCCTGGCCGCGGCGACAACCGTCCGCCGAGCCGCGAGCAGATGGAGGCGTTCGGTTGGCGCTATCTGCCGGCCACCCGAGGCACCGGCAACTCCCAGCTCGACGGTCCGGCCAGCGCGATGCGGGTACTGCTGGACTCGATCGACCTGGGAGCCGAGCGTGGTGAGCTGGCCGCGATGCTCGCGGACTTCAACGCCAAGCTCGGCTCGAGTACCATGCTGGCCAAGCTGCGCGAGGACGTCGCTGAGCACCTGTCTCGTGCGATGCCCCGGCAGATCGGCGCCGACCACCTGGCGGTGCGCTCGGTCGCGGATCCGGCCGCCTCGGTGCTGGGGAACGTCGCGATGTTCCTACAGCGCGACGACGTATTCGTCGCGCTGAGCGACCAGTCCGACGGTATGCGCCAGCTGATGTCGATGACGTTGTTCCTGCTCGCGCAGGGGACGGCGAACGTCATCGCGATCGACGAGCCCGAACTGCACCTTCACCCCACCAGCCAGCGCACCGCGGCGAACCTGTTTGCCGGCGCGCAGAACCAGCTGCTGCTTGTCACGCACTCGCCGTTCGTCATGGAGCGATTCGAGCCGTCACAGGTGGTCGCGATCAGTCCGCAGGGCCGGGTACGTCAGCTGCCGACCTCGGCGCTGACCAACATCGACAAGCTGCGGGCCCGGTGGTGGTCCTCGCGGCTGCTGGAGGCACTGTCGGCGCGATCGGTCGTCCTGGTCGAGGGTGTGGCCGACCGGTACGTCGTCGAGGGCGTCGGTCGGGCCCTTGACATCGGGCTGGATCGTCTCGGCTGCACGGTGTTCGACATCGACGGTGCCGACAAGTTCCCCAACCTCTTCAATTTCCTCGGCCCCAAGGGCTTCGATGTCGAACTGTTCGGCCTGGTTGATGCGGACAGGAAGAATAAGTGGGTGGGAGCTTTCAACGACAAGCCCGCGAATATTCTGGGCCGCCGGATTTGGGTGTGTGACCCGGATTTGGAGGGCGAGTACTGCGCCGCTCTGGGAGGCCCGGCCGTGGCGAAGATCCTCATCAATGCGGGCGTCTGCAAGCAGGCGGACCTGCTCCAGACGGCCTGCGTCTCCGAGATCGAAGACATCACCGCCGAGAAGGCCGCGGAGTTCTGCCGCAAGAATAAAACTGAGACGGCCCTCGCCGTGGGCGGCGCCTTGACAGCGGACGACGCCGCCAGCATCACAAGCGTGGCGGACATGCTGCGAGCCGTCGCAGCCCGGAGCCAGACGTGACCGAACCGCTGACCGCTGCGTCGCTGGCCGCCACCCCCGGCGACGCGCTGCTGGTGATCGCGCCCCCGGGCACCGGCAAGACCGAGTTGCTGGCCCGCCGCGCGGCAGTACTGATCGAACGCCTGGAACCGCACCAGAAGATCCTCGCTCTGACATTCTCCAACAAGGCCAAGCGCAACCTGGGAGCCAGACTGCAGCGCGAGCTTGGCGCCATCCGGTTCCGCCGCTACATCCGGGTGCGCAACTTCCACGGCCACGCCGCCGAGATCTTGCGCTCCCACGGGCGCACCCTCGGCCTGGACCCCGCCTTCGCAATGCCCGATGCCCGTACGCTCACCCGGGCGCTGGAGACGGAGGTCGGCAACGACTGGCCGGCCCGGGAGGCGATCGCACGGGCCCTTCGGGAGGCCAAACGCGGGCCCCTCGACGACGCCGAAGTCGCCGCGCTGCTTGACGATATCGACTTGCGGGCCGCGAACCTGGAACGCGGCCGAGTCGCCGCAGGGATCCTGCACTACGACGACCTCCTACGGCATGCCCAGCGGCTTCTCCACGTGGATGCGATCGCCGAGCTGTACGAGCGGCACTATGGGGCGGTGCTGGTCGACGAGTTCCAGGATCTGTCGATGCAGCAGCTGGACCTGGCCACCCGAAGCTGCACTGCCAGCCGCACCTTCGTCGGCGACCCCCTGCAGGGCATCTTCACGTGGGCCGGTGCTCAGCCGGCCGAGGTGGAGGCAACGCTGAGGCAGATGTGCGGCAGCCCGCATGCACTTACCGTCTCCTACCGTTCCTCTCCAGCGGTCCTGGCCGTCGTCAACGCCGCGGCCGAAGAACTCGGTGGCGAGCAACTGGCCGCCGCCGACCCGTCCGCCTGGCGCGTCGGCGGGGCCGCGTGCGCCGTGGAGTTCGACAGCACCACCGAGGAGGCCGAGGCGATCGTCGAAATATGCGAGAGCATCCTGGCTCAAGACCCCGACGTTTCCATCGGGGTCATCGTGCGCGCTTCTTGGCGGCGCAAGGAACTGGATGACGCCTTGGACAACGCGCACGGACTGCCACGCTATCGCTGGGACCTGGCGATCGATGACAGCGTGCTGGCCGAGCGGCTCCGGGACGCCTTCCGGGCCCTCCCGGCGACCAGCACCGTTGAGGAACTGCGAGATAGAGTCCTAGCGCTGATCGACCCCGCGGACGTGGATACCTACCAGCAGGCGGTTGAAGCCTTGGAGATGTTGGAGGAGCTTGCCGGACCGGCAGGGCCGGCATCCAAAGCCCTCGACCAGCTGACCATCCGCGCTGACGATCGGCCGATCGAACCGGGCGTGCATCTGCTCAACGCGCACACAGGTAAAGGGCAGCAGTTTGATTGGGTGATCGTCATTGGGTTGGACGAAGGACACATCCCCTACTACCTGGCCACCGACAACGAGGCAGTAGCCGAGGAACAGCGCGTGCTGCTCGTCATGCTCTCCCGTGCCCGACACGGACTCATCCTCACCAGGGCGCAACTGCACGTGTCCAAGGCAGGCAAACCGTACCCGAGGAGTCCCAGTCGATGGTGGCGACTGGTCGCTGACCCGTGCGACACCCCCTGGTCGGAACTGCGGCAGCATCTTGCCGGCGCAGAGTGACCAGACCGGCCTCTGCTTCACCACAGGCTTGGCATGACACCGTAGCTCCGCGCGCCGGCCGGGCGAGAATGAGCGCCCATGAACCCAGTCGTGTACATGCAACCAGCCCACCATGGACCGCTGTCTCTTTGTGGCCTGGCCAGGAGAGTTGAACGTGTGACCAAGGGGTTATGAGTCCCCACAGTTTCGCGGCACCGCAGCCTCCCGGCCTGCTGCTAAGACACTTTTGGTGTTGGCCCGTGTCAAGTCTTGCCGCGTATTTGCCGAGGCTCCGGGCCAGATCGGGCCGGCAGCAGGAGCCAGTCACCGCAGGCGTGGTCATGTCCACTGTAGTGGTGTAAGTAATATTCAGCAGTGAATCCCCAGGTCACGCCTATCGCATTGGGCATCTGGGTCATGATCGTGACGGATCGGCCACCAGCAGGCCGGTTCTTCATAACCATGAAGATCACCACGCGCTCGGGCACGTCCTGCATCCCGCCGGCGGCGAAGATTGAGCCGACCTTTAAGGAACTTAAGGGCCACGGCGACTCCGACTTCGCCCCGTATGGTTTGGCTGATATCTGAGGCTTGTACAGCTGTGATCGAGAGCCCTGGCCGGAAGCTGATGGGCGATCGCGGCGGCGATCCGGCCGAGCACCGCGGGATCCCCTGGAGCAGGTATTTGTCCAGACGGCGCCGATCGACGCCTTGAGTTTGCAGGTTGAGCGCGCGGGCGGTCCTTGCCGCAAGCCGTCACCGGATCCACACGACGTTCGAGGAATCGTCCACCGAACGAACCCTACCTTGGGCGTTGACCGTCGGGATGGGCGGCGCTTAGTCAGCGGGGCAGCCTAGGCGAGCCTGGTGTTGCCCACCGTCTGGCACCAGGCCGTCGCGGTGCTGAACTGGATGCCCAACAGCTTCCTGAGGATTCCCGTGGGTTCCGTCAACGCGCTGATAACTGCTGACGGTTGCCGCACACCGCCCCAGCACCGACATGTCTCAGGCGCTGCAGGTTACTCGGCTGCTGAACCGCTGATCCACGGCGCCCGCCGGCTGTTCGGCCTGGCCGGTCAGTCGGGCTCCGCTGACGTTCCATCAACGGAGCCGTCGGCGATATCGTTGAGGAAGACGGCTGGCGATGCACTCCCGGCGCTCGCCGAGTCGACCAGGTCCACTACCTCAGCCACCGCGATGTACACGCGGCGGGCAACGGCGCGGTTGAATCCGTTGAAGGCGACGAAGCGGGAGCGCATTCCGAACAGGAGGGCGGCGACTTTCGGCCCTGACAACTGGGCTTCGACCATGGCGCCAGGCGGGCAGGGAATCGCTTGAGGCGCGCTCCAGTCTTGGAAACTTCGCATCAACTCAAGGATCACATTCCAGGTGTCGGCGTGGCACCGAAGCGTGATCGTCGAGATACCGGCTGCCTTGGTCAGACGCCGTCCATGTCCGATCCACATCGATGTTCTCTTATACTTGGCCGCGCCTTCGGGCGCACCTTTTGGACGCAACATGGTCTTGAAACCTTTGAGGAGAGGGGATCTGCGTGCGGTCACGCCCGCGGACCGTGCACGGTATCGAACCGGTCGAGGAGGTCCAGGTTGTCGTGGTCGCGGATGCTGTCACGTAGGGTCGAGACCAACGTCTCGACATGACGAGGGTGGAGACGGTCGAAATAGTCATGGAGGATCTTCGCCGTCGCAACCCACGCATTGGCTGGCGACCATTGCCGAACTTCGTCGGCCAGGGATTCCAGCTCTTCGATATGCCTATCAGGAATCTGCCTGCCTTGTTCGATTTCCTCGGCCAGCAAGTAGAGTCTGAGCGCCGCCTTGTCGCGGATGACCTCCCTTTCAAGGAACGCCATCCGGGCGCGTAATCTCTCCCGCTCAACCGCGTCCACCTTCGCGACCTGGCGGGCGTTAGCCAAACGACCGGCCACATCGGCGGTCTCGCCGTCGACTCGGACGACTATCCGGGCCCCCGCGACAACGGCTCCCACCCCACGCCTCGACAACGACGATGACAGGTGGAGATTGACGTCCTGCTCCGCTGCCCAGGGGCGCAGGACATCGCAGCGGGCCAGTGCCGGTTCGGCGATCGCGCGGACGGTGGCGCACGCATTTCGCTGTTTGTCCAGCGAACCGGCATCGGCTCCCTGAACTGCCACGTGGTACTCGACATCGAAGCTGAAGCCGTCTTGCCCGGCGGCTCGGTCGCTGAAGGAATCGAGCCACACCTCGCGGCCACTCCCCAACCACCTCATTCCGCGGGGTCCTCCTCGCCAGGGCCGTCAGGAGCAGTACCGTTCGACTCGCGCTCCCCGAGTCGAACGACTTGACTCATGAAGATGCCCGCCGGAGTCTCGTCCGCTGGTCCGGAGGATCCGCGCCAGAAGTAGGCGCAGTTTTCAAGACGCCTGTGCGCCCGCCGGCTGTCCGCTGTGACCCGTTCGAATACGGACATCACGTCGGCGGCGACGTCCGGAGCCACCAGGGCGGCGTCGAACCAGGGGAGCAATGCCTTACCGAGAGCATCGCCCTTCATCTCGGACTCCAGCAGGCAACGCCACCCCTTCGCGACGAGGTCCAGGTCCTCCTCGCTTGCCACCGCCCGCACCAGCAGATCGGGGCGACCAGCGGCGGTCGGCGAGGGAAGCGCGGCCACCCGGGTGAAGATGTTCCGGGCAGCCCGGACATGCGTCGCCACGCCGTCCGATTCCCATTTGATCAGCTGTTCAAGGAGCTCTCTCCCGGTCTCAGGCTGCTTCCAAAGAGCGACTACAGCCTGCTCAGCCGCAGTGACTACCTCAGGCTCATCGCTCTCGATGAGGTAACTGAGCCGCACCAGCGCCTTGTCGGTGCTGAGCTGCCCGAAGTCGCCGCCGCAGACCACCGCGACCGCTATGCGCCGCTGGACGCCGAGCTGCTTCGACCAGTCCAGCATCATCCGTGCGACATCACGGCCCAACGTGGGGTGCAACGCGGCTGCGGTGAGAAAGCTGCGAGCCGCGGTCCTCGACTCTTCCTGTGCGCTCCACAGGTCGATGACACGACCGAGTTGGCCGACCCGCTCCGGAGTCATGATCAGGTCGAACAGGACATCGGACACGCGGGTGGCCACGGCGGCACGCGTCGCCGGCCGGATAGATTCGCTCTTCGGCAGCCCGGCGAGCCAGGTGATGAAGGCGTCATGGTCGTCGGGTCGGTCTTGCCAGTAGTAGGCGAGAACAGCTTCTGCCCACCGTGGCCTCGGGAAGACAACGCTTTCATCGTGGTCGGTGTCTGCCCGGATCGTGTCCAGCAGCTCGATGACGCCAGGTCCGCTGTGCCCGCTCACCCCCGCGACCACGTCGCGGAACACCTTACAGAGTCTCTTCGCCTCGGCATACGCGACTCCCACCGAGAACCCACTCAACACTGCCGTCGCAAGCAGGAAATTGCGTTCGAAGGCTGTTCGTCCCGGCGCCTTGTGCCAATCCAGCAGGTCCGACCGCCACTGCGCCCGACTGGCCACGACGCTTCTGACACGCTGCTGGAAGTCGGCGTCCTCGCTGGTCGTTCCCGGCTTCAGGTCGGTACCGTCCAGCAAGGGCTTGAAACCGGGTGCGACCGCCGTCTCGATGAGCTGCGCGATCTTGACGGCTTCCCGCGGCGCCACCTTGTTCAGCAACCTCCTGATAGCGGGGTCGGTGAACCAATCCGCGAAGTCACGGTCCGGGACGCGCTCCTTCAGCCATTTCTGAGCAACCAGCACCGGATTCGGCGGCTCCAGATCGTGCACCAGGCTGTCCGGCGCGTATTGGCCGATCCAGCCCCACTGCTCGTCTTCCGTGATCACGATCAGATAGGAGTCCGACTTCCTGAGTATTGCCGACACGGCTTTGAGCTCGACACCGAAGTCCGGCGAGAGATCGGTCTCCTCTCCGAGCACGGTCAGGTCCATGAGATAAGCCTGATATTTCTCGGAAGCCAGTTCGGCCGTGGGAAGCCCATTTGGCCCGCCCACACGCAGATAGTGCGGCCTGACATGCTCGTTCCTCGTCAATCGAGCGATCATGGCGACGGCCGCAGTTCGGGTTCCGCTGTCCGGCCGGTACCTCAGCACGACGAGTCGCTGATTGCTACGCAGCGCGGAGAACGCCGAGTCGAACGTCTTGCCGGGTTGGGCGAAGGTTCGGCGAACCTCGGCGAGGAAGTCGGACGGAAGTTTCGAACGCTTGCGCGCTTCGGCCACCACCACGCTGAGCAAGGTGAGGCTACCGTTATTGACTCCGACCTCGGATTTGATCCGGATTCCCGGCTGCGTGGGAGGTATCCTCAACTGCTCCAGCTCGGCATCGACGTCCGACATCTCCAGCGTCGCTACCTCCGTCTCATCATGACTGGTCGCTTCGACCGTCTGCAGAAGGTCCATCAGTCCCCCAAACTGGATTCATTCGCTTGATCGTGATGTGGTGTCTGAGCGGACTGCCTGGCTCCGAGATCGATGTCGATGCCCGTCAGCTCGCCGCTCTCGTGGACGGTCTTGACCCGCTGTACGACGTCGACGACAGTGTTCGCGGTGGCGCCGCGGATCTTCATTCCGGTCGTCGGGCCGCGGACGTCCCCAACCGTCTGCCGCACGCGCCGTGTCGGTCGTGGCTCGCCCCCGAACGTGAATCGCGTGCCGTAGACGTCCTCCAGTACGGCGCGTATGTGGCCGAAGCAGACCCTCAGTGATTCGTCGGCACCGTCGAGGTCCGCCGCCGGCCGGGCCGTGAACGGTTCGGCGATCTGGAGCAGCATCCGGAGGTCGCGCTCGCGGTCGGCGAGAACGGCGAGGTCGGGCCGCGCAGCCGAGTCCAACGGCTTGAAGACCTCGGGCACTGCGAAGACCACGCGATGCGCGCCCTTGTCTTCGCGCCGTACGCGAAGCAGCTCGGCGGCCTGGCCGTACAGAAACGTGATTCCTTGGGCGAGCGCGGCGCCGGCGAGCGCCGGTATCGCCACCGCGTCCGGGTCGGGCATCGGTTCCTCCAGATCTCGAGTGCGCCTGTCGGCCACGCGCATGCTCTGCGTAGCAGCGCAGAATTGATCGATAGTTGTCATGGCACGAAGCCATCGCGACACCATCGGCAGGTCAGCGGGTCAGCGCCGCTGCGGATAACGGCTGGCGATCAATGAAACTAGCAACGCGGAGCAGGCTTGAGAACTGTTGCCTGTTCACTCTGGGCCCCCTGATTGCTCCGGAGCGTCGCGAAGAGGACCCCCATCGGCCGGATTTCTCAGTACTTTGAGATTCATGGCACCATCGAACGGGAGCGGCCACGCGTTGCGAGATCTCCGCGAGGAGGCGGGCGTGAGCCTGGGGCAGATCGAGAAACTCACCGACTACACCAAGGGCCACCTGAGCAAGATCGAGAATGGGCTGCGGCCCGCGTCGCCACGCTTGGTGCGGGTGTACGAATCCTTACTCAGCCGGCCTACCGAACTACCCCCGCCACAGCCGTCGCGGCCTGTGAGCTCGCAAAGGCCTCCGCTCCCGGCGAGCTACGGCGGCGAGATCCTGCGTGCCAGGACCACCCTGGGCCTGTCCCAACGTGACCTGGCCGCGCTGGTGGGCGTGTCGCTCGGGTACGTCAGCAAGCTCGAGAACGGGCAGTCGTTCGGATCGCCGTACGTAGCTCGTCTACTGGACAAGCGGCTCAGGCAGGACGGCGCCTTGCTCAACCTGTTCAGCGCCGCGTCGACCTGCGGCCCGGATCCGGTGAGGATCCCGCGCCCGACGATCCTGGCAAAGGCAGTGCCGGCCCGACCCTCGGAAGCCGTCGAGGCGGCGGTCGCCGGAGCCGCAGCGGAGCTGGAACGGCTGCGGGTACACCGGCACCGCTTCGGACCGGCCGCCGTGGTGAGTCACGTCGTCACGCAGATCGTGGCCCTCCACGGGGCAGCAGCTGCGGTTTCAGTCAGGCAGGCACCCACGTTCCGCTATGTGGAAGCGCGCTACGCGGAGTACTTGAGCTGGCTCGCGGAGGAATTGGCTGATGCGGGGGCGATGCGTGAGTGGTTGATGGTCGCTGTGCAACTCGGCGCTGATTACGGCGACAGCGCCGTCGCAGGGTATGCAGCCATCCGCCGGGCGTCGACAGCGCTGCGAGCCAACGACCCCGAGACCGCCCTCGGCCATGTCCAGGCTGTGCTCTCGGACCCGGAGCTGCCTTCAAAACTGCGCCGCATAGCCCTGCAACGCGAGTCCCGGGCCAGAGCCCGCATCGGAGACCGAGAAGGATTCAGCCGGGTCATGGACGCCTTCTACGATCTCGTCGGCGACACACCAGCGCCGCCGGCACAGAACTGGGAGTGGGGTCCTTCATGGGACCCGCAGCTCGGCTCGTCGCGGCTGACCGAAGCCACAGGGCTGATGGAACTGGAGGAGTTCCGCATGGCAGCAGAAGTGTTCGCCACGACCATGCCGCGCACCTTCCCGGACGGGCACGAGTCGAACCCCTCGCTCCGGCACGCCCGGGTCTGTTTCGCCATCCGCGAGGCGACCGCGTACGCCCATGTCCACGAATGCGACCGGGCAGCGGACGTCATCGAGTCCTTCCTGCCCGCTGTGCCGAGCGAATCGGTCACCGTACGCCATGACCTGCGACGGCTTGCGTCGATCCTGTCCCGACGACGTGCAGCCCGGCTCCGGTCGCTGACCCCCGACATCATCACCCTGGCGCGGACCGCGCACCCACGGATCCGTGGCAAGCGACCGGAGGCCCCGAATGCCTAAGCGCAAACCGCTCATCTTCATCAGCTACCGTGGCGGCGGCGGCGATGCCAAGTGGGCTCCTGATCTCGTCCACCACGAGCTCGCCGCCAAGTTCGGCAAGTCGGCAGTGTTCAAGGCCGGACACAACCTGCGCGCCGGAGATGAGTTCCCGCCGAAACTGGAAGACATGGCGGCTTCCTGCCCCGTGATGCTGGTCTGCATCGGCCCCGAATGGCTCGCGGCGCAGAACGCTGACGGCACCCGACGCCTGGAAGACGCTCACGACTGGGTCCGCCGCGAGATCGAGCTGGCGCTCAAGAACGGCAACCGCGTGGTCCCGCTGCTGCTCGGAGACCGCGACGAGATCTCGATCCCGGCGCCGCACGACCTCCCGGCGGACATCGCGCCGCTGGCCCATCGTCAGGCGGTCCGGCTGGAACCCGGCGGCCGCCTGCGGATCACGTTGCCCGACCTCGCCACGCAGCTGGCCGACATGGTTCCTGAACTAGCCAAGCGGAAGCGGAGCCGCGACAAGAGCGGCATCAAGGCCGCGGCGGAAGTCGGCGAAGTGCAAGGTAAAGCCGTGGTCGTGCGCGCTGATGGAACCGAGCCGCGCAGGGTCGATGCCAAATTGAAGGCCGACGTCATCACCGCGACCGGCGAGGTGACGATCGTGGATCTCATCCAGCGGCCACGGACGTAAGCGTTGACGTGGTGTTGAAGACGGAGACCGCGCGAAAACCTGCACTCTGCAGCAGGCTCCGGCTCCGAGTCCGCATCATCGCCGCCCGCGCGCCGACCGCGACCGCGGTCTTGGCCTTCTTTATCGTCGTCGTGTGGACCCGCGCTTCGGCCAGCAGCCGCCACGTGTTCTTCACCACGACCACTCGTAGTAGAAGGCTAGGGACAGCGCCATGCCGACTAGCAGGATCAAGATGGTGCGGATCGGCTTGTGTCTACCTTGCAGGCACAGATCGAGCGCCACGATCAGGTTCAGCATGAAGCGCCCCGACTGTCCCAAACCCAGGGCACATCAGCGCGCCGTGCATCGCTTGCTACGAACTACGGCTGATTGACTGTTCGCAGCTTCTTTGCTTGTTCGATGTCCTCTGACATCTGTTGGGCGCGAAGGAACGGCATTGCCTTGTCGACGGCTTCGAAGGCTCCGGCCTCGTCGTCGATGCCGAGGCGTGCGATGGCTGTGTCGATCCACAGGCGGCCGTGCAGGCGGTCGTCGAGATCGCTGACGCGCTCGAGCGCCTCTCCGAGGATGGTCACCGCCTCGGCCGCCCTGCCGGATCTGACAAGCGCCCGGCCCCTCATCTGCATCATGAGCACGATGCCGCGCTCGTTCTTGATCGCGACGTGTTGCTGATACGCCTGCTCGAAGCATTTCAGTGCGGCTTCAGGGTCGTTCTTGTCGAGGCGGACGAGGCCGATGAACTCGTCAACCGATGCCCTCAGTATCTTGTCGGCGTGCTGTTCGTCGTCGTCGGCCGGCGCGGACAAGGTCCCGACGACTTCGAGGGCCCCATCGACCTGTTCCTGGGCTTCGTCGAGGAGTTCGGCTTCAGCTTCCCGTAGCGCGCGCGACAGCAAGCATCGCATTCTGGCCTCGTAGCGCTTGTTGCCGAGGCGCTGGGCCGAGATGACCGCGCACCGGAGCACGTCGACGGATACTCTGCCTGGGCGCCGGTTGAAGAGGTACGTCTGCAGCGGTTCGGTCATTTCGACGACAACTTCGTCCTCGCCGTCAATGAACGCCTGGTTGATCAGCATCACGACTCGGTCGAAGTGCTGTCCGACCCACATAAGCGCGGTCTGCTGCCGGGCAAACGGGTTGGCATCGGCGTCCAGCGCCACTTTGACCACCCGGAACGGGTTGTTACGCGAGATCGCCTTGTCGGCGTACTGAAGCATGATCGCGTACCAAGCGCGCAGTGCAACGTAGGCCTCCCGCTGCCGGGCCTTCGAGAATTCGCCTTCCTGCTCGAGCACCTCGCGAGCATGGATGCGGATCATATGGTTGGCTGAGAGCGTCGTTCCGTCCCCGGGCTGGTCTGTCCCGGCCGTCTCGTTCCAGGACTTGGCGATCAGGTACCGCCCAGTCAGTTCCCGCCGTGCCGCGCGCGTCCTTTCGAGCGAAAGTCCTGAGACTTCCGCAAGCCACGAGTCGCCGAATGCCGACATCTGGTCGGGCAGCAGACCAAGTGCTCGGTAAAGCTTGCGGGCATCCGCGGGCAAGCTCGCGTACGATTCGTCGAACACTCGCACCGTGCCCGAGCGGTGCGAGCGGAATTCGTCGATCGCGCCACCGCGCCGGGCCAGCCGGTGGTTCAAGTCAGTCATGGTGGTGCTGGGCTCCCTGTTCAGGATGCCGGCGACCATCATCAGGACCGCCGGGATGCCGGCACAGACGTCGACCACACTGCGCAAAGCGGCGTCGCTGTCCAGCTGGTGGGGTGCCACCGTGTTCTGGAAGTACGCTCTGGCCGCGTCTGCGTCGAATCCGCGCACCTCGCGATACTTGACGTCGGCACCCAGCAGGTCGCCGATCATCGTGTCCGCAGCCACAATGACCGTGCTGTTCGCCGACTGCGGAATCAGCGTCGCGATCTCGTCGGCGTCCTTGACGTGATCGAAGATGACGCAGATCTTCCTGCCCTGCGTCAGCTTGGCCCACCATTTTCTGGCGACTTCCGGCTCGGGCGGGATCAGTGCCGGGGGTAGTCCGACCTGCGCCAGGAGCACCCTGGCGACCTCGCCGGGGTCCGGCTCGTCAGAGTTCAGTCTGTCCAGGTCCAGATAATAGATGCCGTCCTCGAAGAAGTCCGTCCCATGATGACGGATCCAGTACAGCAACATCGTCGACTTCCCGATGCTCCGCATTCCGGCGAGGTACAGAAGTTTCGCCACGTCGCCTCGGGCGCAGGCGGCCTCGACGATCCACGCACGCTCTTCAACGCGATCGGCGAACTCTGTGGGCTCGGGCGGATAATTGGCATCGGTGCACCTGAACTGGAACTCGGGGCCGATGATGTCGGTCTCGATGTGCTCCGTCAGCATGGCGCGGTGCAAACGCGCGGACTGCGCGTCGTCGGAGTCGGCTAGCGTCAGCTGCGTCATCAGCCGTGCGATCTCGGCGATCGGATCCTTCTTCGCCTTGATCATTTTTCTCAGCTTCGGAAGTCGCGCGACCATCGCCCTCGCGAACGCGGCGGCGGCCGGCCTGCCCACCTTTTCGCCTGCGCCCTTTCCGAGAGCACCACCGGTCGCAATCAAGAACTTCTCGAGCGATTCCTTCGTGATCTCCTCAATCAACCCGGCCCCCACCCCACTCGTCGACCGCCGACTGCAGCCGAACTTCATCAGAGGTCTGATCCTAGACAACGCACCACTACCCGGCGCAACACTCCGCTACGGCAGTCGTGATGTACCCCGGCTGTTCGGGCACGTCACCACGTCGTCGGCAGCTCCCATCGGCCAGTCGCTCGACATGGGCCTCGCCTAGAGCGGCCTTGAGCTTCTCGTTCTCGCGCTCCAGCTGCGCCTCATGTGCCGAGGCTCCAGCCCTGCCAGCCACCCAGGGCAGCCCGACCAGAGTGCAGGAACTGCCGCTCCCAGCGCTCTACTCGGCCACGTTGGCTCGCTGCGCCGCCTCGACGACGCCACCTCACCGGCCAGGCGGTACTACGGCGACGGCGACCCGCGGCTGTTCGTCGACACCGCATCCGGGTACTTCTACGTTCTCTACGGCACCCGGATCGTCGGCAAGGCAACCCGACCACCCCGGTCTTTAGCGGCACCCACACGATCAGCGCCGCTGGCAAGGCTCTGGACGACCCCAACAACGCCACCTCGCACGGCACGCAGCTCATCACCTGGACGCCGAACAACGGCGCCAACCAGAACTGGGTCTTCACCCGGCAGTCCGACGGCTCCTACCAGATCGTCAACGGCGGCTTCACTACCCCTGGGACCACCGTCATCCAGTGGACCTGCACCGGCGGCACCAACCAGCACTGCACGGTCACCAAACAGGCCAACAACCTCTACAAGATCGTGAAAGTCAAATCTCTGACTCGCCCCGCGCCTATCCGCGCACGCCCTAAGAGGAGAATCTCCGAAGTCCGCTGGTAGCGGCGCCGACAGTCCGTTGGTAGTCGGATCCAGGTGGTCTAGGGTGGTCCGGGGCGAGCTGTGCGCTTTATCCAACGGATTTGTGAGTTGCTGCCCGCAGTACGACATGCTCGATCCGAAGCTGCCATCTGGGGGTCGACGTCCGGTTGTGAAGGCGGGGTGGTGGTGCCAGGAAACCCGGAGTTCTGGCGGGGTGTACAACTGGTTCTACTTGAGAGACTGGGGTAGTCGCCGAGGTCTATCAAGAGGGTTTGGGTGTATTGTTAGTAAACATCTCTGGGAGGTGCCAATGGCCATCGATCTGCACATCTCAAGGACGCTGTATCGCCAGCTTGCCGACCATCTCGGGTCGAAGATCTACAACGGAGACCTAAAGCTGGGGGAGCAGCTTCCGGCCGAACGTGAGCTGATGGATCAGTGCGACGCGTCTCGAAATACTGTCCGACTTGCCCTCGGTCAACTTGCGAACGAGCAGCCGACCGTGAGCGGTCGCGAGCGCTTTGTGCGGGCCAGTGCAACGCTGCTGTTCATGGACTACCGACGTGATCGCGCAATGGCGCTCGGGGGAAGCAATCGAGATCACCTGCGTCCGGCCCGCGAACAGGTCGCGTCGCTGTTGGAGCTAGAAGAGAACGAATCGACAGCCGTACGAAAGGGCATTCGCACATTGGATGGCGAGCCGAACTCCCTCTCAATGAGTTACTACCCCATGTCCATTGTGGCGACAAGCGAAATCATTCAGCTGCAAGATATCGAGCTGCATGCGGAGAAGAGGCCGAATGCCGGATCCCTATGAGCGCGACACCCGTCGTATCGGCGCGATTATTCCGATCCGGGGGCATGCCGGCTACGATTCAGAGGGAACGGCTGTCCGAATGGGTGTTGGGGTCTTGCCCGCTGACAAGCGCATCATTCAGTGTGGGTTGACCAGTGGGTGAGCCACGTGTGCTGTCGGTGCGCCTTGCGGAATTTAGCGATATTGACCGGACTGTAGCCATCATTCGTGAGGCAACGGATTGGTTAGCAGGGCGGGGTATCGGCTGGATTCGTTCTTTCCCCGGGGCAACGCCGCAGCGAGTAGTAGACGGCAAAGTCTGGCTAGCGACTATCGATGGTCAAGCGGAACCGATTGCAACTGTGGCCCTGATGACCGATGCGGATCCGGAATGGTGGGCGGACGACGAACGGGACGCCCTCTTTGTCCATGGGCTTGCCGTTCGGCGGAGCGCCGGCGGGCTGGGCGTGGGCAGCGCCCTCCTGGAGTTTGCCAGCGACCAGGCAGCGCGGAGGTCAATCCCGTGGGTCCGGTTGGACTGCAGCAAGAGCAATGTGGAGCTTCAGGAGTACTACCGACGACAGGGGTTCACCCATCGACGGACCGTGGACCTCCCGTACAGGAATTCGGGCGCACTCTTCCAGCGGGCAGCACGGCCAAGCGACGCCGTCCAGGCTCTCGACGATTTGGGTGACCGCTACTCCGTGAGTCTCGACTCGACAACTGGACAGGCGTAGGTATCTTTGGGGAGCGTAGCCCTGGTTCATAGCTTGCAAGTTCGAGTCACCTCGCCCAGGCGAACCGGCGTTAAAGCCCCGGCCGTGACCCTGATCGTTCGCGTTATGGCAGCCTGTTCCAACAGCGCAGCACTCGCGCTGAGGATGTCCTGGAGTGACAGTCCTCTTCTACAGGAGCTCCGCTGCTTGGCCTCTACTGACAGCCTTGAAACCACCCGCTACGCCAAACTGAGCGGCGTTGGCACCTCGGATGGGAATTTTTCACGCACAAGGATAAACGTAAAGAATCGCATGAGAATAAGCTACAGCGACAAGTCGACGGTATGGCCCTCGCGTGTTGTCACCCCACGGGTGCGGGCCCGGTCGAACACCGCACGACTAGCTCAGGGTCATGCAGCAGCTCCTTCGGCGTAGGCGCGCCGGTGAACTGGTTCACCAGCAAAGTCACCGCGGCCCGCGCCATCGATTCGATCGGCTGACGGATCGTGGTCAGCGGCGGGTCGGTGTAGTTCATGAACGCGGAGTCGTCGAATCCGACCACTGACACATCCCCCGGAACCTCGAGTCCCGCGCGCCGTATCGACCGGATCGCTCCGAGGGCCATCACATCACTCCCGCAGATGATGCCGGTGACGTCGTGTCGCAGCAGCTCGGTGGCGGCCGAATGGCCGCCTTCGAAGGAGAACAAGGTGAGGGCCACTGGTGGTGAGGCGACACCGTCGCGACTGCACCGCCTCTGGAACGCCTCGATTTTGCGGCGGGTCGGGACGTGGTCGCCCGGACCCACCAACAGCCCGATCCGGCGGTGGCCGAGCGAAGCCAGGTGCGTGTAGGCGTAGTCCACAGCCGCTGCGTCGTCGGTAGACACCTGCGGGAAGCCCTCGTAGTCAACCGCGGCGTTGAGCAGGACCACCGCGACCTCCCGGTCGATCAGGTGCTGGTACTGCGAAGCCTTCAAGCCTCCGCAGAAGACGACGCCGGACACCTGCTGGTCCAGCAGCATCGTGATGTATTCGGCCTCTGTCAGGCCGCCGGCGGTGCGCGTGCACAGCACGGGGATGTAGCCGAGCTGCGTCAGGCTGCCGCCGACGACCTCTGCGAGTGCCGGGAATATCGGGTTCAGCAGCTCCGGCAGCACCAGGCCGACAAGGCGACCCTTCATACCGCGCAGCTGCGAGGGGCGTTCGTAGCCCAGGGTGTCCAGCGCGGCGAGAACCGCGAGCCGGGTGGCGTCGGAGACTCCCGGCTTGCCGTTCAGCACGCGGCTCACCGTCGCCTCGCTGACACCGACTTTCAGGGCCACTTCGGCCAGGCGTGTGGGCATGCCACGGATGATGGCACGAAACCTCGGTGTTTTGCAGGCCTCGTAGGCTATAGCCGCACGGGGCGACGATTTTTTCGTAACTTCATTGCTCTCTTGCATCGAAATTCATCTGTCGGCAGCGTGTACTGCACACCGTGCAGCCGCTGGCGAACGCGGTACCGCTTTGGTGCTGGGCGGCAGCAGTGGCGCGGAGTGGCGTGCGGCGCGGCGCTGCCCGCGCTTCCTTCGAAGTCCGGCGAAACGATCGGCCGCGGAGCCGCGGCCGATCGTTTCGCCGGATGGCTGGTCGAGAATTCAGGCGGCTTGGTCAGGACGGCAGGTTCCACACCTGTGCCGGGGTGTTGTCACAGGTGTAGAGCTGGAGTTGGGTGCGCTCGGTGGTGGCCGCGTTCGGGTCGTCGAGGCAGAGTCCGGAGTGGGTGTTGATCAGCTGTCCGGAGGCGGTGGCGCGCCATTGCTGAGCGCCGGTCTGGTCGCAGTGGTAGAGCTGGATGAGGGTGTTGTTGGTGGTGCCGCTGTTGGTCGCGTCTAGGCACGCGCCCAAGACCTGGAGGGTGCCGTCCGGTGCCAGGGTCCAGTTTTGGGCGGGGGTGTTGTTGCAGGTGTAGATCTGGATTTTGGTGCCGTCGGTGGTGAGGGCTCCGTTGTCGTCTATGCACAGGTTGGAGCCGACTCCGGCGGTGATCGCGCCGGTGCGGGAGGCTGGTGCGGGTGGAAGCGTCCAGTTCTGGGCCGGGTTGTTGGCGCAGGTGTCGATCTGAAGTTGGGTACCGTCGCTGGTGCTCGCGCCGGGGTCCGCGAGGCAGAGTCCGGACTGTGGGTTGACCAGGTTGCCGTTGGATCCGGGTGTCCAGCGCTGGGCGCCGGTGTTGTTGCAGCCGTACAGCTGGACCGGTGTGCCTGGGGTGGAGGCTCCGCCGGCGACGTCCAGGCATTTGCCGAGTGTGCGAAGGGTGCCGTCGGTGGCGATGGCCCAGTCCTGGGCGGCGGTCTGATCGCAGTGGTAGATCTGTACGTGGCTGCCGTCGGTGGTGGACGACTGTGCGTCGTCGATACACAGGTTCGTGCCTGCGCCTGAGGTGATCGGGCCGACTCGCGGGCTTGGCGGTGCGATCGTGTCGCCGCCGTAGGATGGCGGGGCTTGGCTCGCCGCCGCCGCCCACGAAGTGTTCTGGTTCGTGCCGAGAGCGAAGGACAGGGTGCCCCCGGTGCTGATCGACGGCGTGGGCGCGTAGGCGTTGTTCCATGCCGCGCCGTTCCATGTCGCGGACTGCACGTAGGGGGCGTTGTCCGCCGCGCCGTTGCCGTTGATGGTCAGGGTGTTGCCGCCGGGCAGGGTGAGCACGGCCTGAGTGAACATCGGTGAGCCGAGGGCCAGGTCGGCGGTGCCTGGCGTCTCCGGGTAGATGCCCAGCGCCGACCACACGAACCAGGAACTCATCTCGCCCAGGTCGTCGTTTCCGTCGGCCAGGCCGTTCGGGGCGTCGGTCCAGATCTGGTCCTGGATGGCGCGGATCGTGCTTTGGGTCTTGTACGGTTCGCCGGTGTAGTCGTATTCCCACGGCAGGTTGATACTGGGCTCGTTTCCGACCCAGGCGTAGCCAGCGGCTCCGGTGAAGCTGCGCAGTGTGGTGTCCAGGTAGCGGTTCATCACTGCGGCACCGCCCTTGGCGGCGGCCAAGCCGCCGAGGTCGAAGGGCACCATACCGGTATAGATCCAGGAGTCCGCCTCGACGAAGTCGTTGCCGCTGGTGGGATCGAAGCCGGGCAGCCAACCACCGTCGGTGTTGCGGGGTTGGTCGAAGCCGCTGTTGGGGTTGAGCACGTTGCGCCAGTCCTGCGCTCGGTTGGCGAAGGTGGCGTGCGCTCCGCTGTTGCCCAGTGCGCCTGCGAACGCGGAGAGGGCGAAGTCGGCGGTGTTGTATTCGAGTGTGGTGGACACCGGTCCGTAGAAATTGCAGCAGCCGTAGGTGCCGTCGTGCGGCGTGTATCCCGGTGCGGCCAGGTAGTTCAGCCCAGGTCGTACGTTACCGGCGTTGGTGGCCTCGGCGATCATGTCGTTGAGGGCGGTGGCGGTATCGAAGTTGCGCGCACCGAAGGCGTAGTAGTCAGCGATGATCGCGTCGGCCGGGTCGCCGACCATGACGTAGGTCTCGCCATTGTTCTCGGACCATTTGGGGAAGATGCCGGTCTGGGCGTAGTCGTCGACCATCGACTGCGCGGTGTCCGAGGCCGCCGACGGGTCGATGAGGGCCTCGAGCTGTGCCTGGCTGCGGTAGATGTCCCAGCCGGAGTAGTTGCCGTAGGCGGCTCCGTGCCCGGAGTCCACGGTGTGCACGGAGCCGTCGAAGCCGGGGTACTGGCCGTTGACGTCGCTGATCACGTTCGGGTGGAGGAGGGAGTGGTACAGGGCGGTGTAGTACTCCTGCTGCTGTGCGGTGGTGCCTCCGCCGACCTGTGCCCGCCCGAGCAGTGTGTTCCACGCCGAGTGTGTGGCGGACTGGACGGCGGAGAAGTCCCAGTTCGGATTCTCCGCCGTCAGGTTGGCCCTGGCGTTGGCGACGGACACGTACGAGACGCCGACCTTGGCCAGGACGGTCTGGTTGCCGGTCGTGTTGAAGGTGACGTACCCGTTGTTGGCTGCGGCGTTCGGCGCGGTGCTTGACGCCTTCGGGTTCGGTGGCGTGCCATGCCAGGTGGGTTTGTTCGGGATCTCCGCGGCGTTCTTCGACAGGCCGGCGGTGGCCGTCGGCTTCGCGGTCGGAGCGGCTGCGGCCGTGCCGTTGCCGGTGAACGACTGGTTGAACTGCATGTCGAAGTAGACGGTGTAGTTGTTGCCGCCGCCGCAGAAATTGCCGCTGGTGGCCTGACCGCTGACCTCGGTGCCGTTCACGACGGTGAACTGGGTGTTGGAGTCTCCGTTCTGGCTGCCGTTCAGTTTGAGGACCAGGTTCGCCTGAGTGGTGGCGGGGAAGGTGAACCTGGCCATTCCGGTGCGGGGCGTGGCGGTCAGTTCGGTCTTGACGCCGTTGTCGAGCGACACGGCGTAGTACCCCGCTGATGCCGACTCGTTGGTGTGGGTGAACGAGTCGGTTGCCGAGGTGTTCACCGAGCCGACGGTTGGCAGGAGCGGGATGTCGCCGGCCGCGCCACAGCCCGGCCCTGCGATGTGCGTGAGACTGAACCCGGTGATTGAGGAGTCGTTGTACTCGTAACCGCCTCCGTCGGGCCGGGAGGGGGTGTCTGGACTCCACTGGACCATGCCGAACGGCGCGTCGGCGCCCGGAAAGTCGTCGGCGTTGTTCGTCGTGCCGATAAAGGGGTTGACCAGCGACGCGGGGTCGCTGACCAAAGCGGCGTGGGCGGCCGCGGAGGCCGGCGCGGCGGTAGTCAAGGCCGCCGCGGTGACCAGGGCGGTCACAACGGCGAGCCCGGTCCTGGATCTGGGGATTGCCTTGGTTTTCGCCATGCTCATCAGGGTCCTTTGAAAACTTCGTGTGGCTGGGGCTGGTGCGGGAGTGAGAGTGCTGTCAGGGCTGCGCGGGCGGAGCTCATGGATGGGAACGTTCACCCCGGAGTGTTCGTCAGAGCTCTTGTCTCGTCAAGATGGATGCGATGAGACCCCTCTCGGTGTTAAGGCTTCGTCATGTTCAGGGCGGGAATTCCCGGAGATCTTTATGCGCAAGTCAGTCGTGTTGTTTTTGCGCGTATCTTGCCAGGGTCCGTGGTTTTCGGTTCATGTTCGGGCGCGCTCCCTGTCGCGCGGTCGCGCGGGGCACAGGTCTGGCTAGCAGGAAGCCCTCAGACGACGGGTGTCAGCGCCCGTCGCCTATGCGCAAGTAGCTTGAAAATAATTTCGCTGTGTTTTCATCCCCGGCTTGCTGCGTGCCCCGGAGGGAAGATCGCTTATTGATGAGGGCGCGTTGGAGCGACGAATTCGCCTATTGCGTCTTGACGATGGAAGATCCCTGACACACACTCGTGAATTGTGAACGTTCTCAATGATCGACCCGCTGGGCGCTGACAGCGGGCTCGGGCCGCACGCAGGGTTCGAGGTGGGCGGCTGCGTCATGCGGCCGTCGGTGACCAGAGGGTTGAGCTGTCGGGGCGTTCGTCCTCCAGCCCACCGTGAGGGTCCTCCGCCCCTAGGAGCGCAGCATGCGAAAATCGCGAAGAACATTGTTCAATCGCTCAGGCCCTCGCCGGGCTCTTGGCGCGGTGGCCGCAGCGTTGGTGGCTGCGGCCCTGTGTCTGCCCGTCGGGGCCGCCGTGGCGCAGACGGCCACCTCCGACAGTTCGCCAGTGAACTTGTCGGCCTCGATCAACATGGCAGACGGAAAGGCCGCAGCCAACGCGACCGTCGTCCAGGGAGATGCCCGCTTCGAGGTGCTCGCCCCGGAAGTGATCCGGATGGAGTATTCAGCGACGGGTTCCTTCCTCGACGATCCGACTTTTGACATCCTCGATCGCAACTTCGTTGCGCCCGCCTTCACCACCAGCGTCTCGAACGGCTGGCTGACCATTACGACCAGTCAGATGACGCTCACCTATCAGCTGGGCTCTGGTCCGTTCGCCACCACGAACACCTCGATGAAGCTGCTGGGTGCGCTGCCGCCGGGAGCTTCTGGGAACGTCACGCCGACCTGGGGCTGGGAGTGCACCTTCGGTCAGGTGTGCCAGTCCGGGGCCGCGAGCCTCACCGGCGGGGCCGCGATGGCGAGCGACCATGCGAACTCTGTCAGTCCGGCCGGATTCGTCGCCGGTCTGACCGCTGCCGGGGCGGATGCCTCCTGGCAGGTGCTCGGCGCATCCGCTGGCACCGCGGACGTGACCATCCGGTACGCCAACAACAAGGGTGCCGACGGCAACGTCGAATCGCGCACTGAGCACCTGGTCGTGGGCGGCTCCAGCACTCAGGTCACTCTTCCGGCCACCGCGAGTTGGGATGACTGGTCGACTGTCACCGTCCCGGTGACGATGGCCGCGGGGACCAACACTGTCGCCCTGGATTGTCTCAGCGGCGATAGCTGCAACGTGAACGTCGACGACATCGCGGTGAACGTACCCGGCACGAGCGCCTTGCCCGTTCTGCCTGCCAAGCCGCTCGGTGGATACATCCGCTCCTACGACTCGAACAACGGCGCGTACTTCGCCAACCCGCCAGCGTGCGCAAGTGGGCAGTCCGGCGCCACCTGCACCGCCGACATCCCGGCAATGACGTCCGGGCTGCTCGACCAGTCCGGCTGGTACCTGCTCGACGATTCGAAGACGGCAGTGTGGACCTCGGACGGGTGGATCGCCAACCGCCCGGCCGGCGAGGTTGAGGACGGCTACCTGTTCGGATATGGACGCGATTACACCGGCGCGCTGTCCGACCTCGCGAAGCTGACCGGGCCTACGACGCTGCCGGACGAATCCGTGTTCGGCAACTGGTTCTCTCAGTACTACAGCTACACGGCCGCGGATTACCAGGGCACGCTGCTTCCGCAGTTCGGGGCCAACGGCGTCTCGCTCGACAACCTGTCGGTGGACACGGCCTGGAAGAGCCCGAGCACGTGGGACGGATGGGAATGGAACCCGGCACTGTTTCCCGACTCCACCGCGTTCACGGACTGGACCAAGTCGCAGGACATCAACGTGGCCCTCAACGTCCACCCCAGCATCCAAACCGCCGACCCGCTTTACAATCAGGCCCAGGACATCGCCGGCAACACGCTGACAGCTTGCCCCGACGGATCCTGCGCATTGTGGGACTGGGCCAAGGTGGCACAGGCCGAGTCCTACTTCGCCACAGCCGGTCCCACTCAGAACTCTGTCGGCCTGACCTGGCTCGACTGGTGCTGCGACAACAGTGGCGTGTTCTCCCAGCCCGGCGTATCCGCTGACTCATGGATCAACCATCTGACTGCTCAGCAGATGGCCAACAATGGCAAGCGCGGATATCTGCTGTCCCGGATCGGTGCGTCCCTGCAGAACTCGCAGGCCGGATCCGGAACCTCCGGGGCCTGGACCGAGCACCGCTCGACCATCGACTTCACCGGCGACACCCAGGGCACCTGGAACACGCTCGCCAGCGAGGCGCAGCTGTCCCAGGACGCCGGCAGCATCGGCGAGCCGTACGTCAGCGACGACATCGGCAGCTTCCTCGGCGACGGCTCGCCAGGCAACGTGCCGGACGACCTGTATCTTCGCTGGCTGCAGCTGGGCACCTTCCAGCCCATCATGCGTGAGCACTCGAACACGCCGGACAAGGACCAGAACGCGCGCCTGCCCTGGATGTACGATGCCGCGACCCAAGCCGTGGGCGACAAGTTCATGCAGCTTCGCGAACAGCTCGTGCCCTACCTCTATACCCTGGCTGAGCAGGCCAGCAGCACCGGTCTGCCGATGACCCAGGCGCTCTACCTGAACTACCCCGACCAGTCCGCGGCCTATACCAACCCGACCGAGTACACCCTCGGCCCCAACGTGCTGGTCGCCCCGGTCACCCAGCCGGGCGCCAGTGTCGCCACGCAGGTGTGGTTCCCGCCGGGTACTTGGCAGGACTTCTTCACCGGCGCCACCTTCACCGGCCCGTCCACGCAGACGATCACCGTTCCCACCAGCCGGGCGCCGGTGTTCGTCAAGGAAGGCGGCATCATCCCGTTGCAGCCCTCCACCAGTCACGCGCAGACCGCGGGCACCGCACCGATCACCCTGCAGGTTCACGCCGGGGCCAGCGGGACCTACTCGCTGTACGACGACTCCGGAACCGGTCTGGGCTACCAGTCCGGGCAGTCGTCCAGCACGCCGATCAGCTACACCGAGAACGCCTCCGCGGACACCTCGACGCTGACCATCTCGCCCGCGGCTGGCTCCTACCCCGGTGCGCCGAGCAGCCGCACATACACCCTCGACTTGGTCGACGAGTCGCAGCCCGCCTCCGTCCAAATCAACGGCCAGACCATCGCCTCCTCGCAGTGGTCTTACAACGGCGCCACCAACACGCTGCACGTCCCGCTCGGGGCCGTGTCAACGGCCGGGAGCGTGTCCGTCACCCAGGTCGGTGGCACACCCGCACAGCTGTCGGAGCCGACCAAGCCGCTGGTCATTTCCGCGTCGCCCGCAGGTGCCTCAGCCGGGCAGCAGGTCACGGTCACCGGAAGCGGCTTCGGCGCGAGCCAGGGCGGCGGCTACCTGACCTTCAGCGACGACGGCACCACCTGGGGCGCCCCCGGTGACGCTGCCACTTTCGCCATTGACAGCTGGAGCGACAGCGCCATCACCTTCACGGTTCCCACACCCTCCGGCCCGAACGGCCAGTGGGCCGTGGTACCCGGCAGCAGCGCCACCGTCTCGGTGACCACGAGCGCCGGAACCTCTGGTACCGCCACGACGGCGATCGGTTCCACCACCGCCCCCACCGGACAGGTCACCGGCTACCAGGGCCTGTGCATGGATGACCGCGGCGCCTCGACCGCGAACCTCAACCCGGTCCAGGTCTACACCTGTCAGAACGCTAACAACGCCCAACAGTGGACGATGGAGCCCAACGGTTCCGTGCAGGCGTTCGGCATGTGCCTGGACGTGAACGGCGGCGCCACCGCCAACGGCACCACCGTCGACCTCTACACCTGCAACAACACCGGCGCGCAGGATTGGGTGGCGCAGCCGGGCGGTCAGCTGGTCAACCCGCAGTCGGGCAAGTGCCTGGACGACGCTGGCGACGGCGGCTCCGGCACCCAGCTGGTCATCGACTACTGCGGCCAAGGGACCGGGCAAATGTGGACCGTGCCCACCAGTGGTGCGTACGTCCCGCGGCAAGGTCAGGTCGTCGGCTATCAGGGCCTGTGCCTGGACGACCGCGGGGCCTCGACCGCGAACTCAAACCCGGTGCAGGTCTACACCTGTCAGAACCCCGACAACGCCCAACAGTGGACGGTGGGGCAGAACGACACATTGCAGACGCTCGGCATGTGCCTGGACGTGAACGGCGGCGCCACCGCCAAGGGCACGGCTGTCGATCTCTACACCTGCAACGGCACCGGCGCGCAGGAATGGTTGCCGACGACGGGTGGCGCCCTGACGAACCCGCAGTCTGGCAAGTGCTTGGAGGACAACGGCAACGGCGGCTCCGGCACGCAGGTGATCATCGACGACTGCAGCGGTGCTTCGGACCAGCAGTGGAACGTTCCGTGACCTGAGCCGGCGCGGGCGGCGCGGTCAGGCGTCCGCTTGTCCAACGGTGCCGACGCAGACGTGGTGGGGACTGCGTCGGCACCCGTCAAACAGCTTGCTGGGCCCGCTCCGGGAGGAAGCAATTCGACGGCGATCATGGGGAGGTCGCCGTGGGCGGGTGGTGCCATCGACAACCGGGGTCCTGTCGACTCTCGGACGCCGGCGTTGTCGATGACTAGATGGCCTTGCCGACCGCATCGTCGATATACCGCATGTCCTCGCTGGGAGGTTCGTGCCGTCGGCGACACTGATTCCCGCGTGGCACCCAGGAGCGGGCGGCCACGCGGGGATCAGTAGGCTGTCATTGGAGCGTCACGTCGTCCGCGTAAGTGGCGCCGGTCTGCTGCATCCAGGCGGATATGTAGACCTGTGCCGTCCCGTTGGAGGGTGCTGTGAAGGCCGGGACGGTCACCGTGGTGTAGCTGGTGGCGTTGGTGCCCTTCTCGGTCTGGGTGCCGCCGACGATGTCGCCGGCGTAGATCCATTCCGTGCCGGTGACCCGCAGCCGTGCGGACAGGGCGTAGGTCGCGCCGGGCGTCAGCCCGGTGATCGTCTGCGTGCACTTGGACGTGACCGTGCCACTGGGGGTCAGCTGTGCCGCGTAGCTTCCACCGACACCCTGGCCGGCCACCACGCTGACCTGTCCGGTGCAGGTCCACGGGCTGAACGACGCAGTTTCGAAGTCACCGTTGACGACCTTGTCGCCGCCGCCCCCACCGCTGCTGCTGTTCGTGGTCACCGTGATCGCGTTGCTGGCTGCTGAGAAGTTTCCAGCCGCGTCGCTCGCCTTGACAGTGAGGTTGTAGGCGGTGGATGCCGACAGGCCGGTCAGCTGGGTGCTGGTCGTGGTGCCGTTCACGGTGGCCAGCACGGAGCTGCCGTTGTAGATCGTGTAGCCGGTGACCCCGACGTTGTCGGTCGACGCTCCCCAAGACAGATCGATGGTGCTGGAGGTGTGCGTGCTGGAGGCGAGGCTGGTCGGCGCGGTCGGAGGTGTCGTGTCGCCGCCGCCCGAGGTGGTCGAGCCCAGCGAGGTGATCTTCACCCAGTCGATGTACTGGTGCTGGCTGGCGTAGGCGAAGTTGCCGGACCACGGTGCGGGCCAGTTGCCGACCCACAGCTGTGCCGGGAGGGTGGGGATGTTCGTGGTGGAAGTTGCTTTCAAGACGCCGTCGACGTAGAACTCGATGCGCTTGGCGCCGTTTCCTTCGGTGCCGTCGTACCAGTCCCACCGGTAGGTGTGGAAGTTGCCGTCGTTCTGGGCCGCGCCGAGGTTGGTGTTCATGTAGGTGGCGTGGGCATCGTCGGGCGCGGTGTAGGTGTTGAAGCCGGCCCAGTTCGACCAGTCCGAGCCCGTCCCGTTGCCGTGGGCCGGCATCTCGCTGTCGATCTCGGTGTAGTCGCTGCCGTTCTCGTAGTAGTTCCAGATGCACGAGCAGCCACCGTTGAGCGGCAGGTTCTTCATCCGGATCTCGTAGCGGGCCGGGCCGAACCGCTGGTTGGTCCACACCAGCCCGCCGGTGCGCTGGCCGGTGTTCAGTCGGGTGTAGCAGGAAGGGTCGCCGATCGGCGTGCATCCGGCGATCTTGTGGACGCCTTTGACCGCGCCGGGCTGGCTGTCGTCGTACTGGTCGCCGTTGGCGACGGCGTCCAGCACTCCGATGGAGGTGCCGTTGTCGTCGACGGTGTGTACCGACAGGTTCTCCGGGATGACCCCGTTGTCCGAGGAACTGGTCGAGACCTGATGCAGCCCGGGAAACCACTTGGTCGTGTCGATGCTGGTGCCGTTGAAGTCGTCGTAGAACAGGACGGTTCCCGCGGTTGTGGCGTGGGCGGGCGCGGTCGCTGTGACCGTCGACAGGGCTGTGGCGGAGGCGATCAGGAGCGCGGCGGCGGAGGCGTATCTCAGCCTTCTTGCGAAGGTTGTACCCATGGTGATCCCTTCGGAGAGGGGGGTAGACCGCAGCCGGTCGCTGCGGCTGGCTTCTGTGACGAGGTGGGGCTTTGCGCAAAAATGACCGTGTTCTGCGGCGCGGTGGCGCGACATGGACCGGTCGCTGGATGCCCTCCGGAGTGGCCGTCGAGCGGGGTGCCGAACAGGGTTTCCCAACAGAGCGCCGAACGCAGTGCTCAAATTAACAGGATGGGATCCAGAAAGAAAGGCTTTCCGGTGAACCGGTGCCGTGGTAGATCTGGGCTATGCCGCGAACCGCCTCTCCGCGAACCGCCCGCCTTATCAACGACCGCATCGTCTTCGACGTCCTGCTCGAGCAGGGTCCGCAGTCCCGCTCCCAGATCCAGGCACGCACCGGGCTGTCCCGTGCCACTGTCAACGACCTGGTGGAACGCATGGAAGTTGACGGGCTGATCGCCGAGGTGGGCCGCGAGGAGGCCGTCCGCCGCGGGCCGAACGCCCTGCTTTACAGCGTGGTCGCCGACCGGGCACACGTCGCGGGTGTCGAAGTTCGTCCCGACGTGATCCTGGCTTCGGTGTGCGACCTGACCGGCCGTCAGGTTGGTGGCTCGCGGCTGCCGCACCACCCCGGCGCGGAGCCCGCCGATGTCGTCCACGGCGCGCTGGCCCAGGCGTTGGACGCCGCCGGCCTGGACGCCTCGACGCTGCAGGGCGTGGTGGTAGCCACGATGGGGCTGGTAGATCCGGAGACCGGTGACGTCGACTTCGTCGGCGCCCTGCCGACCTGGCACGCGAACCTGCTGCCCGGCCTGCACGAGCGCCTGGGCGACGTGCCGGTACTGATTGAGAACGAAGTGAACCTGGCGGGGCTTGCCGAGCATCGCCTCGGCGCCGCCCGCGGCCACGATACCTTCGCGCTGCTCTCCTTGGGGGTCGCATTGGGCATGGCGCTGGTGCTGGACGGCCGGCTGTACCGTGGCCGGTCCGGCGGCGCCGGGGAGCTCGACTACCTGCCGGCGGGGCTCGACGGCTCGACGATGTACGACCTGGCTGGTGGTGAGGCGATCCTCGCCCTGTCTCGGGAAGCGGGCGTGGAGGCGCCGGATCCGGAATCGGCTGTGCGCAAGGCGACCCCAGAGCTCTTGGACACGCTGGCCGAAAGGTTCGCATTGGCGGCTACCGGTGTGTGTGCGGTCTTGGATCCGGGATTCATCGTGCTGGCAGGGCCGGTCGGCAGGGCGGGTGGCGAAGAGCTGGCCCGGCGCATTGAGAGCCGGCTCTCCGCCGCTACGCGGATGCCGACCAGGGTTGTGCACAGCACGCTGGAGGGCAATCCCGTAGTCCGAGGCGCCGTTTTGATCGCCTTGGAGCAGGTGCTTGACCGGACATTCGCGTAGGGTCCGGCAAGGCGACACTCAGGTCATGGCCGCGCGTACCGTGGCGGAGTCCACGATCTGCTCCATCCGCACGATCAGCCCGTCGCGCACGATGAAGGAGTGCGCGACCCGGGCGATCATGTCCTTCCCCGTGGCCTGGTTGCGGGCGGTGTAGCGGGCCAGCACGACGACCCGCTCCCCGTCGACGATGTACGTATCGTCGTGCGTGGTCCAGCCGTCCCACTCGGCGGCCAGCCGTTCGAACACGCCGCTGATCGTGGCCTCGGGGGTGCGGTAGGTGCCGGCGAGCGGGAACCCGGCGGACTCGGTCCATTCAACGTCCGGGGCGACCACCTCGCGCCAGGCGTCCATGTCCCCGGTAGCCGAGGCTAGGTACTGCAGTCGTACGGCCTCGGCCGGGGTGCGCGCGGCGGCGTCGGCCGGCATCAGAACATCCCGTTGTCGTTCGCGGAGGTCTTGGGCACCTCCTGAATGACGTCCCAGTGCTCGACGACCTTGCCGTCTTCCAGCCGGAAGAAGTCCGCCAGCGCGCGCCCGGGGTTGTCCGTGCCGGGCTCCAGGTCGAGGTGGGAGTGGGTGGCGACCAGGTCGCCCTCGGCGATCACCCGTTTGATGTCCAGCCGCAGGTTCGGGTACTCGCCCCGCAGCCAGGTCACGAAGCCGATGAAGGCCTCCGGGCCGTCCTGGGCGTCCGGGTTGTGCTGCACGTAGCGGGGTCCGAAGTGGTCGGCGATCGCCTTCTGCGGATTCCCGCCGAACGCGGTCTGGTAGTAGTCGACGACAACCTGCTTGTTGCGCTCAAGGTCCGTCATGAAACGCTCCGATCTGGTGCAAATGGCACATCAAAAGTGGTGTCACTACAACTTTATCCCACCCTCATGATCGCGCATCCTGGCTATCCTGGGAGGCCATGAGATCTCAGACCGTCGACTGGAGTGCGCTGCGGGCGCGGGTTCGACGCGGTGACCGTGGTGGAGATCGCCCGCGTGTGCGGGGTGTCGCCGACCACCTCGTTCAAATATTTCCCGACCAAGGAGTCCCTGGTTCTGGACCTTTCGGCCATGCTGTGGATCCTGGTCGGCTAGCTGGACAACCTGGTCACCTGGCTCGAAGCCCAGGAGGTGTGGGCCGCCGCGGCGGTGCAGCGCTTCGAGGCCATGGCCTGTGATACCTCGGCGCTGCGCGCGCACCACCGCAACATGCTCGCCCGGATGGCAGACGGGGTGGCCCGACGGGCCGGGCTGACGCCGGGCGACCCCGAGCCGCAGATCGCTGCGGTCGCACTGGTTGGCTTATGGAGCGTCCAGGTTGATTGATCCTGCAAACACTGGACGGGCTGCGGAACCCGGCACAGGTACGCGACGTGCACCGCCGAGGTCCGCCGCGCGGCGCAGCTGTTTGCCCCCCGGCTTGGCCGCCTTCGTGATCTGATCAGCTCGTCGGCGGCGCCTCTGGCGAGGACCCAGGAAGCGGCGGACCGGTCAGGCTGCGTCGAGCACACTTGCGGAAGGCTTCTACGAGCCGATTGCGGTCGCCTGTGCGAGTTGCGAGGACGACGTGGCTCGGTTCGATGTCGGGCAGCGGGATGGTCGTGAGGTCCGGCCGGATGCCGCGGAACCCGGCGGCGACGATGGCGACAGCCTGCCCGGCGGCGATCAGCTCGAGTTTGTCCTCGAGGACTTCGATCGCCGGGCCGTCGGGGGCGTGGCTGCCGTCGGGGCGGGGGTCGATACGCCAGAAGGCGTTCCATGCCGGGTCGGGCAGCTTCGGGAGAGGCTCGTCGGCGATGTCGGACAGCGCGGCCGACTCCTTGCCGGCGAGCCGGTGGTCCAGGGGGACGAGCAGTTCGCGCGGCTCGTCGTACAGGACGGTGACGTCCAACGCGTCGGTGGTCAGCGGAAAGCGCGCCACCGCCGCGTCCACGCGGCGCTCCAGCAGAGCCTCGCGCGGCTCGTTCCAACTCAGGTCCACGACATGCACCTCGGCATCCGGATGCAGCCTGCGCAGCTCGCGGACGGCGGCCTCGACATCGATGTGCCTGGTGTGCCCGACGGTGATGCGGCTCGGCGCGGCCGCCGCGCGCGCCGCCGCCTCGGCCTGAACAGCCGAGCGCAGCAGCGCCCTGGCTCGCGGCAGGAACACCTCGCCGGCCTCGGTCAGGCTGGTGCCGCGCGGGCTGCGGTCGAGCAGGCGCGCGCCGAGGCGCTGTTCCAGTGCGCGGATCTGCTGGCTCAGGTACGGCTGGGAGACGTGCAACCCGGCTGCCGCCCGGCCGAAGTGCCGGGCCTCGGCGACCGCGACGAACAACCGCACAGCTCGCAGGCCGAGATCGTCCGCAGCGGCGAACGGGATGTCAGACACCCTTCGATGGTAGCAGTGGTTCCGCTATTCGGAGCCTTGAACTGCCATCATAGGCGATACGCATTGCATTCAGGAACACGTCTTGGACGGGAACGGCAGCCGGGGCGCACTGTGGAGATCACACCACCGAAGCCAGGAGAAGTCATGATCGTCATCACTACGCCGACCGGTCAGATCGGCCGCCAGGTTCTGGCGAACGTCCTCGATGGCGTGGGTGCCCAACCGGTGCGCGTCATCGTCCGCGACCCGGCCCGGTTGCCGGAGCGGGTGCGTCGCCGCGTCGAAGTCGTCGAAGGCTCGCACGGCGACGCCGCGGTGCTCGACCGCGCGTTCCAGCGCGCCGACGCGGTGTTCTGGCTGGTGCCGCCGGACGACCGGGCCGTGAGCGTCGAGGAGGCCTACGTCGGCTTTGCCCGCCCGGCCGTGGAGGCGTTCGAACGCCACGGCGTACGCCGTGTCGTCGGCGTCTCGGCCCTCGGCCGCGGCACCGACGTCGCCGACAAGGCCGGCCACGTCACCGCGACCCTGGCGATGGACGACCTGATCGCCGGCAGCGGCGTCGCCTACCGTGCCTTGACGATGCCCTCTTTCATGGACAATCTGCTGTGGCAGGCCGCCCCGATCAAGAACAGCGGCATGTTCTTCGGGCCGATCGACGCCGACCGCGAACTCCCGTCGGTCGCCACCCGCGACATCGCCGCGGTCGCAGCCCGACTGCTGCTCGACGAGACCTGGACCGGCGTGGCCGAGCAGCCGGTGCTCGGCCCCGAGGACCTTTCCTTCAGCGACATGGCGCGGATCATCTCCGAGGTGCTGGGCACGCCGGTGCGCTATCAGCAGATCCCGTTCGAGACGTTCACCGCGAACCTCGCCGGGCGCGGCATGGGCCAGGCGATGGCCCAGGCCATGACGGACATGATGTCCGCCAAGAACGCAGGGCTCGACAACGCCGCGATCCGTACACCGCTGACCAGCACACCCACCAGCTTCCGGCAGTGGTGCCAGGACACGCTCAAGCCTGCTGTTCAGGCTCAGTAGCAGAGGAGAGGAATCGACCAATGCCTGCCTCCGATACCCCGACTACTCCGACCGCGCTCACCGAGGCCCAGGCCCAGCAGATCCTGGAAAGGTTCGCCGACGGCTTCAGCTTCCAGCGTCGCTCGCCGATCCTGCACACGCCCGGCGACTACGGGCTCGACTATGAGAACGTCAGCTTCCCGTCCCACGACGGTGTTCCGCTGGAGGGCTGGTACATCCCAGCCGCGGGCTCGGACAAGCTGATCATCGCGAACCATCCGATGGGCTTCAACCGCTCCGGGCTTCCGACGCAGCTGGAACCGTGGCACAGCGAGTGGGTTGCCAGCGGCAACGCGTTCGAGGTCGACTTCGTGCCCGACTATAAGATCCTGCACGATGCCGGCTACCACGTGCTGGCCTACGACCTGCGCAACCACGGCCACAGCGGCGCCGCCAACGGTGGGATCACCTCCAGCGGCATTTACGAGGCGCGCGACGTTGCCGGCTCGCTCGCCTTCGTGCGTAGCCGTCGTGAGACCCGTGAACTGGCGATCGGCCTGTTCAGCCGGTGCATGGGTGCGAGCTCCACGTTTGCGGCTATGACGCAGTTCCCGGATGCCTTCGATGGCGTCCGGGTGCTGGTCGCGCCGCAGCCGGTGACAGCTCGCGTCATCGTGGAACGCCGCCTCGGCATGCTCGGGCTCGCCGACCGCGTCGACGAATTCGAGCAGAAGATCATCCTGCGGACCAGCATCGGGTTCGCCGAACGCGACGCACAGAGCTGGGCCAAGAGCGTGCGCGTACCGACGTTTCTCTATCAGGTGCGCGACGACGTACTCACAGATCCCAGCGACGTACAGACGATGTTCGACAACATCACCGTCGCCGACAAGAAACTCGCCTGGATCGAGGGGACCACGGCCAGGTTCGACGGATACCTGGAGTTCCAGCGCCGCCCGGCTCCGATGCTCGACTGGTTCGACAAGCACATGGCATAGCAGGGAGTAACGATGAGCACCGAAACGTTCAACGACGATCTCACCCGTGACGGCGCGCTCGACGCGACCGCAAGCGAGGTCGTCACCATTGACCAGGCCGACGGATCCGTACTCGCCCGCTATCCCGTCGCCGGGCCCGCAGAGGCACAGAACGCACTGGCCGCGGCCCGCGCCGCCGCCGGCCCGTGGTGGGAGCTCGGCTTCGATCAGCGCGCCAGGTACCTGCGCGCTTGGCGGCGAGAGATCGCCGTGCGCGGCGAGGAGGCGGCCGAACTCATCCACGCCGAAAACGGCAAGCCGATCGAGGACGCCAAGGCCGAAGTGCTCGCCGTGCTCGAGCATCTGCGCTTCGTCATCGACAACGCAGAGCCGGTGCTCGGCCGCCGCGACGTCGAGGTACCGCCGAGCGCGGCCAACCAGCGCGCCTGGATCGAGCACCTGCCCTACGGCGTGGTCGGTGTGATCGGCCCGTGGAACTTCCCCTTGGCCACGCCCGGCGCCATCGTGATCCACGCGATCGCCGCCGGCAACGCGGTCGTCTTCAAGCCCAGCCACATCACCCCGGGCGTCGGGCAGTGGCTGGTGCGTGCCTGGCAACGCGCCGTGCCCGAACACGCCGAGGTCTTGCAGGACCTGATCGGCTACGCGGCCACCGGCCAGGAGTTGATCGCAGCGGGTGTGGACAAGGTGGCGTTCACCGGCTCTGTCCGCTCCGGGCGGGCGGTGGCTGCCCAGTGTGCCGAGACCTTGACCCCCATGCTGCTCGAACTCGGGGGCAAGGATCCGGCCATCGTGGCCGAGGACGCCGACCTGGACGTCGCCGCCGATTCCGTGGTCTGGGGTGCGCTTCAGAACGCGGGTCTGGGTTGCATCAGCCTTGAGGTGGCCTACGTCGTCGAATCCGTCTACCACGCGTTCGTCGCCAAGGTCACCACGCTCGCCCGCACGGTGCGCGCCGGCAGCGACCCGGAAGCACAGATCGGCTCGGTGCCGTTGGCCGGCCAGATCCCGGTCATCCGCCGCCACATCGCCGACGCGCTCGAACACGGTGCGAGCGCGCCGGTCGGCGGATTGGAAACGACTGACGGTGGCCGGTTCGTGCAGCCGACCATACTCGTCGACGTCGCCCCCGATACGCTCGCCGCGACGCAGGAGACCTTCGGCCCGACTCTGGCGATCGTCAAGGTCACCGACACCGACGAAGCGATCGCCCTCGCGAATGCGAGCCCTTACGGCCTGGGCAGCTCGGTCTACAGCCGCGGGCACGGCGAGCAGCTCGCGCGCCGTCTTCGCGTCGGCATGACCAGCATCAACGACGCTCTGATGACCTCGATGATCTCCGCACTGCCGTTTGGCGGCCGCGGCGATAGCGGCTTCGGTCGCAAGCACGGCGAAGAGGGTCTGCGCGAATTCGCCTTCCCGCACGCCGTAACCGCCCGCACCAGTGCCCCGTCGGCGCCGTTCGCCAGCTTCGACCGCCCCGCCGGTGCCGTGACCGCCGCGCTCAACGCCGTTCGCGACCGCATCGTCGCCGAAGACGCTTAGATCTCGATCAGGAAGGAACTTCCCATGCCCGCATACAGCATCACAGAGGTTGAAACCATCGACCCGGACGCGGCGAAGGAATACATCCGGCTGGCGCGCGCGGCTGTTGGTCACTTCGGCGGCCGCTATCTCGTTCTGGCCGCGTCGCCGACCGCCGCGGAGGGGGAGTGGTCGGGCAACCGGAGGCTTGTCGTCATCGAGTTCGCCGACATGGCCACGCTCAGGGCTTGGTACGACTCTGCGGAATACGCCCCGGCTCGCGCCCTGGCGAGCAAGGCCTTGCGCCGCCGATTGCTGTTCGTCGAAGGCTACGACGCTCAGCGGCAAACCGGCGAGTAGCCGGTCCAAGCGGGGGACGGCCAGCCGCACCTGTCAGGATCCGCCGAGCTCAGTGGCTCTCGCCGCCTGTCCACTTGAGGAGGCCGCCGTCCACCGCGTGCACTTCGATCGCAGCCAGTTCCTCGTCGGTGAACGCCAGGTTGTCCAGCGCGGCGACGTTGGCCTGCAACTGCTCGACGCTGCTGGCGCCGATGAGCGTCGAGGTCATGCGCCGGTCGCGCAGCGTCCAGGCGAGCGCGAGTTGTGCCAGGGACTGTCCGCGGTTCGCGGCGATGTCGTTGAGGGCCCTGACGTGGGTCATCACTGTCTTGTTGAGGAGTTCGGCCTTGAGGAAGTGGCCGATACTGGCCCGCGAGCCCTCGGGGATCCCGTTCAGGTAGCGATCGGTGAGGACGCCCTGTTCCAGCGGCGAGAAGCAGATGCAGCCGATGCCGAGTTCGCCCAGGGTGTCCAGCAGGCCGTTCTCGATCCAGCGGTCGAACATGCTGTAGTTGGGCTGGTGGATGAGCAGAGGAGTGCCCATCTCCTTCAGGATCCGGGCCGCCTCTCGGGTTTGCTCGGGGTCGTAGGACGAGATGCCCGCATACAGGGCCCTGCCGGAACGCACCGCCGTGTCCAGCGCGCCCATCGTCTCCTCCAGCGGCGTGTCGGGATCGGGGCGGTGGCTGTAGAAGATGTCGACGTAGTCCAGGCCCATGCGGCCCAGTGACTGGTCGAGGCTGGCCAGCATGTATTTGCGCGAGCCCAGATCGCCGTAGGGACCGGGCCACATGTCCCAGCCGGCCTTCGTGGAGATGACCAACTCGTCGCGGTACGGCTTGAAGTCGGCGGCCAGCGCGCGGCCGAAGTTGGTCTCGGCGCCGCCGTACGGCGGACCGTAGTTGTTGGCCAGGTCGAAGTGGGTGACGCCGAGATCGAAAGCTTTACGCAGGATCGCCCTGTTCAGCTCCGGAGCCCGGCCGTCGCCGAAGTTGTGCCACAGCCCCAGGGATACTGCCGGGAGTCGCAGGCCACTGCGACCTGTCCGGCGGTAGGCCATGGAGGCGTAGCGATCATCGGCGGCGAGGTAGTTCACGATTACTCCAAGGCGATGTTGGCGTGGACGATCACCGGGAGCGGCCATCCCGGTCGCGCCCGCCGCGATGTCTATCAGCGGTGCGAAGGCGCCGTCGAGGACCGCGCCGCAAACGCGCAGACGCCGTGAGCGAATCCGAGACCACCGCTCACCAGCGGTGAGCGAGTTGTTGACCGGCTGGGCCATCGGCAACGAGGCTGTGCGTGCTGTGAAGACTAAGAGCGACCGCCAGTAGATGTGGGTGGCTCGCTCCGCGCTGTGCCGGCGCTCATGGCATTCCCTCAGGGTCGGCCTCACGTAATAGGACCGGCGCTGGTGTGGTGATCGGGTCTGGTGCTGCGGCAGGAAATGTTCACCCTGTTGCTGTCGGTGGCCGTCGGTAGGGTCACGGGATGACGTCATCAGTGCGGCTTGAGGCGATCACATCGGGCACGTAGGAATTTGGAGGGACCTTGAAGCTCCTGCTCACCTCAGGCGGCGTCACAAACCCCAGCATCCACTCGACGCTCGTGCAGCTACTCGGCAAGCCGATCGCCGAGTCCCACGCACTGGTTGTCCCGACCGCGCAGTGGGGTCACCCGATGTGCGGGCCGGCATCGGTGCGAGGCCTGATAGCCGCCGAGCCCGACTTCCGGCACTTCTCCGGCCTAGGCTGGGCGTCGCTGGGTGTCCTGGAGCTGACCGCACTGCCCACTATCGGCGCGCAGCGATGGGTCCCCTGGGTCCGGGAGGCCGATGTGCTTCTGGTCGACGGTGGCGACGCAACGTACCTGTGCCACTGGATGCGGGAGTCCGGACTGGCCGATCTGCTGCCGTCACTGCCCGACACGGTCTGGGTGGGGGTGAGTGCCGGTAGCATGGTGATGACGCCCCGAATCGGATCGTACTTCGTCGAGTGGCCCTCCGCGCCGGACGACCGCACGCTGGGAGTCGTCGACTTCTCGATCTTCCCGCACCTGAACGCCTTCCCCACGAACACCCCGGCTGACGCGGAACGGTGGGCCGCCGACATCGCCGCCCCGGCCTACGCCATCGACGAACAGACGGCCATCAAGGTCGTCGACGGCTCCGTCGAGGTGGTCTCCGAAGGGCAATGGACGAAGTTCGGGTCATAGCCGCCCGGTATCCGTGACATCGGGTCGATGGACGTGACCTTGTCGACTGAAGCATTCCCTAAAAGCATCCGCCCACGTCGTAGATAGCGTCGACTGCCGTTGTCCGGATCTGCCGCGATCCGAGCGCCACAGCCGAACGATCGCCGTCCCTTCGGCGAGCATCACGAGCGGCAACACCGTCCAGGACGAGCGGGCAGTTCCGACACGCTGGAAGTGATTGAGGGTGTTGACAGGCGGGCTGGGATCCCGGTGATCTCGGAGTTCTCTAGGCTTCGTAACCGCCGGAGGAACCGTGCTTGTCGTCCCATCATCTCTGCTGGAGCGGCTCTGGATCCAGTTCGCACCACTGTTGCCCGAACGGCCAGAGTTCGCCCCCTGGCGCGAACCGCCACGACTCCAAGCTACTCGATCCGACCCTGCGCGCTGCCCGCGAGCAGGTCGGCGGCCTGCCGGAGAACGCCACGGTCCATCTGAACTCGGCCTACAACGGCAAGCCCTGCCAGGCCGTCCTGACCGAACACGCCTCGATCGGCCCGATCGCCGGCAAAGGCGTGCCAGCTAAGCTTGATTCTGTTGGCACCTTGTTCGCCCTGGCTGCGGCCGCCGTTGTCCTGGCTGGCGGCACCGCCGCCGCCCAGTTCGGCTGGCCGCCGTTTCCACCGGGTTCGACACCACCGCGCCGCCACCGGCCTGGACGTGCACAGCGGGCTTACCACTAGCTGCGGACCGGGGGCCGATCCCGGTCGGCCCCCGGTCACCGCCGTATCGGCTCAGCGATCTTCACGCTCACGCCGTGCGCGGCGATCGCGGCCAGTTCCTCGGGATCGGCGCTGACATCAGTGACGAGCTCGTCGACGCACTCCAGGTCGGCGACGTGGGCCAGGTGGCTGCGTCCGATCTTGGAGCCGTCGGCGACCACTACCACCCGCTTGGCTCGGCCGATCATTATGGCATTGATATGCGCCTCCACTTCGTCGTGCGTTGACAGCCCGGCGCCGGTGCTGATTCCGTCGATGCCGATGAACGCGGTGTCGACGTTGACCCGGCCGACCGTACCCTCAGCCCACGGCCCGACCAGCTCATAGGAGTTGGAGCGGGCCACCCCGCCGGTGACCACCAGCTTCACTTTGGGCCGGTTGACCAGGATGCTGGCGATGTTCAGTGCGTTGGTGACGACCGTTAGCTCGGTGCGGGTGGCCAGCAGCCGCGCCACCTCCGAAGTGGTGGTGCCGCCGTTGATGGCCACCACGTGCCGGCCCGGGCTCATGCAGCGCAGCGCCATGCGGGCGATGGCCTGCTTGGCCGCACGGCCCTGGTTGTCGCGGTAGCGCACTGGCAGCTCGTAGTCCACGTCGCGGCCGACCGCGCCGCCACGGACGCGAGTCAGCAGGTTCTGCTCGTCCAGCAGCGTCAAGTCCCTGCGGATCGTGGCCACCGAGACGCCCATAGAGCGAGCAGTGTCAGACACAGTGACCGTGCCGCCCAGTGCCAGCAGATCCAAGATTGCTGCGACCCGTTGGGGCCGGTGTGTGGATGACGTCGGGGATGGTTCAGCGCTCATCACGGTTCTCCGAGAAGACGTCCAGCCGTGCCCGCGCGCGGCAGATAGCTACGCCCGAACGACGGTCGTCCCAAAGGTAGTGGGGCCGGCGCCGAGGAAGGCGGCCGGGAGCGGCTACACCGAAGTCGGCGCGATGCCGAGCCAAGCTGTACGTCAGCAGCGCCGACGTCTGGCCGCGGCACGTCTTCACGACCACGCCGTCCCGGCCGGTAAACTCGTCGAGACGTCCCGGATCGGGCAGCCCCTCATCAATCAGCGCCGGTATCGCGCCTGATCCCGGGCCGGGAGCGTCGCTCGGCGCTGGCTGCTCGATGTAGTCCGCGTCCACCGCGTCGGGAAGATTGGCCAGCTCGGCCGCAGACCTGTAGCCGTCGTTCGGATCCTGACTGATCCGCGTGCCGAGCCGCCCGACATCCCGCACTTGCGCGGCGTCCGGCGCCGCATCGCCGGAGAGCTTTACCTTGACCCAGCGGTAGGCGTCGGCTGCGTCGATCGGGTCGCTGAGGTCAAGCTCGTACTTTACCCCCGACGTTGGTCGGGGACTGCGAGCCAGCCACCCGTGCGTCGGACTAGCTGAGGTGATGGTGTTCATCATGACTCCAGGTCGGCGACCGCAGCCGCGACCCCGGTCTTGCTAAGCACCGCCAGGTGTTCGCCGACACGCTGCGCGAAGTCGGGGTACGCGGCGATCTCAAAGCCCAGCAACGCCTCGTCGCAGAGGACTGTCTGCGCGAACGCCAACGGTTCGGGCTGGCGCAAGGCCAGCTCCCGAATCCGCTCGGCGGCCGGATCCGTGGGCCAATCCCCTGCCCCGGGCCAACCGAAACAGCACAGAAACGCCGCTACCACCAACGCCAGCGCCGATGGGACCTCCCCACCCCGCACGTGCCACAGCGCCGCCGGTACCACCCGCTGCCCCAGTTTCAAAGAGCCGTCAGTGCCGACCTGCGCGGTGCGGTGCGCCAACGCCCGATTGGCGAACCGGTGCCTTAGGTTCCGGACATACCGATCGATGTCCAGCCCTGCGGGTACATCAAGCGTTGGTAGGTACTCGGCGATGAGGGCGTCCACAGCTCGCTGCACCGACTCGTTGGCGAAAGCCGTCGCCATAAGGTGGTGCCCGGAGAGCAGCCCCAGATAAGCGATGAGGCTGTGGCTGCCGTTGAGCAGCCTGACCTTCACCGTCTCGTACCCGGCGACGTCCTCGGAGAATACCGCGCCAGCCCGCTCCCACCCTGGCCGCCCCGCCCGGAAATGCGGCGAGATCACCCACTGCCGGAACGGCTCGGCCGCCACCGGGACGGCGTCGGGGTACCCGGCGGCGCGGGCCAGTGCGATGTGCTCGGCGCTCGTCGCCGGCACGATCCGGTCGACCATCGTCGAGGGCAGATCGACGGCAGCGGCGAGGTAGGCGGCAAGTTCGACCCGGCCGGCGGCCTCGGCGAACTGGCCGAGCAGACGGCGCAGGGTCGGGCCGTTCGCGGTGACGTTGTCGCAGCTGACCACCGCGATCGGCGCGCCACCGCGATCGGCGCGGCAGGCCAGGCCGTCGGCCAGCAGCCCGATGATGGTGCGCGGACGACGGGGATGACGCGCATCGGCCAGATCGGCGCGGACCGCGTCCAGATCGAGGTCGGCCGTGCCCGGCCGCATCGCGTAGCCGGCTTCGGTCACCGTGAGGGTGATCACGTGCGTGTCCGGATCGGCGATGCGGGCCACGACGGCGTCCGACTGCTCGGCTGCCACCAACGTCTCGGTGATGCACTCGATCGACTGCGCCCGCACACCGGAGTCGTCGAGGGTGAGCACGGTGTACCGGTGCGCCTGCGCCTGGAGGGCGTCCACGATGGTCCGGTTGCGGTTGGCGACGCCGGTGATCGTCCAGTCTGGTGCCGCCTCGGCGGTGTACACGGCCTGGTGGGCCCGGTGGAAGTTTCCGAGCCCTAGGTGAACGATCCGGGGCCGGCTCATGGGTTCGCGGGCACACTAGTTGCTGCCATTGGTCGCATACGCCTTCCGGCACCAGCCGCAGATGCTGTCTCGCTGACCGAACTGCGCCGCATGGCCCGATCTTCTCCCGGCGGCCCAACCGCCGCGCGAACTGCTCCACCAGCGCCGACTTCCGAATCGACGATCGCGACCGGCTGCCCGAGGTCCCACTCGCCCACCATCAGTCAATCCTCCGAATCGACGCCACCCTGATCAGAGCACGACTCCCCGCTGCCACGGTACGAACTCCTCCTGCCCGAACCCGAGCGCCTCGCTGCGCGTCCGCTGCCCGGACGCGGTGCACAGCACCAGTTCGAAGATCTGCCGACCGACCTCCTCGACCGTGGCCTTCCCGGCAGCGATCCCGCCGCAGTCCAGGTCCATGTCGTCGGACATCCGCGCGTACATCTCGCTGTTCGTCGCCAGCTTCAGACACGGCGCCGGACGCGAGCCGAAAACGGACCCGCGGCCGGTGGTGAAACAGACGACGGTCGCGCCGCCGGCGATCATGCCGGTCACCGACACCGGGTCGTAGCCCGGGGTGTCCATGAAGGTCAAACCCGGGCCGCTGACCGGCTCGGCGAAGTCCACTACGGCCTGCAGCGGCGACGAGCCGGACTTGGCGACCGCGCCGAGGGACTTCTCGGCGATCGTCGTGATACCGCCGCGCCGGTTGCCGGGGGATGGATTCTGGTCGAGCGTCGTGCCGTCGCGCGCCACGTGCTCCTGCCACCAGTCGACCCGCCTCAGCAGCCGCTCGGCGACCTCCGGGTCGGTGGCCCGGGCGGCGAGCAGGTGCTGGGCGCCGTAGATCTCGGGCGTCTCGCCCAACACCGCCGCGCCGCCCTGCGCGATCAGCAGATCGGCCGCCACCCCCAACGCCGGATTCGCGGTCAGGCCGGAGTAGCCGTCGGAGCCGCCGCACTTCAGCGCCAGCGTCAACGCCGAGGCCGGTATCGGTGTGCGCGGCGTCGGCGGCAGACCGGCGACCAGCTCGACCACTGCCGCGACGCCCGCGCGCACGGAGGCCGCCGAGCCCCCGGAGTCCTGGATCGTCATCGTCCGCACCGGCGTCGCGCCGAGCTCGGCCGATCCGACCAGCGGGCCGATCTCGTTCACCTCACAGCCCAGCCCGATGATCAGGACGGCGGCGATGTTCGGGTGCCGTGCGTAGCCCAGCAGCGTGCGCCGCAGCAGCCTGATCCCCTCGCCGTCGGCGGCCAGGCCGCAGCCGCCGGCGTGCGTGATGGCGACAACCCCGTCGATGTCGGCGCGTTCGGCTACCGACGGCGCGGCCTCGGCCTGCGCGGCGATCAGCTTGGCGATGCTGGCGGAGCAGTTGACCGTGCTCAGCACGCCGATGAAGTTCCGCGTGGCGACCCGGCCGTCGGCGCGCAAGATGCCCTCGAAGGTCGGCGCCGGGCCGCCGCTTTCGGCGACCGGGCGCGGTTGCCGGGCCCGCACAGAGCCCGAACCGGCCTCGTGGAAGCCGAGATTGTGGGTGTGGACGTGCGCACCGTCGGCGATGTCCGCGGTGGCCACGCCGATGACCTCGCCGTACTTGCGCACCAGCTCACCGGCCGCCACCGCACGCAGCGCGACCTTGTGACCGCGTGGGATGTCGTCGCGCGCCGCGTGGCGGACGTCGCCGACGTCGAAGCTCTCGCCGCAGACCAGCGGCGTGAGCGCGACGGCCACCGGGTCGTCGTCGTGTAGCCGCAGTGCCCTGGGTTCGGGGCGCCGCGAGATACGCAGCAGGGTGTCAGGAGACATCGGCGCGAACTCCGGCTTGCGACCAGTCCGTCAGGGACGCCGACTCGCGGTCCAGGAACAGGCGTGCGTGGGGTTGGCGGCGCAGGATGGACGCCGGACAGTCGTTGTTGATCGGCCCGGTCAGCGTCCGGGCGATCGCCTCGGCCTTGCGGGCCTCGGGGACGACGACCTGCACGGTCCGTGCTGCCAGCAAAGCCGGGACGGTCAGCGAGATCGCGGCGCGCGGCACCGTGTCCAGGTCGGGGAAGTGGCCCTCGTCGACCTGCTGCCGCTGCGATTCGGCGGTCAGGGAGATGATGCCAGCCCAGCGCGGGTCGTCGAAGTCGGCTGTCCCCGGCTCGTTGAACGCCAGGTGCCCGTTCTCGCCGACGCCCATGCAGGTCAGGTCGATCGGCGCGGCGCGCAGCAGGGCCTCGTAGCGCTCGCACTCAGCGGCGGGGTCATCCAGGTCGGGCTGGATGTACTCCACGGCGCGCGGATGCATCGTGTCGGCGACTTTTTCACGGATCCAGCGCCTGAACGCAGCCGGGTGCTCGGCGTCGATGCCGATGTACTCGTCCATGTGGAAGACGGTGACGGCCTCCCACGGCACGCTCTGTCCGGCCAGTGCGTGGATGAAGGCCAGTTGCGAGTTGCCGGTGGCCAGAATGACGCGGGCTTCACCCCGCTCCCGCACGGCCGCGATGATCGTCTGCGCGGCGAAGGCGCTCGTGGCCTGTCCGACGGCCGCCTCGGACGGATGTACTTCCACGCTGAGATCGCCGACGACGAACGTTGAGTCGGGCACGGACACAGATTCCTCCTGATGGATTTTGAGCAAGCGCTTGCACAGCTGATTTGGCCTTGTGTGACCTGCGGAGCGGTCTTGGAGCTTGGATCACTCGGGTCGTTTTAATGGGCTTTGTCGGTTCGGCGACGGCAGGACTGCGGCGATCGCGCTCAGCCCTTCGACAGGCCCGACCGCCCCCCCGCCGAGGTCGGGCCCCCACGATTCTTCGAAATGGGCACCTCGTCTGCGGCGGCGGGCCCGGAGGTGAACGGCGAGAACACCAGATCATCTCTGCAAGCGCTTGCATTGACCTAAATAGTCAGGGGCGTGGAGACGGATGTCAACCCCTTGGAGACAGTGCCTTCAGCGGGAGAGTCAGGCTGAAGGCACTGAGTCTGCGCGCCGGTCGACCCCGGGTCTGATCAACTGAAGCCGGGGGGACCGAGTCAGTCGCCGGTCAGGCCGTCCGGCGAACCGGCCCGCTCGAACCGCGGGCGACGAACGAACTCGACAGCGATACCTCCTGCGGAGTCCGTCCAGGGCTCGCCAGCTGATCGAGCAGCAGATCCACGGCGGTCCGGCCCGCGAGCTCGTTGGGCATGGCGATCGTCGTCAACGCCGGCATGGTCATCCCGGCGAACATCACGTCGTCGCAGCCTGCGACGCTCACCGATCCCGGCACGTCCAATCCCAGCTCGGTCAGCCCGCGAATGGTCCCCAACGCCATGACGTCGTCGTAGGCGAGCACCGCCGTCGACCTGCGTTCCGCCACCGCACCGGCGGCGGTCAAGCCGCCGTCGAACGAAGGCTGAAAAGGCCCGAGCACATCGACGGTCATGCCCAGACGCTTGGCATGGCGACGCACACAGCTGCGCTTATCCTTGTCCGACCAGGACGAGGCGGGACCGGACAGATACACCAGGCCGCGGTGGCCGAGCTCGTGTAGGTGGTCCATCAGCGCCGAGACACCCACATCGACACTGCACGCCACCGACGTCATGCCCGGGATTGCGCGGTTGACCAGCACCACCGGCCGCTGCCTGGCGATTTCCTTGATCGGCCCGGCTGCCGAGCGCGGCGAGCAAAGTACCAGGCCGTCCACGCGGCTGAGCATTTCCCGCATTAATCGGCGCTCACGCTCGGCGTGCTCGTCCGTGTGGGCGAGCAGCACGGCATAGCCCTGGCTGTAGGCGCGGTTCTCGGCTGCTCGGACGAGCGGCGGGAAGAATGGGTTCGCGATGTCGGGGACCAGGAGGCTGAGCACCGCGGTCCGTCCGGTTGCCAGTCCACGTGCCGAGCGGTTCGGCTGATAGCCGACGCGCGTCGCGACCGAGAGAATCTGGTTGCGGGTCTGCTCGCCGATCAGTTCGGGGCGGGTGAAGGCCCGAGAGACGGTGGAGATCGAGACGCCGACCTCGTCGGCGATGCTCTTCAGGGACGCCGTAGTCGGGCTGGGGCTGGGTGGTCCGGACCGTCGCCGGGTCATCTGCACCTGCCTTCTGCCGTCTCGGGGAGTCCGAGCGTACCTGGTCCGGGCCGGTCATCCCTTCGCCGCGTTCGGCATCAGGCCTGTGCTCGGTAGCGGTCGTTCGCGAACTTCGTTACCGGGAACATGCTGCGGAACATCAACATCAACCACGAAGGGTTTGCCCGAGCTCCTGATCCAGACTGCGGCAACCACACCAGCGGCAACATCATTTCTGCCCGTTCAGCGCCGTTACGGCTCGGAGATTCGCACCGCGACGCCCTGGGCTGCGATGGCCTGCGGATCGGAGGGGCCAGCGCTGGTGTCGGTGGCCAGTTCGCCGATCGCGTCCAGGTCCACGGCATGGGCCCAGATGGGCGCGCCCGATCTTCGAGCCGTCGGCCACCGCCACGCCCCGGGCGCGCGCGGCGATGATCACGGCGTTCGTGTGCGCCTCGAACTCGTCGTGGGCGGACAGGCCGCTGGCGGCGCTGATGGTAGCGGACCGGCAGCTCGTAGGCCACGTCTCGGCCCACCGCCCCGCCGCCCCACCGCGGGTACGGACCAGCAGATCCTGGTCGTTCAGCTGCGTCAGGTCGAGGCGGATGGTCGCCACGCAGACGCCGAGTTCGCGTGCGACGGTGGCGACATCCACGGTGCCGCCATAGGTCGACTACCGGAAGCGGCCCGGGCCGGCCCTACGCCTCAGCGGGTTCTTGCCTACTGACTGGTAGCGAGAGACACAAATTGCCTGCGAATCCGCCTGCGGACTGTGGCGGGGCGATGATCGACCGTGCACGGACGAGGCTCATGGTGAGGGCTCCACCGCGCCCTGCCTCGCAGGCCCATCGCCGTCGTGGCCGCTTTGCCCGGGCTTGCGGCGATGCCGGTAAAACCGGACGCGCGTGCCTCTGACGTCGCGTTTCCTGTACGAGATCACCTGATGCCACCCGCGCTGCCAATGCCGGCCCGCGCCCGGGCAACGCGCGCAAACGTGCACTCGGAAGTGAGCGAAACTTGCGTGGATCTTGCTTGTTCGGCGCGCCGAGTTCTTGAATGGCCCCCAATTCGAGCTTCCCCTATTCATCTCTCTGGGAGGTCATCCCGTGGATCCAAGAACGACACGCATGCTTCGCACGGCCGCAGTTGCCGTCACCGTCGCCGCGCTATCGCTGACCGCCGCATGCTCGTCGACCTCCTCAAAGCAGGCGAGCCTGGATCCGGCGAAGCCCGTCACCATCACCGTGTGGAGCGGGCAGGACATCAATCCCGAGAAGCTGTTGGAAGGCCTGGCCCAGCAGTTCCACACCGCACACCCGAACGTCACCATCGACATCTCTCCCGGCGCCCCGACCACCGACCAGCTGCTGCCCAAGCTCACCGCCGCGTTCACCAGCGGCACCTACCCGGACATCTCCTACAACTACGGCAGCTGGGCCACCCAGATGCAGCTGTCCGGCCGCACCCTGGACATCACCGACAAGGTCAAGGACCCGGCCGTGAAGTGGGATGAGTTCCCGCCGGCGGCCCGGCAGACCGCGACGCCCAACGGCCACGTGATCGGCTTCCCCGCAGTCGTGGACAACATCGGGCTGATGTACAACAAGAAGCTGTTCAAGGCCGCGGGCCTCGCCGAGCCGACGAACAACTGGACCTGGGACGACTTCCGGGCCGCGGCGAAGAAGCTGAATGACCCGGCCAAGAACGTCTACGGCACAGCGTATTCGGTGACCGGTAGCGAGGACACTACTTGGCACTTCTGGCCGCTGCTCTGGCAAAAAGGTGGCAGCGTCCTGACGGCCGACAACAAGAAGTCCGCGTTCGACTCCGACGCCGGTGTCGCCGCCCTGACGTTCCTACAGCAGATGGCGGTCACCGACAAGTCGGTGTACCTGTCGCAGGACAACCAGAAGTACCTCGACCTGTTCAAGTCCGGCCTGATCGGCATGGTCATGACCGGGCCGTGGCAGCTGTCGGACAACGTGAGCGCGGGGCTGGACTACGGCGTCACCTACCTGCCGTCCTTCGACGGCACCAGCCACCAGACCATCTCCGGCCCGGACATCTGGACGCTCTACGACCACCACGACACCGACCGCGCCTACTGGTCCTACCAGTTCGCCCAGTGGCTGACCTCGGAGCAGACCGACCCGAAGTTCAACCTGGCCACAGGGAACCTGCCGTTGCGCAGCAGCGAGTCGGACAGCGCGGAGTTCGCCGCCTATGTCAAGCAGTACCCCGGCGCGCAGACGCTGTTCGACAACCTGAAGAACGCCACGACCGCACGGCCGACGGTGCCCGGCTACGTCGGCCTGTCGCAAGCCGTCGGACAGGCGATCGCCAAGGTGCTGCAGGGGCAGGGCGACCCGAAGTCGGCCTTGCAGGACGCAGCCAAGGCCGCCGATGTCGCGCTCGCCCAGGCCGATTGAGGTCGCCGATATGAAGCACGGGATCCTCATCTCCGACCACGACAAAGCCGAGGCTGTCACCTGGCGCCGGGCAGGTCGGGAAAGTCCGCCCCGACCGGGACCACGCCAGGCACACGACCACCACGACGGGCGAGTCCCGCTCAGCCGGCCCGGCGCGGACGGGCGCAAGTGGACCGCGCGGCGTCGCCGCGTTGTGGCCAATCTGACCGGCTGGTCCTTCGCCGCTCCGGCCACGCTGATCATCGTCGGCCTGACCCTGTTCCCGGCCGCCTGGGCATTCCTGATCTCGCGGGAGCACTGGAACGGCCTGACCCCGGCCCGCCAGATCGGCTGGGACAACTACCGGCAGATGCTGCATGACCCGGACTTCAAGTCCGCCGTGAACCACACCGTGCTGTTCACGGTCCTGTACGTCCCAGTCGTCCTCGCCCTCGGCATGTTCCTGGCGATCGCGCTGAACCGGAAGATCCGTTTCATCGCCTTCTACCGGACCGCACTGTTCATGCCCCTGGTCGTCTCGGCCGCCGCCACCGGCATCCTCGCGAACTTCGTGTTCGACCAGCAGTTCGGCCTGGCCAACAACGTGCTCCGGGTGCTGCACCTGCCGCGGCAGGGGTTCCTCGCCGACCGCCATGAGGCCATATGGGTCATAGCGCTGATCTACCTGTGGATCAACCTGGCGTTCTCCGTCATCGTCTATCTGGCCGCGCTGCAGGACATCCCGACTGAATGCCTGGAGGCCGCCCGGATGGACGGCGCCAACCGCTGGCAGCAGTTCCGGCACGTGATCCTGCCGAGCCTGGCGCCGGTCACGGTGTTCGTCGGCGTCTGGAACACCATCTCGGTCCTGCAGATCTTCGAGCTGGTTCTGACCACCACCCACGGCGGGCCGCTGGGAGCCAGCCAGACCATCGTGTTCTTCATCTACAACCAGGCGTTCAACCTGTCGCGCTACGGATACGGCTCCGCAGCGGCATACGTGTTGTTCGGCGCCACCCTGATCATCAGTTTGGGGCTGTTCGCCTACGCCCGGCGCAGCAAGATCGAGGCCTTCTGATGAGCCGCCTGAGCCACACAATCAGCAGAGCCAGCCGCTGGCACCTGCTCCTGATGCCGCTGTCCCTGCTGTTCCTGCTCCCGCTGGTGCAGATGGTGCTGGCCTCGTTCACCTCGAACGCGGACATCAATCGGTTCCCCCCGAGGTTCATCCCGTCCGCGCTGCACATCGGCGGCTACGTGCGGCTGTTCCGCGACGCGCCGGTTGCCCGGTGGATGCTGAACTCGGTGATCGTCTCCGGCACCGCGATCGTCAGCCACCTGATCCTGTGCTCCCTCGGAGGCTACGCCTACGCGCGGCTGTCCTTCCGCGGCCGGACGGTCGCCTTCGTGACGCTGGTGGCCACGATCATGATCCCCACCCAGATGCTCATGATCCCCACCTACTTCATGTTCTCAGACCTGGGCCTCATCAACACCCTCGGCGCGGCCTTCGTACCGTTCCTGACCTCGGCCTTCGGCGTGTTCCTGATGCGGCAGTTCTTCCTGTCGCTGCCCAAGGACCTGGAGGAGGCCGGCCGGATCGACGGCCTGACCACCTTCGGCGTGTTCTTCCGCATCGTGCTGCCGCTGGCCCGGCCGGCGCTGGCCACGCTGGCCGTGTTCACGCTGCTCAACTCCTGGAACGACCTGCTCTGGCCGCTGATCGCGATCAACGACCCGTCGAAGTTCACCATCCAGCTCGGGCTGATCAACTTCCAGGGCGCACACCACATCGACTGGCAGGAGCTGATGGCCTGCAACGTCGTGGCCACGGCGCCGCTGATCCTCGGATTCCTCATCGCGCAGCGGCAGTTCGTCCAGACGATGAGCATGTCCGGCATCAAAGGCTGAACGCCGCCGCGCGTCCCCCGACGGACCTTCACCGAACGGAGTCTCATGTCCTCTCATGTCGAAGCTGAGCTGGCCGACCAGCCAAACTGCTGGCGGCGGGCTGCCTCGCTAGCCGCCGCGGCCCACGGCCTGCCGGAGCCCGGTGCGCGCGTGGCCGTCGTCGGCTGCGGGACCTCCTGGTTCATGGCCCAGGCGTACGCGGGCCTGCGCGAGGCGCGCGGACTGGGGCACACCGACGCGTTCGCCGCCTCGGAAATGCCGGCCGGCCGCGACTACGACCGGGTTCTGGCCCTGACCCGCTCGGGCACCACCACTGAGGTTCTGGACCTGCTCAGCGCCGTGAATGCGCCGACCACCGTCATCACCGGTGTCGGCGAGGCTCCGGCCGCAGCGCTCGCCGACACCGCGATCGTGCTGGACTTCGCCCACGAGCGCTCGGTGGTGCAGACCCGGTTCGCCACTACGACGCTGGCGCTGCTACGCGCGCACCTGGGCGACGATCTCGACCCGGTGATCGCGCAGGGCGGGTACGCTGTGGCCGCGCCGCTCCCGGCCGGGGCTGTCAACCGCTCCCAATTCACGTTCCTCGGCACGGGCTGGACCATCGGTCTGGCCAACGAGGCCGCGCTGAAGATGCGCGAGGCCGCGCTGGCCTGGTCCGAGTCGTATCCGGCGATGGATTACCGGCACGGCCCGATCGCCATCACCGACGAGCAGTCAGTGGTGTGGATGCTCGGAGCCGCTCCCGAAGGGCTGGCCGAGCAGGTGCGGGCCACTGGTGGGCTGTGGATCGCCCAGGACCTGGACCCGCTGGTGTCGCTGATCTACGCCCAGCGCCTGGCTCTGGCCCTGGCCGCCGTCCGCAGCCTGGATCCCGATGTCCCGCGGCATCTGACCAGCTCGGTGATCCTGCGCTCGTTCCCCGTTCCCGACACCCACTACTGAAAGACAAGTATCTGATGCGTATCGTCTTTGTCGGTGCAGGCTCCGTGGTGTTTACCCGGCAGTTGCTGCACGACATTCTGTCTTTTCCCGAGCTGTCCGACGTCGAGATCGTGCTCTACGACATCGACCTCGAACGACTGCAGGTCGCCGCGGCCCTGGCTGCCGGCATCGCCAAGGCGGCCGGTGCCAGGCCGGTCCTGTCGGCGACCGCCGACCGGCGCGCCGCTCTGGTCGGCGCCGACGTCGTGGTGAACATGATCGCCGTGGGCGGGCATTCGGCCATCGTCACCGACTTCGAGATCCCCGCAGCCGCCGGTGTGCGCCAGACCATCGGTGACACCCTCGGCATCGGCGGCATCTTCCGGGCGCTGCGCACGTTCCCGGTCCTGCGGGACCTGGCCGCCGACATGCAACAGGTGTGTCCCGAGGCCTGGCTGCTGAACTACACCAACCCGATGGCCATGAACATCCAGTACCTGACCGCCATCGCCCCGCAGCTGAAGGTCGCCGGGCTGTGCCACTCGGTCTACTGGACTGTGCGCGGGCTATGCGACCTGATCGACGTGCCGTTCGCCGAGGTGGACTACCTGTCCGCCGGGGTTAACCACCAGGCCTGGATCCTGCGTTGGCAGCACGCGGGCCGTGACCTGTACCCGGCGCTGGACGCCGTCATCGCCTCCTACCCGGAGCAGGCTCGCCGAGTGCGGGTGGACATGTACCGGCGGCTGGGCTTTTTCCCCACCGAGACCAGCGAACACTCCTCGGAGTACGTGCCCTGGTATCTCGGGCGGGACAGCGAGATCAGCAGGCTGCGAATCCCGGTCGGTAGCAAACTGCGCAGCAGTGCCGAGAACCTGGCCGTCTACGACGAGCTGCGCGCGAGCCTGGCCGCCGGCCGTATGCCGGACACCGACTGGGAGGACGCGGCCGAGTACGCCCCGCAGGTGATCCACAGCCTGGCTACCGACACCCCGCGCACCATCCAGGTCACCACCGCCAACACCGGCCTGATCACCAACCTGCCAGCCGGCGCGGCGGTGGAGGTCCCGGCCGGCGTCGATCGCCTGGGCGTGCACCCGCGGCACGTCGGTGCGCTGCCTGCGCAGCTGGCCGCCCTCAACCGGCACTTCCTCAGCGTCGTCGAGCTGGTCGTGGCCGCTGCCGTGGAAGGCGACCCGCGGCATATCCGGCACGCCGCGATGTCCGACCCCGCCACCGCCGCGTCGCTCACCGTGGAGCAGATCTGGCAGCTGTGCGACGCGATGGTCGTCGCCCACGGCGAGGCGCTGCCCGAACCACTGCGGTCGGCGCCGCTGGCGGCCGGGGTCGGCTGAGGGGTTCGCTACGAAGTTCCCAGAACCGCGGGGCACATCGGTGGGTTGCCGGCCAGGCGTATCGCGTGGCCGACAGCTCACCGCCATACCGGGTCGATCGGCGACGGGGTCTGTCAAGAGACCGCCGTCGCCGTTCGTTGGGGACCTTCATCTCACGAGGCAGTCCGTCCGCCGCTGAACGGCCGGGAGCCCCGTTCGACGGGACGCCCGAATTGGAGACAGTGCCCTTCGGAGGCCACGGTCGTCTCCGGATTCGGGCTCACGATAAGCGGCGGCGATCGTGTCGAGCGGGTGCCGGGTGCCCGGTGGCGACTGGGTGGGACAGGACGTCGTCGGCCTGGTGACGCGGTCAGGGCGCCGCATCACGCTCCTGAAAGCAGCTTCTCGACGTCCACCGCACGCTTCTCGCGCACCGAACGCCACAACGCCTCCCCGACCGCGACCGCATAGGCACCGTCCGAACTGTCAGCCGTCAGCCCGAGCTCACGTGACGCCTCACTTGCGCCGAGCAGAAGGTCACGCCGCGCCGGCTCGTCCGCACCGTCATGAGCACCGGTCACGCGCGCGAACTCGTACACCGTCGCAGGGTTCTCAAAATCGCGAACCACCACCGTGTCCGGAACGCTGTCGTCGGACTGAAGGCAGAAGTCAGCCGCCAACTGCCCGCCGGTCCCACTGATGATCAGGCGGTAGCCCTCCCAAGGGCTGGCGAAGTCCACTGAGTACGCCAGACTCTGCCCGCCCCGATACCGCACCACCGCCGAGTACGTGTCCTCGATGTCGATCTCGGCGTCGTGGATGGTGAGCTCCGAATCGGGCTCGTACTGTACGTAATACGGCAGCCCATGATGGTCGACCCGCGCCGTGACCGAAGTCGAATTCAAAGCCGAACCCGAAGTCGGCGCAAGCGCATCCGCTGGCAGCACCAGATCCCCGCCTGACCCGTAGTGATTCAGCGCGCCGTAGCCGAACACCTCAACCGGCCGTTCGTCCAGCCACCAGTTCACCAGATCGAGGTGGTGACAGCTCTTGTGCACCGACAGCCCGCCGGACAGTGCCCGCATCCGGTTCCACCGATAAAAGTACGAAGCCCCGTGCCGCACATCGACCTGCCAAGCCAGGTTCACATGCGTGACCCGCCCGACCGCCCCGCCTTGAAGCAGCCGCTTGATCTGCTGATGCCGCGGCGAGTATCGCAGGTTGTGCGCGACCCGCACCGACGCCCGGCTGGCCGCTTCCGCGGCGAGCACCCGGCGAGCGTCTTCCGCGGTCGAGACCATCGGTTTCTCGGTGATGACGTCGATATCGTGCGCCAGCGCCGCGAGGATGTACCCGGAGTGCGTGTGATCCGGCGACGTCACGATGATCGTGTCTGGACCCACCTCCGCCACCATCGTCTCGAACTGCTCCGGCAGGTAGTGCTGGATCTTCTCGCCATGGGCGAACCGCCGCGCGAACTCCTCCACCCGCGCCGCGTCCGGATCCACGATCGCGACTGGCAGCCCGAGCTCCCGCTCCGGATCGTTCAGCATGGGAAGCACGAACATCGCCAGCGCCCGGTTGCTCAGCCCACAGACCGTGTACCGCACCATCAGTCCATCCTTCGAATCAAAGCCCTGGCGGTCGTGTCAACGCGTCGCGGCACGTACGTGGCTGGAGTCGACGATCTGCTCCATTCGTACGATGGGTCCACCGCGCACAATGAATGAGTGCGCGACGCGTGCGACCATGTCCTTGCCAATGTCCTTGTTGTGCGTTGTGTAGCGGGCAAGCGACACCACACGTTCGCTGTCGGCGACATAGGTGTCGTCGTGGGTAGTTCACTCATCCCACTCGGCGGCCACGCGCTCGAAGACCCCCGTGATGACGCCTCCTGGTGTGCGGCAGGTGCCGGCCAACGAGAAGCCCGCAAGGATCGTGCCGGCAATCCAGCCGAACGGTCGTCTGAGGGCCGCCGAACGCCACGGCTATGGGTGGGATCGTGGCAAGGCCCGATCCCACCCATCTGGCTCATGTTGATGGTCACGGCTTTGAACGGACCGATCTCACGGTTCAAGCGGTGCCCTCTTGCCGGTTCTGCGGCCGTTGGGGTCCGTGTGCTGGACACGTGGTTCTCCTTCGGGAGAAGCAGAACCCGGAGTCGGCGCCGCGAGAGGGACACCGTGGAGCTTCATGGCGTAGAGCGCCGATCCCACTACGGGACTGTGCAACGGTGTGCAGAGCCGATATCCCGGGCCTGCGGCCTGGAGGGCTTGCGCGAACGAGGAGCGGAAGGCCGGCGCGTTGAACATACCGCCCGAGTAGGAGACCGAGATGCGCTCGCCTTCCTCGTAACCAAGTCGGGCATGGCAAGCTTCGACGAGCCTGACTAGTTCCTGCCCCGCCCTATGTAGGATCGCGACGGCTTCGCTGTCGCCGGCGGTGGCCGCCTCAACTACGACCTTCGACAGGGCCGCGATCTGGGCGCGGCGCCCACCCCAGCGTTCGTGAACCACACCCACCAGTTCGAGGTCGCGATCAATGCCGATGTGCTCGAGAAGGAGCATGTACAGCGGACCGCGCGGCAGACGTCCGTCGCTCATCCGGCCGAAAGCGTTGAGGCCCTGGACGGCGACCCAGTACGCCGAGCCTTCGTCGCCGAACAGCTCGCCCCAGCCGCCGGCTCGATGCGCGCGGCCGAGCCGCTCGCCGTAGGCGATCGAACCGGTGCCGGCGACGACGCTGATGCCGTCATGCCCGCCAAGCGCCCCGGCCCAGGCGCCGACGACATCGTTGTCGCAGGCGAAGCGGTCGTGTTCGAGAAGACCGCGCACGATAGTGGACAACAGCGGAACGTCGGCGCTGACCTCACCGTATGCGGGCAGGCCGAAGAACGCGTGGTCGAGGTCGGCTGGGACGATACCGGCGGCGGCGGTCACCTTCGCGATGCCGTCGCCGAGCACGCGCTCGACCAGCTCGATCCCGGAGGCGAAGTAGTAGCAGCTTGGCCCGAGCGCTTCGGCCATCGTTCGGCCGGCGCCATCGAGTATGACGAAGGCCGTCTTCGAACCGCCACCGTCGACGCCCAGGTAGTAAGACGTGGTCATGACCGGTCCTCCGTGATGGCACCAGCGGGGCCGGCGGGTCTTACCGGAGCTGTTAAGAACGTTTTCGCCAACGGATGAATCGTCACGCCCCGGACGACCCGCCGCGCGAACAACCGCTCGGCACCGTCGGCCAGCTCGGCTGCTGCTGCCTGCCCCTGCCGCTGGAAGAAGAACGCCTCAAGTCCTCGACGCTGGTGGACGAGCCGGACAGTCTCGTGCCGCACCACCCGCTGTTGCCGGCCCCCGCAGTAGGGCGTCGCGTGAAGGAGGACTGCGCGCAAATCAGCGGCACTAGGCATGGACGATTTCCTTCCATTAGGCATGTTCCCCCTTTGTGGTTGCCGCCGCCGCATGGAAGCAGTCAAAACTGAGGGCTGGCTCGCTGCACAGCGAGTGCGGTCACGGGCGGCCCACCTCGTCGGTCCCGGCGCCGCGAACGCTGTGCGGTACGTGCTGGGGGCTCGGCACGCCGCGGAAACCGTGGTCGCGGTCGGCTTGGGTGTCATGATTCATTCGCTTCACTCCGTGCCGAGACCTTTCGGTAGCTCACGACGGACAGAGCCTTCGTAGGGCATGGGCCGTTCGCCTCGATTGATTTTCCGCGTGCACAGCCATTTCGATCCACGAATCACGAAGAAGCGAGCAACGGGTTTGCGCGTATCGCCTACTGGCGCTTTGCGCTGGCATCCCCGCCCGCTGCGGAGCGCCTACTCGTTGGGTGAGCCGCCGTTGGCTAGGCCGAGCGCGGAGGTACATGGCCCGTTGTTCGCCGTATTCTTCACGTTGACTGTTCGCATAGGCCGACTGGCTAGTCCCCAGCCCGTGTTGTGGTTGCTGGCGCCCGCGGCGAAAAGATGGATCGACCCTACGATCCGCCGTCGCCGCGAGGAGGTCGCCGTGGCCAGCGGGACGACGGTCTCGCCAATGTCGCCATCGACTGGTGGCACGACACTGACGGGGGCGGGTGACGTGGCCTGCCCTCGGCGGTGTGCTGGGCCGAAGCGCACGGACACCGTGCTGGATGAGACGCCTACGCTCGGTTTTCCGTCGCCAGACACGCACCGAACGGTTCGATTTCAAGAAGCGCGATTAGGGCGAGGCTGCAAGCGATTGTTTGCGTGCATGCCCTCACCGCGTACGGCGAAGCTGGACAGGCCAGTATCGAGCAGTCTTGCAGCGCGACGCACCTCAGCGGTGACGGCCTGGCGTACTTGGGCCGGGCTCTTGCGCCCGTCCAGGTGTTTGCAGGATGAGTTGACCTGGATGCTCCACAAGCCGAGCAGGGCCGCAGCGGCGATCTGTGGTTCGGGGTCTGACGCGTCCATCATGGCCCTGTCGGCAAGAATGCGGCACGCTGCGTCGGTCATCTGCTGAAGCATGTTGCGGTGATGGGCGCGCAGCGTCGGCGTGTCGCGGACCATGGCCTCGAACCGCTGCACCGCATTCGCGGCCCAGGTCTGGTCGTGCTGGGCTTCAAGCCACGAGATGAGGTTGTCCAGTTCGCCGGCGAGGATCTGCAGCATCGCCTCCAGCGGAAGAGTCTTCGGGTCGGCCAGGGAGGTCTCCAGGGCGGCGAGCAGTTCGCCGGGCAGGTCCAGGACGAGCGATTCCTTGGTGGGAAAGTAGTTGAACACGGTGGTGGGGGATACCTCACAGACCTCAGCGATTTCAGCCACGGTCACCGCGTCGAAACCACGCTCCAGAAACATCTCGGTGGCGGTGTCGACTAGAAGTTGACGGGTGGCGTGTTTGCGACGCTCGCGCAGCCCCTTGGCCGCCTGGGGCTCGGTTCCCGGCGCTCGCAGAGCCATCCAGTCGACGGTATGAGAACTCATAGCCGACCAGGTTACCCCAGGCTATGATCATGGTGTTACACTCAAATTGATGTCACACCAGATTCCCGCTGGACCTAGAGCTGGACAACCCAAATAAACCCGGCCGCGCCATGGCTGACTTCTTCAGGCTAGAGGGCGGCAAAGTCGTTGAGCGCTGGGACGTGTGATTCAGGAGGTGCGATGACCGCAGCGAACGACAACGGGACGTTCTGATGTCTCCTCAGCAAGGCGTGCCGCGTTGCCACTGCCCGGTGGGCAGGGCAGCGGACGGGTAGAACCGTACGACGTGAAGCGAGAAGGAGTCAGCGCGTGCGTACACCCAATGCGGATACGGCGCCGCACAACTTAGGACACAAACGCTGCGAGCGGATGCGTCGGCTGCTCGCGTTGCTCGCTGCGTGCTCCCCTGGGGACGCGCCGCTGACGCTGGACGAACTTGTGGCGGAACTCGGTGTGTCGAAGGCGACGCTTCGTCGCGATCTGGCCCAGCTGGAGGACGCCCACACGGTCGTGCGTACACATGGGGGAGTCCGTGCTGGAGTCGACGGCGTCAGTGAGGTCCCGCTGCGGCTGCGGACTCAAGCGAGCCTGGCCAAGCGGGCCATCGCTCAGGCCGCAGCGCAGCTGATCCCCTGCGGAGCGCCGCATACCTTGGCGGTGTGCGGCGGGACCACTGCGACGGAAGTCGTCCGGGCACTGCGTCGTCGCCGGGAGCTGACGTTGATCACCAACGCACTCCCGATCGCTGCCGAGGCTGCGGCCTGGTCCGACATGAGGGTGGTCATCGCCGGAGGGCTGGTGCGCGCTCACTCGCTGGAAGCCGTAGGGCCGTTGTCCGAGGCCGCGTTCAATTCGTTCACGTTCGCTACTGCGATCCTCGGTGCGGATGGCGTGAGTTCTGAGCACGGGGTGACTACGCAAAACGAAATCGAGGCGCGCACGAATCATGCCATGGTCAGGCACGCGCGTCGGGTGATCGTGGTCGCGGATGCGACGAAGATCGGCCGGGTGACGCGCGCTCAGCTGGCCCACATGGCCGAGGTGCACGACCTCGTCACCGACGCACAGGCTGATGCCGAAGAGCTCAGCTTGATTCGCGCTGCCGGGGTGCATGTCCACGTCGCCTGCTGACATCTGAAGTGGCCAAAAGGCGGAAGCCGGAACCGGCTCGGCGACCCAACCGCCCCGCGGGCGCTTCGCTTGGTTGGGCCGTCCGTCCCAGGCCTTCGCTGGGCGCTCGGTATTCTGGACGCGCTGCGCGAGATCGTGTCCAGAAGGTCATGGCGCACGCACCATCCGCGTAGGCCACCACGGATCCGATGCCCCGCCCCGCTGGCAGCCCAGTCACTGTGCCCCAATCAGCTCGTGCCGAGACCGGAGCCCATTCGGGAGGAACATCCCGGGCGTGAATACGACGGGTCCAGTTCGTCGCTGCTTGGCATGATAGAGCGCGATGTCGGCGCGTCGGAGGAGTGCGCTCCACGAGTCGTCAGGGTGGTGCAGGCTTGCGAGCCCGGCTGATGCGCACAGGACGATGCCTGTGCAGCCGTAGGGGCCCTCAACGGTCAGCGGATCCCGGATGCGTGAGGTGATCTCCGTGAGAACGGCGAGCGTCGACGAGGCTGAAATCCAGGGAAGTAGGATCAGGAACTCGTCCCCGGCCAGACGGCCGGGGAAGGCTCCGGGCGGGCACACCTTGGACAGTCGGGCGGCCATGGCGTTCAACAGGGCGTCCCCGGCCTGATGGCCCCATGTGTCGTTCACCGATTTGAAGTCGTCGAGATCTATGAGCGCCATCGTGACCGGCTGGCCGGCGGCCCGGTCCTGCTCGAATTGTCTCCGCAGGCCGGCGCGGTTGGGGAGCCGGGTCAGCGGATCGTGTTCGGCCAGCCAACGGTTCACGGTGAGTTCTGCGTGGCTCCGGCGAAGCCGGGGCACCTGCAAGGCGGCTCCAAGGGCCGCCCCGTTGACTCCAGCGGCGAGTGGATACAGGACGGACAGCAGCATCGCGGTTCACCCCTCCCCGTCCGTGCGCCGATTGCCAGACACCCGACAAGGAGGGATGGCCGTCCCGTCGGGGAGGAGTTCGCCAGTGTCGTCGAAGCAGACAACGCCGTTGCACAGGAGCCACCAGCCCTGTCCGGGATGCGACGCCACGCAGGTCGCGGCCGCGTGGTCAGCGGCTTCCGCGGGCGGGCAGGTCGGCTGATGCGGGCAACTGGCGGGCGGAGCGACGTCCTCACGCATCTGGCTCGTCTGAATGGTGTCAAGTGCCATAGTGGCCGCCTCCTTGACTTCGTACGTAGAGCCAGATGCCCTCCCGACTGACCCCGACCCGGCCTTGAACGTACTGGTAGCTGGTAGAACTATGGCCAGTTTCACTCGAATTTGTGTATACGACTCAGAAATGCGCAGCTTTGGTGAGCGATCTAAGCGAATCGACCCTGCGCCTCTGACTGGACTCCAGATACCCGGAGGTCGTAGGTCGACGGCACGAGGCAGCAGTGTCGACGCCGGGTGAAGCACGACCGGCCACTGGCCGTCGCCTGGCGTGATGTGGCTCGGCTTGAGAACGTGCCGTGTTTGGGCCGGCCGCGGTGGAACCGGCTCTGGTCCGGTGGTTCGGGCGCCGCGCATGGTCAGATAGGCCGGATCTTGGGGTAGTAGCCGGGACGCCAGGGTGTGCACCAGGTGCCCGTCCAGCAGCAGGGGATGATGCGGAGGTCGGCCCAGACGGTGAGGGTTCGCCCGGCCACTGCTTGTGGGACGGTCGTGTTCTGCTTGCCTGGACCAGCGTCAGCGATCCGCTGGGCGGAACCCGGATCTTCCATGCGGGGGCGGTTTCGGACAGGTCGGTGGGGGCGAGTCCACGACGTCCATCGAAGCGACCGTCGGGTCGATGTCGAGGGCTGGCACCACTGCCGCTGCGGCGAGCTCCTCGCGGGCAGGTCCGTGCGGCCGAATTTCTCTGGCCGGGGCGATCGGCATCGGGGTGTGGACCCCGATGTTCTTCGCGCTGGTTGGATCCGAAGCCGTATCCCGCTGGCGGTGCTGGGGGTCGCTGTGGCGCTGACCTTCCACGGCCTGATGTACGGGTCGCAGGCCGTCTTCTTCGCGAAGCTGTTCCCGAGCAGCGTGCGGTACTCCGGCGCTTCGATCGGCTACCAGGCGGCCTCGGCCGTGGTCGGCGCCCCGGCGCCGCTGATCGCGGTGGCGATCCTGGAGCGCGACGGCGGCAAGACCACCGGGTGGCCCTCGCGGTACCTGGGGCTGGTGGCCTTCGTGACCGTAGTCGCCCTGTATTTCGCGTGAGAGGCCCGGACGGTCTCGCTGTCCGGCGCCGCCTCAGCCGAGGCTGGCGAAGAACTCCACAACGTCGTCGACCAGTACCTCAGGGTTCTGGTGCGCGGTGTAGTGGCCGGGGGTCTGGTAGACGTTCCAGCGCACGATGTTCGCGTGGTCGCGCTCGGCGAAGCGGCGGATGCCGAAGAAGTCGTTCGCCGAGCCGGCCAGCGCGGTCGGAGCGGTGGTCGGGCCGTCGGCTTTCTCCTGGTCCAAGACCATTTCGCGGTAGAAGCGGATCGCCGAGCCGGCGGTGCCGGTGTACCAGTAGGTGGCGACGTTGGCGATGACGAAGTCGTCGTCGAGGTTCTCCGGCAGCAGCTGGATGTTCCAGCCGAGCAGCCCGATCGGCGAGTCGGCCAGCGCGTGCGCGAGCGTCTGCGGCTGCTGCGACTGGAGCTGGTTGAAGGCTCCCATGTTCTCCCAGAACCAGGACAGGGTCTGCAGGGCCTGCTGCTCCTCCTCGGTCAGGTCGGCCATCTCGGCCGGGTCGCCCGAGGGGAACGAGAACAGCTGGGTGACGTGCACACCGATCACGTGCTCGGGGTCGAGGCGGCCGATCTCGGGGGAGAGCATCGAGCCGGCGTCGTTGCCGACAGCGCCGTAGCGCCGGTAGCCCAGCCGGGCCATCAGCTCCGCCCAGGCCCGGGCCGTGCGGTGCAGGTTCCAGCTCCGGGCGGTCGTCGGGCCGGCGAACCCGAAGCCCGGGACCGCCGGGATGACCAGGTCGAAACCGGCGGCGGTGAGCGGCTCGACGACATTCAGGTACTCGGCCTGGGAGCCCGGCCAGCCGTGGGTGAGGATCAGCGCGGTGCCGTTCGGCGTCTGGGACTTCACGTGCAGGAAGTGGATGTCCTGGCCGTCGATCTCGGTCAGGAACTGCGGGTAGGCGTTCAGCCGGGCCTCGTACGCCCGCCAGTCGAAGCCGTTGCGCCAGTACTCGGCCAGCCGCCGGACCCGGGAGAGCGCGGTGCCGTACTCGCCGTCGGTGCCGTCGATCACGTCCGTCCACCGGGCCCGGTCCAGGCGGTCGTTCAGATCGTCGATCGCGGCCTGCGGGATCTCGACGCGGTAAGGACGGATCGCGGTGTTCTGCTGCGCGGTCATGAGGTGGCTCCTAGTCGGAACGGAATCACTCGTTCTGTTCTGTTTCCACTGTAGCGGAACAGAGCATTCCGTTCAAGTGCCAAGCTGAGCACCCGCCGAACTCGCCAAGTCCCCCGCCCCGGACCGCTGTCCGGCCGAATAGCCCAGGCCGACCGCAACGACGAGGCGATCGTCCGCGCCGCACGCGAAGTCTTCGTCGCCGATCCGGCCGCACCGATCTCCGCCGTCGGCGAGCAGGCCCGCGTCGGGATCAGCGCGTCCTACCGGAGGTGCGAGAGCAAGGAGGTGCTGCTGCAGACGCTGTGCGCGGCCCGCCTGGCGACGTGAGCGGAGGTGTGGAAGATTCTCACGCCACCGGCAAGTGGGGGCGGCGTCCCAGTAGTCCGTGCCGCTCGCAGAACGATGTGGTCTCTCACGCAGAAACCGCCGCGGCATGTCGGTCGCCGACAATAGTGTCAGGGCCCATGGATGCGTTCCTGAAAGACGGGCACCCGCTGCTCGGCAACATACCGGGGCCGCTCGCGCTCGCCGCCGGTCATGACGGTGTCGTCTGGGCTGCCGGCGGCGCCGGTGAGAGTGCGGTGCTGTGGCTCGACGACGAGGGGTGGCGTGCCGAGCGGCTCGATGCCCAGGGGCTGCGCGCGGTGCTGCCGCTCGACGCTGAGACGGCGGTCGTCGCAGGGGAGTACGGCTATCTCGCGATTGTTGGCGGCGAGGAGGGTGTGCGGGAGGTCCGGACCGGGTTCTCGGGGTGCCTGTACGGGCTGACTCGCATCGGTGAGGTCATCTGGGTCACCGGGGATGACGGCTTCGTCGCGACGCTCGTTCCGGGGAGCGGGGAGCTGCGGGTCGAGCCGTCGTTCACCGGCGGGAACGTCGTCTGCGCGGTCGCCGCGCCGGAGGGCGACACGCTGTTCGTCGCGGGCAGCCGGCTGCTGCGGCGTTCCGCCGACGGCGAGGTGGACGTGTGGTTCTCGGGCACCGCGCCGCTCACCGACGCTGTTTACGCCCCCGATGGCAGCCTCGCGGTGAGCGGTGACGTGGGCCAGCTCTATCTCGCCGCGCCCGGCGAACTCCCAGTGCGCTGTGATGGTGTTCGCCACCTCGACCTCGAGTGTCTGCACTACGATCCGCGGCGCGACGGCTTCCTGGTCGCCGGCGAGGACGGATTCGTCGGCGTGCTCGGCCGCGATGGCGTGCTGCAGGCGTTGCCTGCGGCGGACCCGCCGTATCGCCTCACCAGTGTCCTGCCATGGGGCGCCGGCCACCTGTTCACCGGGTGGATGACGACGCGCGCGCCGTACCGATTCCGCGGCGCGGTGTACTTCGACGGTGCGGCCGAAGCGGCTCCGAGCAGGGTGCGTCCGGTTCCGCGGCAGGACTTCGGGCCGCCGCGGGTGCGCACCGTCGGTGACAGCGGCCGTACTCCGGTCGCGGTCGAGGACTTCGAGGAGATCCCGCTTGAAGCGGCCAAGGAGCGGATGCCCGGCGTCGTCTGGCCGGACTTCCCCAGGTTCGAGCGCGTCCGGTTCTACGACGGCGACCTCCACGTCGCCGACGTCGCGGACATGCTGGAATACGACGAGCGTGCGGCCTCCGGTTACGCGGTCGCGATCCGCGGCGACCTGATCGTCGACGGCACGCTCGACGCGACCGCCGGCGGCGACGGCTACGGCAGTCTGCTGGTCGTGCAGGGCGACGTCTGGGCCGAGGCGGCGCTGTTCCGGTACGGCATCGCGGCCGCGATCGGCGGCACCCTGGAAGTGGCGACCGTGGTGCAGTGCGACCACGGCGACGACGGCGGCACCCTGTGGGCCAAGACCATCCGCGCGCAGGTGGTCTTCTACTCCCTGTACTTTCCGCAGCCGGAAGGCGAGATCGACGCCTTCCTCATCGGCGACGTCTACGGCGACACCAGCTTCCCGCCGGAGCGCGCCAACGAGGTGTTCGTCCCCGGCGTGCTCGAGGACGGCGTCCTCGAAGAGCACACCGCCGCGAGTTGGCTGCGCGAGGGCAGATCGATCCTGCGCGAGGCGTGAGCCGATCACTGTTGGCCAGGGGACTGGCTTATGCATGCGGATCTCGTCGGCACAATGTCCTCATCGGCGACGAGGGCGGCGCATGGATGATCGACCGGGCCGGGCCGCACGCGGCGGGAGCTTCAATGGCCCGGCGTGCCCGCTCGCTCGACGCATTGATGCCGAGCATTCGGTGCAGGACGCCGAGTCATGGATGAGAGTGCCGAAAACTACGCGACCCGCGTGTATTCGTGGATCACGCCTCCGGCGCGATCATTCCGTCGTACGCGAAACCCGTCGAGACCGATCACGTTGTTGAGTAGCGGCCGGATAGGTGTGGCCTGGCCGAGGCTGCGGTGCGGGCGGTGGCTGTTGTAGTGCTCCTCGGACTCGCGCAGCAGCCGGACCAGATGCCGCGCGCTCCAGATCAGGGTGCGGTCGGCCAGCTCCGCGCGCAGCGGGCGGAACCAGCGTTCCATGATTGAGTTCTGGCCGGGTGCTCGAATACCACGGAGGGAACGCGCACGCGCGGTGCGCGAAGAGGCCGGTTCGCGCACCGCGCGTGCGCGTTGCCTTGTCGCTGTGGATTCGGACTTGCATGCTTGTTGGGAAATGAATCCGCGAAACGTCGCGGCGGCCTGCTCACCGCGCGCGTCGGCGAATTGCGGCACCGGCGCGCCGAGGGCCAACGATGCACCGGCGTCCGTATCCTCAAAGCAATGTGTTGTAAATAGCTAAGGACATGCACGGATGTTTACGCCTCATTCGCGCGCCCTCGGCATCGGCGCAGCCTTGATCGGCCTGGTGTTGACCGCGGGCGGATGCTCGCAGAGCAGCGTAGAGGAGCCGTCGCCGCCGCCGGCGTCAATGCCGGCGAGCACCGTGGGTTCCGCCGGCTCCGGGCCTGGAGGGAAGACTGTTGCGTTGCCGCAGCCAGGCGCCAAGTGGGACTACCAGATTGGCGGGGCATACCCGCCGCCGGACGGCGTGCGCATTGTGTCTCGGGACAGTACCGCCGCTCCTGCGGCGGGTCTGTACAACATCTGCTACATCAACGCCTACCAGACCCAGCCGGGCGACGAGGCGATCAACTGGTGGAAGACGAACCACCCCGACCTGCTGCTGAAGGCGGGCGGGGGCGACCTCGTCATCGACAAGGACTGGGGCGAGCCGCTCCTGGACGTGTCCACCCCGGACAAGCGCGCCCGGCTCACCCAGATTGAAGCCGGGTGGATCGACGGGTGCGCGAGCAAGGGCTTTCAGGCGATCGAGCCGGACAATGTGGACTCCTACGGCCGTTCCAACGGGCTCCTCACCGCCGAGGACAACGTCGAGTTCGCCAAACTGCTGGTCGCGCACGCTCACGCCGACGGATTGGCAATCGCTCAGAAGAACGCGGCCGAACTATCCGATCGACGCAAACAGGTCGGCTTCGACTTCGCCGTGGTCGAGCAGTGCGGCTCCACCGACGAATGTGCCCAGTACGCGACAGCCTTCGACCTGCATGTCGTGGACGTCGAATACGACGACACGGGTTTCGGCGCCGCCTGCAAGTCCTGGGGTACCAAGCTGTCGGTGGTGCGTCGTGACCACGGCGTCAGCCCCAAGTCGGGAAGCGGCTACGTCTATCGCACGTGCTGAGAGCTCGGCACGTCACGCGGGTACCGGTGCCGGTGCCGGCGCCAGAGGCTCCGACTCGCCGGGGACGAAGTACCGCCGCTCGATGGCGTCGAGCGCTACCCGCACCGCGCCGATCACGACCCACTCGGCGTCGAGGCTGGAAGCCACTAGCGGCGGCACCCGGACGCAGACCCGGTGCAACTCGGTGGCGAGTTGATGCAACACCAGGTCGGAGGATCGGGAGATGCCTCCGCCGAGGACGACGAGCTCCGGGTCGAAAGTCAGGACCAAGGCCGCGACGCCACCGGCCAGGGCCCGGACGTAGCGCTCGGTGGCCATGAGGGCGGCCCGGTCGCCTTCTCGCGCGCGGGCGAAGACGAACTCGGCGATCTGCTCGGGGCGGGCGTCGTGGTCGAGCCCCGGGAAGCCGAGCAGGTGGGTCGGGGCCTCGGCCCATCCGGACGCGGGCAGGGCGCCGATCTCGCCGGCGGCTCCGGTGTGGCCGCGCAGGAGCCTGCCCTCCACGATGACGCCGTTGCCGGTCCGAAGGCCGGCGTGGATGTAGACCAGGTTGTCGACGTCCCGCCCGGCGCCTCGCCATCGTTCGGCCAGGGTGGCGGCGCGACCGTCGTTCTCGACGACGACCGGGCACGACACGGTATCGGCCAGGGCTGCGGGGATGTCGACACCGGTCCAGCCGGGCAAGGCGACGGACAGCGCCACCCGGCCGGAATGTTCGATCACGCCGGTGCTGCCGACGCCGACCTGGAGAAGGGCTCGCGGCTGGAGGCCCGCGGCGGAGCAGGCCTCGGCCAGCGCCGACTTGGCCGCCTGAAGACGTTGGGATGCCGGCGCCGCCGGGCTCACTGCCAGTCGGCTGCGCCCGCGGACCTCGCCGTCCAGATCGGTGACGAGTGCGGTCACTGCGTGCGCGCCGATGTCCAGCCCTGCGACACTCCCTGACTCGGCGCGGAACCGGAACACGCGAGCAGGACGTCCCACGCCGTTCGGCTCGGTCGGCGGCGTCGAGGCGACCCAGCCGAGATCGGTCAACTCTTCGGCCAGCGTCTGGATGATCGGCCGCGACAGCCCCGTCTGCCGGGCGAGCACGGTCAGCGGCTGAGGGCCGGCCTTGCGCAGCGCGTCGACCACCGAAAGCAGCCGCAATCGGCGCAGTAAAACCGTGTCGGCACCGTTGACGCTCAGCTCACTCATGTCCACCCCACTGCTGCGGTCGTCGTACGAGTCTCGTTCGAATATTCATGATGACGGTGATAATCAAACCACGCGCCCGGGCGCGCACGCCAGTTGCGCTACCGTCTACTGTGCCACCTAAATCCCAGCAAATCACCGCAGAGCATTCGATTCGCGGCCCGAATTCGCACTCGAAGTGCGCGGTTCCGTCGTGGAGGGTTGACACTCTTCCCCGAATTAGTAACACTCAGCGCGAAAATATTTCCCCTCCGACATGATCAAGGTGGTGAGACATGGGCATACGTGCAGTGGCTGCTGCGGCCACATCTTTGGCGCTGGTCGCCTCGATGGCCGCGTGTTCCAGCAGCAAGGGCTCGGCAGGCGGCTCGGCGGGCGGCAAGGTCTCGCTCAGCTACGGGGTCTGGGACGCCACGCAGGTTCCGGCCATGCAGAAGATCATCACGGCCTTCGAGGCGCAGAACCCCGACATCTCGGTCACCATCCAGCAGACGCCGTGGGCCGACTACTGGACGAAGCTGCAGGCCGCGGCGACCGGTGGAGCGGCGCCGGACGTGTTCTGGATGAACGGTCCGAACTTCCAGCTCTACGCTTCCAACAACGTCATCAAGCCGTTGACCGACCTGCACCAGGACACTTCCGTCTACCCGGCGTCGCTGGTCAAGCTCTACCAGTACAAGGGCGTGCAGTACGGGCTGCCCAAGGACTTCGACACCGTCGGGCTCTGGTACAACAAGGCCCTGTTCGACGCCGCCGGCGTCGCCTACCCCACCGCGTCCTGGACGTGGGCCGATTTCCAAGCGGCGGCGAAGAAACTCACCGATCCGGCCAAGGGGGTCTACGGTGTCGGGGCCACCCTCGAGGGGCAGGAGAACTTCTACGACACGATCTTCCAGGCCGGCGGGTATGTCGTCTCCCCGGACGGCAAGCAGTCCGGCTACGCGGACCCGAACACCATTGCGGGCCTGAAATTCTGGACCGATCTGATCGCGGCCAAGGATTCGCCGAGCCTGAAGCAGATGACGGACACCGCTCCGCTGAACATGTTTGAGTCCGGCAAGCTCGCCATGTTTTGGGGCGGTTCGTGGGACGCCAAGGCGTTCGCAGGCAATGACGGCACCAAGACCGGCATCGACGTGGCGCCGCTGCCGGCCGGCGCGAAGAAGGCCACCGTCATCCACGGACTGGCCAACGTCGTGTCCGCGCACACCGCGCATACCGCGCAGGCGGAGAAGTTCGCCGAGTTCCTCGGCTCCCAGCAGGCCGCGCAGATCGAGGCCGACACCGGCACGGTGATCCCGGCTTACAACGGCACGCAGCAGGCATGGGTCCAGGCCTACCCGCAGTACCAGCTGCACGTGTTCCTGGACCAGCTTCTCGACGCCGTGCCGCTGCCGGTCTCGCGCGACACCGCGGCCTGGAACACCCTGGAGGCGAACCTGCTGACCAAGGCCTGGGACGGCAGCCAGCCGGTCGGCACTGTCGCGGCCGACCTCGCGGAGCAGATGAACGCGGCGCTGGCCAAGGAGGGCTCGTGACGTTGGCGGGCGCGAAGGCTTCGGCTCTCGCGCCCGCCCCGGCGGGCCGCCCGGCCCGGACGGCCCGCCGGCGGCGGCGCGGCGAGGCCGGATGGGCCGTGTTCTTTCTGGCGCCCACCGCCTTGGGGCTGGCGGTGTTCTACCTGTGGCCGGTGGTTCAGACCTTCTACTACAGCTTCACCACCTGGGGGCCGTTCGGCGGCCACACCTTCAGCGGCCTGTCCAACTACCGCCAACTGCTCCACGACCCGGACCTGCGCTCGGCATTCGTCAATACCGCGTGGTACTGCCTGCTCGGGCTGGCCGGCGTCCCGGTCGCGCTGGTGCTCGCCGCGGTCCTGGCCCGCCCCGGCCGACGCGGAGTCGGCTTTTACCGGGCCCTGCTGTTCCTGCCTGTGGTGACGATGCCGGTCGCGGTGGCCGTCGTGTGGCGCTGGCTGTACGCGGGCGACTCCGGCCTGATCAATACCCTGCTGGCCAAGGTAGGGATCCACGGCCCGTACTGGATCAGTGACCCGCACACCGCGCTGATAGCGGTCGCCGCGGTCGGCATGTGGTCCTCGGTCGGCTACACCATGGTGATCCTCATGGCCGGGCTGCAGTCCATCCCGCGCCACTTCTACGAGGCCGCGCAGATCGACGGAGCCGGTCCGGTTCGCCAGTTCTTCGCCATCACGCTGCCGCTGCTGAGCCCCAGCCTGTTCTTCGTCACGGTGCTGTCGGTCATCGGCACATTGCAGACCTTCGACCTCGTGTACGTCATGGTCGGCCAGACCAACCCGGCGCTGCCCCAGACCCGGACCGTGGTCTACCTCTTCTACCAGGACGCCTTCGTGAACAACAACCGCGGCTACGCAGCCGCGATCGCCTTCCTGCTGCTCGCGGTCACAGTCGCCCTCACAGGCCTGCAGTTCCGCCTCCAGAAGCGGTGGGTGCACTATGCGTAGGCGCTGGGGATCGGTCGGCGCCCACACGTTCCTGATCGCGGCGTCGATCGCCATGGCCGGCCCGTTCTTGTGGGAACTGTTGACCTCGTTCAAGTCCCTGACCGAATCGACCCGGATCCCACCGACCTGGCTGCCGCAGCAGTGGCACGCAGCCAACTACCATGCGGTGTTCGACACCGTCCCGTTCGCCGCCATGGCCGTCAACAGCGTCATCAACACACTGGCCCGCACTGCCGCGCAGCTGCTGTTCTGCTCGATGGCCGCCTTCGCCTTCGCCCGGCTGCGCTTCCCCGGCCGCAGCGCGCTGTTCGCGGTGTTCCTGTCGATCCTTCTGGTACCGAGCCAGCTGCTGATCATCCCCCAGTACCAGATCATCCAGAACCTGCACCTGCTCAACACCCGCACCGCCCTGTTCCTGCCCGGCATGTTCAGCGCCTTCGGCACGTTCCTGCTGCGCCAGTTCTTCCTGGCTCTACCCGCTGAGCTGGAGGAGGCGGCCCGGCTGGACGGCGCCGGCCCACTGCGGATCTATTGGAGCGTGATGCTGCCGCTGGCCAGGCCGGGCCTGATCGCGCTCGGCATCCTGACGACGATCTGGTCCTGGAACGACCTGCTGTGGCCGCTGGTGGTCAACACCGACCCGCAGAAGATGCCGCTCTCGGCGGGCCTGGCCTCGCTACAGGGCCAGTTCTTGACCAACTACCCGGAATTGATGGCCGGGTCTCTCATGGCGACTGTCCCTGTGATCGTCGTGTTCGTGATTTTGCAGCGGCGTGTCATTGAAGGCATCGCCCTCACCGGAACGAAGGGATGAGGCGTGCCTGAGCTGCGTATCGGCGTCGTCGGAGTCGGACAGCGGGCCAAGATGGCCACTCACGCCCATCAACCCGGCGTCGCGCGGGTGGTGTCCTGCGCGGACCCGCGCCCACGCGGCCGCGCTGAGGCGCGACAGCTGTTTGGCGCCGACGTCGCGGTCCACCACGACTACCGGGACATGCTCGCAGACCAGCTCGACGCGGTGTTCGTGCTGACCCCCGATCACCTGCACGCCGCCCCTGCCGGGTTCTTCCTGGCCGCCGGGATCGCGGTGTTCGTCGACAAGCCGATGGCGATTAGCCTCGAGGACTGCGATGAAGTTCTGGCCGCCGCCGCCCGGACCGGCACCCGCCTGTACGTCGGCCACAATCTGCGCCATCTGCCGATGCTGCGGACGATACGGGACCTGATCGACGACGGAGCCGTCGGCGAAGTCCGCTCGGTGTGGTGCCGGCACTTCGTCGGCCACGGAGGCGACTACTACTTCAAGGACTGGCACGCCGAACGGTCCAAGACGACCGGTCTGCTGCTGCAGAAGGGCGCTCACGACCTGGACGTGATCCACTGGCTGGCCGGCGGCTACTCCCGGCGCGTGGTCGCTCTCGGCGGATTGACTGTGTACGGGGACAACCCGCACCGCCGCCATCCTGGCTCGGAGGCCGACGGGTCCTGGGGCGACGCGGTCGTGACGGACTGGTTCGACCTGGGCGTCTGGCCGCCGTCCCGGCTGCGGGACCTCAACCCGGTCATCGACGTGGAAGACCTCTCACTGATGGTCAGCCAGCTGGATAACGGAGTTTTCACCAGCTACCAGCAGTGCCACTACACCCCGGACTACTGGCGCAACTACACCGTCATCGGCGACGCCGGGCGCCTGGAGAACTTCGGTGACGGCATCGACGGTGATCCGGCGCACATCAAGGTCTGGAACAGCCGACGCTCGGGATTCCGGGCCGAGGCCGACCTCGTCGTCCCCGTCGCCGCCGACGACGGCCTGCACGGCGGCGCCGACGCGGCACTGGTCGCGGAGTTTCTCCGCTTCGCGGCCGAAGGCGGACCGACCCAGACCTCTCCCATCGCCGCCCGCGAGGCCGTCGCCGCAGCGGTCGCGGCCACCACCTCGCTGCGGTCCGGCGGCACCCCGATCACGGTGACGCCGGTCCGCCCGGAGATCGCAGACCACTTCGACCGCGTCGTCTGCCCCGGCCAGCCCGCCTGAGGCTGACCGGCCCCGATCCCCGGGCCGCGCCATTTCGGCGAGGTCCGGCCGCACCACAAGCACCACCGACACGGCACCACCGCCGGGCTCGTCCGAACCCGGCGTACACCGTTCGAAAGTGGAGGAACGCAATGCGCCGAATCCTCTGGCGCCCGCGCACACGGATCCTGGCCGTCGCCGTCACGCTGTGTATGGCTGCGCTCGGCCTACCCGGCGCGGCGGCCGCCAACACGGCCACCGTCCAGCACATCGCAGTGCCCGCCTACTTCAACCCCAACGGGACTCCGGGGAGCACCTTCTGGACCCAGCTCAACCAGAGCACACCGGCGGTCGGCATCGCCATCGCCAACCCGAACTCCGGCCCCGGATCGGCATTCGACCAGGGCTACGCCAACGCCATCCAGGCCGCCACGAACGCCGGGGTCCACGTGATCGGCTACGTCGACACCGGCTACTTCGGCACCACCGGGCGCACCACCCGCGACGGCCAGACCACCACCGACGCATGGACCGCACAGGCCGAAGCCGACGTCAACAGCTGGTACAGCTGGTACGGCAGCTACGGCCTGGCCGGCATATTCTTCGACGACGGCCTGGCCGACTGCGGTACCAACAACGCCCACGTCAGCCTTTACGAGGCCATCAACACCTTCACCAAGCAGAACTACTCCGGCGCACTCACCGTCGACAACCCCGGCGTCGGTGCCGAGCAGTGCTACTCGGACGCCGCGGACGTCCTGGTGATGTTCGAGGGAACCTACGCCGACTACACCGGCTGGACCGCGCCGGCGTGGGAGCTGAACTCCACCAACCCCGACAAGTTCTGGCACCTGATCTACAACACCCCGACCCAGGCCGACATGGAGAACGCTGTCAGCCTGTCCAAGCAGCGCAACGCAGGCTACCTCTACGTCACCGACGGCAACCTGCCCAACCCATGGAACACTCTGCCGACTGGAACCTACTGGAGCGACGAGCTGGCCCAGAGCGCCGCCAGCGGCAGCGGTGGGGGCGGCACTGGCGGCGGTGGAAACTGCACGCCGGTCGCCGGCTCGGGTGACATCACCAATTACTCGGCCTGCATGAACGGCACCACCGAGACGTTCACTGCCACCTTCAACGCCGCGGCGCCGTTCCATCACGTGTTCATCAACACCGACAACGACCAGGCCACCGGCTTCCAGTTGCCCGCCCCGTCCACCAGTCCACTCGGCGCCGACTACATGATCGAGAACAACACCCTTTACCAGAGCCTGTCCAGCGGGTGGAGCTGGGCACCCGTCACCGGCGTGAGCCCGAACATGACCCAGAACGGCAACACCTACAGCTGGACCCTTCCGCTCAGCGCCCTGAACAACCCGGCCACCACGCAGCAGGCCGAGTTCAACGGAAACACCTTCTACACCAACCCCGTCACCTTCACCCAGAGCTGAGCGGGTCAGCGAGGAACAACCGTGGTGGGCCCCGCTGTGGCCCGCCACGGTCTGCACTACCAGACCGGGGCGCAGGACCTTCTACCCCACGCGGCAGCCTTCCGCTAGACGTTGACGCAATGACCGTGCCCCAGTCCTTTCGACACGCCCGGCTGAGTGCCGCGGTCGTCGCCGGCAGCCGCCACAGGTTCCCCACGAGGCCTTCAATAAGTCCCGGGTGGGGCCCCCGCCTGCACGGGGTTCAGCAGGCCTTGTAGACGTACGTCGCGCTTCCCGGGGCTGTGGCGTCGTGGTCGCGGCGAACCACCGAGATCTTCGATCCTAAGCCGTGGCACGCCTTCCGGCTCGATGGCCTGGAAGCCCTTGGCGGCACAGCCGTCGATCCAGCCGTATTCGACCTGTGCCAGCGCGGCGGCCCCGGAGCAGCAGGTCCGGGTGATTTTTCTGCCGCCAGTCGTCGGTTCCGGGCTGGACCTGGAAGGCGTTGACGTAGCAGATGTTGTACAGGCCGGCCGCAGGGCTGGCGGTGCTGTCTCGCGACACGATACGCACGCCGTCCGGATGCGGGTAGGCGCCGCCGAACTGGTAGTCGAATCTGGCGTGCTCCGGGGACGCCGTGACCTGCGCCCCGGTCCGATCGGAGACGGTCGTCGGGGACGTGGCTGAAAGACGTCCCGGCGAGGGCCCTGTGGCAGACGTCGAACCCTTTGAGGAGGAACCGCCTGCCCTCATGGGACGTACACGCTGCCAGGACCGTCAGGGCGCAGATAGAGATCGACGGCGGGAGCCGGGCTGCGACACTCGGGCCGGCGACGCCGCTGCTCATCCGGATGGTGGCGCTGATGACGGGGATCAGCCCGGCCGGGAACCGGCGCCGTTAGGCGACCTGGCCGCCGTCGGTGCCAGGGACGGCACAGGTGCCGTCAGGTCGGCACACCGCGGTGCCGGCATCGAACTGGGCCGGGCGCTGTTCGTCCCACGCGACGCGCAGAGCTTGGGCGAAGGCCTCGGTGGGCTGGGCTCCGGACAGCGCGTGGCGGCGGTCGATGAGGAAGTAGGGCACGCCTCCTGCACCCAGGCTGGCCGCTTCGGCTTCGTCGGCCCGGACCTCATCCAGGTAGGCCGTGGGGTCCGCGAGAACCGCGTCGGCTGCCGCGCGCGGCAGCCCGGCCTTCACCGCCAGCTCCAGCAGGGCGGGGCGGGTGAAGATGGTCTGGGCCTCGGCGAAATTGACCTGGAACAGGGCGGTCAGCAGTTCGTGCTGGCGGCCGTGGTCTTTGGCCAGGTGCAGCAGGCGGTGGGCGTCCAGGGTGGAGCCGACCAGGCGGTCTGTGCGGTAGCGCAGGTCCTCGCGGCGGGCGAGGATCGCGACCTGGTCGTCCATGGCAGGGCCCTGGGGGCCGAATCGCCGGGCGAGGTAGGCGGGCACCGGCTCAATGTGAGCAGGGTCGTGGCCGGGATCGAGTTCGAAGGAGCGGTGGACGATCTCGACTTGGTCGCGGTGATCGAAGGCGGCTAGTGCCTTCTCGAGGCGGGCGGTGGCGACGTAGCACCAGGGGCAGCCGTGGTGTTTGCGAGTTTAGCTGCGTCGGCGCTGGCGTCTGACTACTCTCTGAAGTCGGGATCCTGCGGTATGTGTCAGGGCGTAGAGAAGGAGTCATGCGTGGAGCTTGCACGGATTGAGTTGGACGGCGGGGGTTCAATCCTGGTGGAGGCAGCTGCCGGCGCTGAGGGACCGGTGAAAGCTGGCCGGATCAGTGCAGCGATCGCAGAGTTGCCGGTTAGCCTGTCGGCAGCGTTGGAACCCGTGGTGGAGGCGTCGCGTACGGTGTTGGACCAGATGCGCAAGGCTGTCCCCTCCTCCGTCGAGGTGGAGTTCGGGGTCGATCTGGCAGTCCAGGCCGGCGTGGTGATCACAAAGACAGCGGCGAACTGCCACTTGAAGGTGAAGGTAACCTGGGACGGAAAACACGACGAACCGGGGCGGGACTAGCCGGTGGTCGGACCGGGCAATTCCGGCGAAGGCGCGGTATCCAAAATCTCGATGTCGGTTGCTCAGATCTTGAACAACGCCGACAAAGTGACGGGTGCCGGTTTCCTCGTAACCGATACCCTGTTGATTACGTGTGCCCACGTGCTGATCGCGGCAGGGAGTGGTCCCGCTGGGAGAATCAAGGCACTGTTCCCGCAGGTACCGGGTGCCTCACCGGCATCCGGACAGGTTGTTGCCGATTCATGGCATAGCCCGGACGGGCTGGACGTTGCCCTCGTGCAGTTAGATGCGGCCGTGGCAGGAGCGACGCCGGTAGTGCTGGGCTCGGCTGCCGGATGCGCGCGCCACAAGGTGCATTCTTTCGGTTTCCCAGGTAACGCACCCAGTGGAGGCCGCTTCGGCTATGGAACCGCTGGTGATCTGTTCACTGACCCAGTAACAGGTACGCTGTTGCAGCTCACCAACGCAAACGACCTGACGACGGGGTTCAGCGGCGGGCCAGTGGTGGACGAGGACACTCGGCGGGTGATCGGCATGGTCACTTCGATCGAGCCAGCGGACCCATACCTGCGAGGCGTGGGGATCGTGTACGCCACACCCACGCAGGTCTTGCAACAGCTGCATGCGGACTTGTGCGCGACGCAGTCCTCCCCGTACCTGTACCTGGATGCGTTCACCGCTGAGGACGCATACCGGTTCCATGGCCGTGACGCCGCCGTGAACCCGCTGCTGAACTCACTGGCCGAGCATCGAGGGATCCTCCTGTTAGGCCCGTCCGGTTCCGGTAAGACGTCATTGGTGCAGGCAGGGGTACTGCCGAAGCTGGCTCGCGGGGCGATCACCGGTAGCGAGCGGTGGCTGCCATTGCTGACACGGCCAGGCCGAGACCTGTCGGCAGCATTGGATCGCGTGCTGCCCGAGACCACTACAGCTGGTATCGCAGCCGCAGCCAAGCGTCTTCTAGCCGACCGGCCGGAGTTCGATCGGGTACTACTAGTCATCGATCAGTTCGAGGAACTGCTCAGCGACCCGCATATCGCTGAAGGCGGACCGGAAGCTGCAGTCCACAGCGCCGTTGGCCAACTCGCGCTGGCGGCGGCAGGCAGCGGTCCGGTGGCCGTAATGTTGGTCCTGCGCGATGACTTCTATCCCCGGCTAGCGGCCTTGGCGCCTGAGCTGCTCGGTGCCGTACCGCGCGTGGTGAATGTGCCCGCCACCTTGGACGGGACGGAGCTACACGACATCATCGTGCGACCGGCAAGAGCTGTCGGCGTCCGTTTCGAGGCTGGTCTGCCCGAACGGATTATCGACGATGTTCTGTCTGGCGCCCGCGGGGCACCCGTGACGTTGCTGGCCCCGTTGGAGTTGGCGCTCAGCAAGCTGTGGGAGAAGTGCCTTAACGAGGGCTATCTCACCCATCAGGCGTATCATGGCATCGGCGGGGTAACCGGAAGTCTTGCTATCTGGTGCAACGAGACAATCGAGCAACTGTCCGCCGGACAGCACTTGATTGCGCAGCGCATTCTCACCGCGCTAGTCCGTACTGTTGGCGACGACGACCAGATGCTCGCCGTGCGACAACCGGCGCTCGTGAGCACGTTGCGCGAGCTGGCGGCTGACCTACCCGATGCCGCCAGTTCCGCTGGAACCAGCGACGTCGATGCGGTGCTGGCCGCGCTGCAAGACCACCGGATCATCACCTCCGGGACTATAAACAGCAGCGCCGAGTTGCAACCCACCGTTGAGCTGATCCATGAGGCGCTAATCCGGTACTGGCCAGATCTGCGTACTTGGGTCGCTCAGAACAGACGTTTCCACAGCTGGCTGCACCGCGCCGACGATCAGCGCACCCTTTGGGAGAAGCATCATGACGACCGTGACCTCCTGGATGGCACTGCACTGTCCGAAGGGCTCGACTGGTCTCGGCAACGCCGACTGCCGACCGCTACAGAACAATTTCTGAGTGCCAGCCATCAACGTCAACGAGCTGCTGTCCGTCGTAGCCATCGCCTTAACATCGCCCTGGCCGCCCTCCTGATCCTCGCCACCACCGCAGCAGGCATCGCCTACATACAGCGGCAACGTGCTGTCTCCGAGCGGCGAGTTTCCGATGCAGGCCGACTGGCCGCTCAGTCCACTGCGCTGCTCGACACCGACCCGGACCTCGCCTCGCTCCTTGCGATCCAGGCCTATCGAACGAGCGCATCTCCTGACGCCGCCGCAAGTCTATTTGCCGCAGCCAGCCTGCCTCTGCGAGACAGGCTTGTCAGCGGGGCATTAGGTCTGACCTCAGCAGAATTTAGTCCCAACGGGAAGATGCTCGCCACCGCCGGCATCGATGGGACTGCTCGGCTGTGGGACGCGGCGACCGGCAAGCCCGGCCCGGTCCTTCAGGGACACACCGGCCCAGTTTGGTCGGTTGTATTCAGTCCCGACGGGAGCGCCGTCGCTACTGCCAGCGATGACGGCACGGCGCGCTTGTGGGACGCGGCCACAGGCAAACCTGGGCTCATCCTTCGGGGCCACACCGACCGTCTGACGCTAGTGGCGTTTGGCCCGAAGGGGCATAGCCTTGCCACCGCCAGCTGGGATGGGACGGCTCGGTTGTGGGATGCGGCCACGGGCAAGCCCGGCCCGATCCTTCAGGGGCACACCGGCCCTGTGGTTTCGGTGGTGTTCAGCCCGGACGGGCGTGCCCTCGCCACCGCAAGTGCCGATGGGACGGCTCGGTTGTGGGATGCGGCCACGGGCAAGCCCGGCCCGATCCTTCAGGGGCACACCGGCCCTGTGGTTTCGGTGGTGTTCAGCCC